>JAYSFT010000087.1:0-12347 GCA_041913245.1 Rhodospirillaceae bacterium | reverse complement strand
CGATGGCCTGCACGCAGGCGATCTTCATCTCGTCGTTGATGGTCGTCGCGCCCACATCCATCGCGCCGCGGAAGATGTAGGGGAAACACAGGACGTTGTTCACCTGGTTCGGATAATCGGAGCGCCCCGTCGCGATGATCGCATCCGGCGCCGCCTCGCGCGCCAGGGCCGGCATGATCTCGGGCTCCGGATTGGCGAGCGCGAGGATGAACGGCCCCTTCGCCATCGACCGCACCATCTCCGGCGTCAGCACCTTCGGCGCCGACAGACCCAGGAACACATCGGCGCCGATGATGGCTTCGGCGAGCGTGCGCGTATTGGTGTCCGCGGCATATTCGCGCTTCTGGTCCGTCATGTCCTCGGTGCGGCCTTTATAGACCACGCCCTTATGATCCGAGAGGATGACGTTCTCGCGCTTGAGGCCGAGATCGACGAGCTGGTTCAGGCACGCGATGCCCGCCGCCCCGCCGCCGGTGGAAACCAGCTTCACCTTCGCGATGTCTTTGCCGAGCAGCGACAGCCCGTTGATCACCGCCGCGGCGACCACGATGGCGGTACCGTGCTGGTCGTCGTGGAAGACCGGGATCTTCATGCGCTTGCGAAGTTCGCTTTCGACGATGAAGCAGTCCGGCGCCTTGATGTCCTCGAGGTTGATGGCCCCGAAGGTCGGCTCCAGGCTCGCGATGATGTCGACCAGTTTCATCGGATCCTTCTCGGCGATCTC
This sequence comes from Rhodospirillaceae bacterium, assembly GCA_041913245.1. Taxonomy (GTDB): domain Bacteria; phylum Pseudomonadota; class Alphaproteobacteria; order Rhodospirillales; family Rhodospirillaceae; genus SHVO01. The sequence goes on along the minus strand of JAYSFT010000087.1, from coordinate 11,623 downwards.
GATGTCGAACACGTCGATGTTGGCGAACTTCTTGAAAAGGACGGCCTTGCCCTCCATCACCGGCTTCGCCGCCAGGGGGCCAATGGCGCCGAGGCCGAGCACCGCCGTTCCATTTGTGATCACGCCCACCAAGTTGGCGCGCCCGGTGACGGTGTCGACCTCGCGCGGGTCCTCGACAATCACATTGCAGGCCGCCGCCACACCCGGCGAATAGGCCAGCGCGAGGTCGCGCTGATTGGCCAAGGGCTTCTTGGCGACGACGGACAATTTTCCTGGTGTCGGCTCGCGGTGGTATTGCAGCGCGGCTTCAGTCAAGTCGGTCTTAGGTCCCGGCGATCCGGTATCGGGCATCTCGTCCCCCAAGGAATAATCAGCGAGAGTATCGCGCCGCGCCGACAATTGGAATCATGTGAGAATTTTTTTGTTTTTGGTCATCTTCGCGCCCTTCGGGCGCAAGGATGACAAACTATACCTACGCCATCGCCTTCATCGCGTGTTTGGCGATCTTCGCCATTACGCTGGGCAGGCCGGCGTCGCCGATGCGTTCCAGCGGGGTCCAGAGGGCGGCTTCGTCCAGCTTTTTCGCCTGCGCGGCGGTGAGGTCGGCCGCGAGGACCGTCAGCTCCAGGTGAAAATGGGTGAAGGTATGCGTCACCCGGCCCGGCAATGTGCGCCAGCCTTTTGAAAAGGGCCGCGCGGCGTCCACGTCGGTCTTGGTCCACTTTCTCGCCCGCCAGGCGGTGGACGGCACTTCGGTCATGCCGCCGAGAAGGCCCTTGGCTTCGCGGCGGCGCAGCAGCACCGCGCCGTCCTCGCGCATCATCCAGAACGCGACCCCATAGCGCGTCGGCGTTTCGGCTTTCTTGAGCTTGGCCGGAAGTTCTTCCTGAAGGCCGCCCGCGCGCGCCATGCACGGCGCGGCCCACGGACACAGCACGCAGACCGGCGATTTCGGCGTGCACACCGTCGCGCCCAGATCCATCACCGCCTGCGCGTAATCGCCCGGACGCTCGTTTGGCGTCAGGGTCCCGGCATGGGCGATCAATGTCGGTTTGCTTTTCGGCAACGGCTCCATGACCGCGAACAACCGCGCCATTACCCGTTCCACGTTGCCGTCGACCACCACCGCGCGGCGATCGAAAGCGATGGATGCGATGGCCGCCGCCGTGTAGGGCCCGATACCCGGCAGCGCGCGCAAAGCTTCTTCCGTATCCGGAAACACGCCCGCATATTCGCGCGCCACCACCTGCGCGCACTTATGAAGGTTGCGCGCCCGCGCGTAGTACCCAAGCCCGGCCCACGCCGTCATCACGTCCTCCACATTCGCGTCGGCCAGGTCCGACACCGCCGGCCAGCGCGCGAGAAACATCTCGAAGTAAGGTTTCACCGCCGTGACGGTGGTCTGTTGCAGCATGATTTCCGAAAGCCACACCGCGTAGGGGTCCGGCGCGGCGCCCGGCAGCGCGCGCCACGGCAGGCGGCGCCGGTGGCGGTCGTACCAGGCGAGAAGATCGGCCGATGCGGCGACCGATCCCTGCGTCTTTCGGGCAACAGAACGAGGAGAAGGCATAACCGCACCATGAAATGATGCGCCCGCCTGTTCAACTGTCTTGCTGCGTCCTCCCGCCTAGCCCATCCTCGGTCCATGTCCGCCGCCCGCAAGCCGCCTTCGGAAACCGACGCCCCGCCGCCGCGCATCGCGCGCGGTTTCATCAATATCGCGAGCCTGTCGGCGCGCGCGGCCAAACCCGCCCTTGGAAAACGCGGCTTCACCGCCGCCGAGATTCTCACGCATTGGCCGACGATCGTCGGTGCGGAACTCGCGGCCTTCGCCTGTCCGATCGAGATCAAATTCCCGCGCGGCAAGAATACCGGCGCCGTGCTGCATTTACGTATCGCCAACGGCGCGGCGGCGACGCTGCTGCACCTGAAAACACCCACCATTCTTGCCCGCGTGAACGGTTTCATGGGTTATGGCGCGGTGGCCTCCTTGCAGGCGGCTCAGGGGCCCCTGCCGAAGCGCCGGCCGGCGCCGGCCGCCGTCGCGCCCAGCGAGACGCCCACCACCCTCGACGACGCGCTCGCGAAACTGCGCGCGGCGGTGGAACTGCGGACCAGGACCAGGCGTTAGTGGCAAAAAGTCAGAGGGACAGGGGTTACCATATGAACAACAAGATGTCGTTGCGCGCCGCTTTCGCCCTGTGCCTGGGCGCGCTCTTTGCCTCCTCTCCCGCCGGCGCCCAGAACCTCAACTTCAACGATTTCGCGACCGGTATGACCGATACGCTGCAGGCGGCCATAGACCTCCTGCCGCAAGACATCACCAACATCCGGCTCGGTGTCGGTCCGTCCATCTCGCCGCACTACGAGGGCGACGACAAATACGAGGTCAGTGTCATCCCGGCGGTGTCGCTGCGCTGGCGCGACCTCGTCGAGGTCAACAATAACGAAGTGCGCCTCGTGGCCTTCAACAAACTGTTCAACGCCGATGGCGGCAACGTCGGCGGCGGAAATTTGAGGTTCGGCCCCACGTTCTCGGTGGACTTCGGCCGCGACGAGGACAGAAGCCCCGATCTCATGGGGCTCGGCGACGTCGACACAAGCCTCGAACTGGGCGCTTTCGTCGCCTACACCGAGGGGCGCATGCGCCTGCGCGCCCGCGCGCGTCACGACATCATCGATGGTCACGGCGGCGGCACGCTGCGCTTGGACGCCGCCTACACCGTCTTCCAGGCCGCGCCGGTCGCCCTGGGCGTCAACGTCTCCTCCACCTGGGCGACGGGCAATTACATGCGCTCGTACTTCGGCGTTTCGCCGGCGCAGTCGGCCGCCTCGGGCCTTCCCGCCTTCGATCCGGGCGCGGGTTTCAAGGACGTCGGCGCCGAGGTGAACACCAATTATATCTTTGCCTCCCAGTGGGCCGTCGTCGCCACCGCCGGCTACAAGCGCCTCCTCGGCGGCGCAGCCGACAGCCCGTTGGTCCGCCAGCGCGGCTCGGCCAACCAGCTCGCGTTCCAGACTTTCCTTGTTTACTCGTTCTGACGAACGCGCGGCCTTGTTTACTCGTTCTGACGAACGCGCGGCCTTGTTTACTCGTTCCAAATCAGCGCATTGTAACCGGGTCTGAGCGCGGAAATCGGCGAGCCTGCCCTACATTCGCCCGATTCAAAGCGCAGACCATCGATGGGGATAAAGGGGCGGTTCTGCTTCAGGACCGCAAGCGGTAGAGAGCCAGAGAACCGGCGGAAAGCCGGACCGGCTTTGCGCCGCGGGATGTACTTATGACGCAACGGGTTTTGACGACGGTATACGCAGGTGCTTTGGCCGCGCTCATGATGGGCGGGCTCATCAGCTCATCGTCATTTGCCCAGGACGCGCTCGCCCCGGAAGCCATCACCAAAGACCAGCCGCCGGCGCAGTGCATTTTCTTCTCGCGCCTCTACGACTGGACCCCGATCAACAACACCAATCTCATCCTCTGGGCCTCGCGCACGCAGTCCTATCATGTGCAGCTGCTGCCGCCCTGCCAGGGCCTGCGCTTTGCGACGGGCGTCGGCTTCTTCTCGCGCTCCGGCTCGTCGCGCCGCCTGTGCACCTTGGATTCCGTGATCGTCGACAATGGCCCCGGCATCCCGGAACGCTGCCAGATCCAGGAAATGATCGAACTGGACGACGCGTCGTTGAAGGCGCTACTCGCCCAGGCCCCCGGAAGACAGGAAGGCCGCGCGAAGGAGTAAGCCGCGGGCCTGTCACTCCAACTCCCAATGTCATCCCGGCGAAGGGGGCGAGGCCGGTCCCTGTTACACACCCCCGTCGTTACACGCGAAAAAGCTGCCTCCGAGCCGCCGCAATAATTAGGGTAAAATCCCGAGTCTCTCGGCGGCCCCGTCCGTCCCCCGTCCGGGATGCTGTGGATGGTTTTTAAAAAAGAGCGATGGCCCTTGGGCTTAGGGCTGTGGGTCTTAAAGTTTCCACAAATAGTGTCGTACTTGCTATTCAACCCCATCATGTTGTGAGGGAGGTCTAAAGTGACCGTTTCACGTTCTATCGCCCTGATGTTCGCCACACTGACAATCGGTGCGGCGATCAGCGGGGCCGGAGTCGCGGCGTATGCGGCCGACTCCAAGCCTGCCGCTCCCGCGGCCGCCCCGGCGAAGGCCGGCGAGCCGGTCTATCGGGAGTTCATCCAGGGCAACCCGAAGTCCAAGGTCACGGTGATCGAGTACGCCTCGCTGACCTGCGGTCATTGCAAGGCGTTCCAGGATGATATCTACCCCGCCCTGAAGAAGGCTTACATCGACACCGGCAAGATTCGGTTCGTGTACCGCGACTTCCCGTTGGATGGCCTCGCCGCCGGCGGCGCCCTGCTCGCGCGCTGCGCGCCGGGCGACAAGGGCAAGGTCCTCATCGATCTCATGTTCAAGAACCAGATCGAGTGGGTCCGCTCGCCGAGCCCGTTGGAGCCCCTCAAGGGCTACGCGCAGCTCGCCGGCATGGACAACGCTGCGGTCGAAGCGTGCCTGAAGAACGAAAGCATCATGAACAAGATCCGCGAAGTGCAGGAAACCGCCAGCAATCAGTACAAGGTGCAGTCGACGCCGACCTTCTTCATCAACGAAGAGAAGCTGGAAGGCGCGCAGCCGTTCGAGGTCATGTCGAAGGTCATCGACAAGGCCATCGCTGACGCGAAATAGCGATTGAGACGCTGGCGGCATCCCGGGACGGAAGCCGCCAGCGAATGTTCTTAGGACCGCGCGCGGGGCGCGGATGTTTCGAGAGGGGCGACCTTGGTCACGTTTACTAAACTCCGGCTCTCCGGCTTCAAGTCTTTCGTCGACGCAACCGAGCTTCATATCGAGCCGGGGCTGACCGGCATCGTGGGCCCCAACGGCTGCGGCAAGTCCAACCTCGTCGAAGCCCTGAAGTGGGTGATGGGCGAGACTTCCGCCAAGCAGATGCGCGGCGGCGACATGGATGAGGTCATCTTCGGCGGCACCCGCGACAGACCCGCGCGCAACATCGCCGAGGTCTCGCTCCAGCTCGACAACAGCCAGCGCCGCGCCACCGCGCAGTTCAACGAAACCGACGAGCTCGAAGTCGCGCGCCGCATCGAACGCGAGAAAGGTTCCAACTACCGCGTCAACGGCCGCGACGTGCGCGCCAAGGACGTGCAGCTGCTGTTCGCCGACATCGCGACCGGCGCCCGCTCCACCGCCATCGTCAGCCAGGGGCGTATCGGCCAGATCATCCAGGGCAAGCCGGCTCAGCGCCGGCACCTCCTGGAAGAAGCGGCCGGCATCACGGGTCTTCACACCCGCCGCCATGAAGCCGAACTGCGCCTGAAGGCCGCCGAAACCAACCTCGCGCGCCTGAACGACGTCATCCAGGCCCTCGAATCCCAGCTCGAAGGCCTGAAGAAGCAGGCCCGCCAGGCCGCGCGCTACCGCACCATCTCCGAAAGCATTCGTACGGCCGAAGCCCTCGTCCTCACCATCAAGCGCGAAGAAGCGATCACCCATCTCGCCAAGGCCCGCGAAGGCCTCGAACATACGGAAAACCAGGTCAACGAACTGACCGGCATCGCCGCCCACGCCGCCACCGTGCAGGCCGAAGCCGCCAGCGCGATGCCGGCCTTGCGCCGTACCGAAGCCGAAGCCGCCGCGCGCCTGCAGCACCTCGTCATCACGCGCGACAAATTGGACGAAGAACTCGCCCGCATCGCCCGCGCCCGCGAAGCGGCCGAAATGCGCATCGCGCACATTAAAGAGGATTTGAACCGCGAAGCCGCGCGCCTCGCCGACGCCGACGCCGCTTTGACGCGCATCTCGGACGAGCAACAGGAAATCAACGAAGCCATCGCAGCGCAGGAAGAAGAGCGCGAGACCACAAGAGTCGCATTGGTCAAAGCCGCGAAGGCCGTGGAAGTCGTGGAAGAGGAACTCACCCACCTCCAGAAGCGCCTCTCGGAAGCTGATGTCGCGCGCGCCGCCGCCCGTCAGCAGCTCAACGAAGGCGAGATGCGCCGCCAACGTGCGGAGCGCCGCCTCGCCGACGTGATGCAACTGCTCGAAGCGGCTCAAGCCCAAGCATTGCCCCAGGAGCAGATCGACGCCGAGGAAGCGCGTTACGGCGAAGCCGAGAACGCGGCGGCCGAAGCCCGCGCCGCCTGGGAAGACGCCGAACGTCAGCGCTCCGAGACGCAAGCCGCCTACGAAGCCGCGCGCAACGCGCTTCATGCCCGCAGCGCAGAGCACAGCAAACTCACCGCCGAAGCCTCGGCCCTCGAAGACCTGCTCGCCGAACCGCAGACCGGGGGTGATTGGAGCCCGATCATCGACAGCGTTGCCGTTGAATCCGGCTTCGAAGCGGCTCTCGGCGCCGCGCTGGGTGACGATCTCTCCGCCGCCGGCGACGACATCTCGCCGAAGCGCTGGATGGAACTGCCGGCCTTCACGGAAAATCAGTCACTCCCAGAAGGCGTGCGTTCGCTCGCCGATGTGGTGAAAGCCGGCGTCCGCCTCGCGCGCCGTCTGTCGCAGGTCGGCATCGTCGATGACGCCGACACCGGCACGCTCCTTCAGGATCAACTGAAGCCCGGCCAGCGTCTCGTCACCGCCGCGGGCGATCTCTTCCGCTGGGACGGCTTTGTCGCTGTTGCCGGCGCGCCCTCGGCCGCCGCCACGCGCCTCAAGCAGCGCAACCGCCTGAATGAACTTCAGGACGCCATGGAAGGCTCAGCCGCCGCGCTCGCCGAAGCCGAAGCCGCCGCTGAACAGGCCAAGGACGCCATCGGCGCCGCACAGAGCAACGAGCAGAGCACCCGCCAGGCCGTGCGCGGCGCGGAAGACGTGCGCAATAGGGCGCGCGACTCTCTGGGCGAGTTGCGCCAGAAAGCCGCCGCCGTGCAGAACCGCATCAACGCCCTCGATGAGAACCGCGCGCAGCTCACGGCTGAGCAGGAGGAAGCGGCCGCCCATGTGGCCGGCGCGCAGGAACGCCTCACCGAACTCGGTGACGGCGCCGAACTCCGCGCCGAAGCCGAAGGCAAAGCGTCCGGCCTCGGTCAGCTTCGTCAGGACTTGATGGAAGTCCGCGCCCAGTACGACAGCCTCCACCGTCAGGCCGAGGAACGCGCCCGCCGCCTGCAAGTGCTGGCCTCCGAGGCCGACTCCTGGACCCAGCGCAAGAACCAGGGCATCGAGCAGGATCAGGTGCTGCGCGAACGTCTGGTCGCGGAAGAAGAAGAACTCGCCGTGCTCGCCGCGCGCCCCGAGGAGATCGCCGAACAGCGCAACGCCCTCATGGACCAGTTGCAAGTCGCCGAAGCGCAGCGCCGCGAAGCCGCCGACGCCCTGCAGACCGGCGAGAGCAACCTCGCCACCGCCGACCGCACCCTGAAGGACGCCGAACACGCCCTCTCTGCCGCGCGCGAGGAGCGCGTGCGCCGCGAGGGTTCTGTGCTCCAGGGCGAGCAGACGCTGGAAGTGGTGGACGCCACCATCCGCGAAAAGATCCAGTGCGAGCCGGAAGAAGTGCGCAACCACACCAAGCTCGAAGAAGGCGAAGAATCGCCGACGTTGGAGCAGGGTGAGAAGCGTCTGCAGCGCCTCGTCTCCGAACGTGACAACCTGGGGGCCATCAACCTGCGCGCCGAGCAGGAAAGCGAGGAACTGACCGCGCAGATCCAGGGCCTCGTCACCGAACGCGACGACCTGGTGCAAGCCATCGCCCGCCTGCGTGAAGGCATCGCGACGCTGAACAAGGAAGGCCGCGACCGCCTCACCAAGGCCTTCAAGGAAGTCGACGGCCACTTCCGCAATCTGTTCACCAAACTTTTCGGCGGCGGCCGCGCGCATCTCGAGCTCACCGAAGCCGAAGATCCGCTCGAAGCCGGCCTCGAAATCATGGCGAGCCCACCGGGCAAGCGTCTCGGCAACCTCGGTCTGATGTCGGGGGGTGAGCAAACCCTCACCGCCATCGCGCTTCTCTTCGCGGTCTTCATGACCAATCCAGCCCCCATTTGTGTGTTGGACGAAGCGGACGCGCCGCTCGACGACGCCAACGTCGACCGCTTCTGCACGCTGCTCTCGGAGATCATCAAGATCACCGAAACCCGCGTGCTGGTCGTCACCCACCACCGCATGACCATGGCCCGCATGGACCGCCTCTTCGGCGTCACCATGGCCGAACGCGGCGTCTCAAGGCTGGTATCGGTCGACCTGAAAGCGGCGGCGGACATGGTGGATACGCCGGTGGCGGCTTAGGTCAGACCTCGATCCAAAAAAAAGTCCGCGTAATGTCAGGCTGTGTGAGACCTAGGCGAGTTGTGATTCAATGGCCGCTCCACTACTGGGGCGGCCATTTTCATGAGATATGTTAAGGGAACTGATCGAAGCCAAGCACCGCTATTACCGGCGTCGGTGGAGGAGTATGTGCCGGCGGATTCGCCGGTTCGGGTGATTGACGCTTTTGTCGGCGGACTGAATGTCGCCGAACTGGGCCTTGGCCGGGCGGTCCCGGCGGCCAGGGGATTGTCGGGGCCTGCCGGGCCTTTGTGATGGTGTGCCGGGATGCCGGGCTTTTCCAGGGCCGATTGGTGGCTCTGGATGGATCGAAGTTCCGGGCCGTTGCTAGCCGCAAGAAGGTCATCGGACGCAGGCAGATCGCTGAGGAGGCGGCCCATCTTGACCGGCGGATCAGCGAGTTTCTTGCCGGCCTGGACACCGCCGACGGTGCGGAACCGGATGACGCACCCAATGCGGTGGCGAGTGCGCTAAGTGCGCTAAAGGAACGCCGCGTCCATCTCGACCGGCTCGCTGCGAAGCTGTGCAGGACCGAGCAACTGTTGTGGATGGCGAGGAAGATGCTCGGCCCATGGGATATAAGCCAGGTGCGACGTCACCTTGCTACAACGTACAAACTCGGTCCTGGCCTACAACATGCCTCGGGCAATTAACCTTCGGACCCCCACTGCCTGAAACGAAAAGAGGCCCCGATAATCTCGGAGTCTCCCATCGTTCTCACACAGCCTGTAATGTCGCGGGCTTTTTTGTTGGTGGTGGCATCCGCACGGCACGTCGCAATTCTCTTTGAAGCCGGCTATTATCGTCGTGACTTGGTCCCAAAGAGGTTTCGCGATGTTTCGCCTGGCCACAATGATCGGACTTTGCATTGCGGTTTCCACGGGCGCGCATGCAGCGCCCTTCGGATTTTCGAAAGATGCGCCGCTGGGAGCTCTCGGCTGCAATCCCGGTGGGAAAGACAGCCGCTTTTATACAGGCGATATTTATACCTGCCACGTCGCCGAAGCGGCCCCGTTTTTCACAGAGTTACACGTCAATCATCTACCAAAACCGGGCGTATGCCACGTCCATGGCGCCATATCGATCAATGACACCCCGGATGGTACGAAGACGAAAAAGTTCTTCGATGCCTTGGCACGACATATTCAAAGTCTGGAGGGTGAGCCCATTCGCTCGGAAAATAAAATCCGCGGGGAAATAACATTCCCGCATTCATCCGAGTGGCTGCCGTCGATCGCGGAGAGAGCGCGGACCGTTCGGATGCTGTGGCTTTTCTTGCCGAAAGAACGTCCCGACCGACTACAAAGAATAGAAATCGAGGTAAGCGCATTCGGAGATACAACAGGCAAAATTGATTTCACGATGAGCTTTGAGGATTGGCCATCCTGCATCGTTCCACCGCCGCCGCCCTCTGCGCGTCCTCCTGTGCGTTACACGATCAGGGAGCTCGGCCCTGACGCGCTCAAGTAACGTTTTCGGGTTACTGCGGCGTGCGATCCGACCTCTTATGATGCTCGTGAGCGTGGTTTCGCCAACTGCGCACGCCGCATCTCAAACCGCTGCCATCAACGGCGCGCAAATTTCCTACGAAGTCTGCGGCGATGAAAAAGCCCAAGGCCTCGTTCTCCTCCACGACGGTCTCGCCAATTCCGCGCTGTGGGACGATGTGTGGCCGGCGCTGTGCAAACAATATCGCGTCGTGCGCTACGACCGGCGTGGGTACGGAAAATCTCCGCCAGCCAAGGACCTGCACGCGCCTACTGATGATCTCTATGCCGTCATGAAGCGCGCAGGACTCGAACATGCGCATCTCGTCGGCGCGGCCGCCGGCGCGGGGCTCGCGGTCGACTTCGTGTTCGATCAACCGGAAGCCATCGACAAGCTGGTGCTGGTCGCGCCGTCCATCAGCGGCTACCGGCCGACACCCGCGTTCGTCGCGCGTCTGCGCCGCATCGAGGATGTGGTGGTGAAGGGGGAGATGGATCCGATCGTGGACGCCATCACCACCGACCCCTATTTCATCTGGCCCGGCAACGACGCGGCGCGCAAGAAACTTGAAGCGATCCTGCGCGCCAGCCCCGGCGATCTCGGCGCGCATCCGCGTCAACGCCGCCCGGCGAACATGGCACCGCGCCTTCCGGAGGTTTACGCGCCGGCGTTGGTCTTGGTCGGCGCCAGCGACGATCCCTACAACCTGGCGGTGGCCGCGTCGGTGCAGCAGCGCCTGCGCGCGGCTAAGATTCAGGTACTGCCGGGCCAGGCCCATCTTCCCTATTTGGAACAACCGCAGAATTTTCTGCGAATCGTCACGGCCTTCCTGAACTAACGCCCTGATTTTAGGCGGGCCTGCCTTAACACGGGAAACGCATACCCGTTGTTACCCGCAGGCGAGCGGCGTAGCGTCCGGCATCGTCAGCACGCCGCCCCGGCGCTGGCGGCTGAGAGTTCTCTGTGCTCCCGCCACACCCCGCGACGCACGAGATCGCCATGGCCCGCCAAAGACGCCCGCCCCTTCCCGATATGAAAGCTCACAATCTGCGCAGCCGCGCCGCGCAAATGCGCGTCATCGCCGGCACGCTTCTGAGCGAGGCTGCACGCGCGGTGCTCCTGCGCAAAGCGGACCTATGGTCGGAAATGGCCGACGCCGAGGACGCCCGGACGCAGGCCTCCGGCACGAGCCTCGTCACGCCGCAAACGCCCCGCGCCGTTTGAGGCCTTTAATATCAGTTAAATCAAAGAGTTAGCTACACCACCTAACGTCTTGACACCCCCCACCCCACCCCATATGTTCCGCGCGCTTATCGCGCTGCGAGAGCCGTTTTTATCAACGTTTCCGGGGCTTTCCGGGACCGCTGCGAAACGGTGGCGGTTGGCGGTGGCGGGGGCGTGTTCTTGGGCGTACGGCGGGCTTTGTTGGCGCCCGCCTTTTCAATAGGACCCTTCAGCCATGTCCGACCGTGACGACAAGCCGAGCCGAGCCCCTCCAAGTTTGGAGAGCGTCGAGGCCCGTCTTGCCGTGGTGCGCGAGGAGCGCGCGGTGAAGGCCGCCAAGGAAGCGACCCAGGCGAACCAGAGACAAGGTCTCGGCCTCGGGATGCGCGTTGGCATAGAGCTTTTGGCCTCCGTGCTCGCCGGTGTCGGGATCGGACTTCTTCTCGACAACTGGCTCGATACGACGCCGATCTTCACGCTGGCGTTCGTGTCGATCGGCTTCGCGGCCGGAGTGATGAATACGCTGCGCGTCAGCCGGGGCCTGGATGAGAAGATCGGCCTGGGCCGCGCGGTGAGAGAGAAAGAAGCGGCGGACGCCGCATCGGGCA
>JAYSFT010000086.1:0-12360 GCA_041913245.1 Rhodospirillaceae bacterium | reverse complement strand
TCGGCAGATTCCGGATGCGCCGGCCCGTCGCCTTGTACATGGCGTTGAGCAGGGCCGGGGTGACCGGCGGCGCGCCGGGCTCGCCGACGCCGCCCCAGAAGTCGTAGGACGGCACCAGCACCACCTCCACCACCGGCATCTCGGCCATCTTCACCATCGGATAGTCGTGATAGTTGCCTTGCTCGACGCCGCCGTTCTTGATGGTGATCTCGCCGTAGAGCGCCGCCGACAGCGCCCAGGCGACCGCGCCTTCGGTCTGCGCTTTCACCGTGTCCGGATTCACCACATGGCCGCAGTCGATGGCCGTGACGACACGGTGCACCTTCGGATGCCCGTCGGGGCGCACGGAGGCTTCGACCACAGACGCCACATAACTTCCATAACCGTCCACCTGCGCGATGCCCTGGAACACGCCTTTGGGAAGCGGGCGGCCCCAGTCCGCGGCCTTCGCGGCGGCGTCGAGGCAGGCCAGCTGTTTCGGCGCCTTGGCCAGAAGTTTGCGGCGGAACTGATAGGGGTCCATACCCGCGGCTTCGGCCATCTCGTCCACGAAACATTCGCGGAAATAGCCGTTCTGCGAATGGTTCACCGAGCGCCAGTAACCCACCGGCACATGCGTGTTGCGCATGCCGAAGTCCACGCGGCGGTTCGGCACGTCGTAAGGGTTGTCGGTGAAGCACACCAGGAAGCCCAGGTCGGTGCCCTTCTTGAGGGCCTCGGGATTGACGGTGGACATGATCGACTGGCCGGCGATGCGCGTATCCCAGGCGACGGGATTGTTCTGCGCGTCGAAGGCCGCCTTGAACTTCGCCGACGAGATCGGCCGGTAATAGTCGTGACGGATGTCCTCTTCGCGCGACCAGATCACCTGCACCGGCTTGCCGAGGCGCTTGGAGAGTTCCACGGCCTGCGGCACATATTCCAACTGACCGCCGCGCCGGCCGAAACCGCCGCCGGCCATCACCGGATGCACTTTCACCTTGCCGATGTCCACGCCCGCCGCCTTGGCGGCCAGGTTCAGCGTCGCTTCGATGTTCTGCGTCGGCGCCCAGATCTCAACCAGGTCCGCCGTCACGCGCGCCGTGGCGTTCTGCGGCTCCATCGGCACATGCGACAGGAACGGGGCATGATATTCCGCCTCGATCACTTTCGCGCCCTTGGCAATGGCGGCGACGACGTCGCCTTCGCTCGCGCCTTCCAAGGGGTCGGTCGCCGTCAGCCCGCTTTTCACGAAGGCGAGCACGTCGGCGTGATTCACGTTGCCATTCGGCCCGCGGTCCCATTCGATGGGCAGCGCCGTCAAGGCGCGCGAGGCCTCGAAATAGCTGTCGGCCACGACAGCCACGGCGGTGTCGAACAGCGGCATTACGGCGCGCACGCCGGGCATCTTCGCGACCGCTTTTTCATCGTAGCTCTTTAATTTTCCGCCAAACGCAGGGCTGTGCTCGATGGCCGCGAACAGCATGTCCGGAAGGCGCACGTCGATGGCGAACACCGGTTTGCCCATCACCTTGTCGGGGATCTCCACCCTGTTCTTCGGCGTGCCGAGAATTGTCCATTCCGTGTGCGGCTTCAGCGCCACGTCCTTGGGCGCGGGCATCCGCGCCGCGGCCGAGGCGACCTTGCCGTAGCTCAACGTGCGGCCCGACGGCGTGTGGGTCAGGACGCTTTTCTCGGCGCGCACTTCGCTTGCCGGGACTTTCCACTGCTGCGCGGCGGCGGCGATCAGCATCTCGCGCGCGCTGGCGCCGGCTTTGCGCAGGTACTCATGGCTGGTGCGCACCGCGCGGCTTCCGACGGTCGCGGTGCCGCCCCATACGCGGTTGCGTTGCACATGCTCGGTGGGGTCGATGAACTCGGGTTTCACCTTCTGCCAGTCGGCGTTCAATTCTTCGGCGACCATCATGGGCAGCGCCGTGAAGGCGCCCTGGCCCATTTCCGAATGAGCGACGCGCACAATGATCGTGTCGTCCGGCTGGATCACGATCCACGCGTTCACTTCCGGCGCGGACGCCGCCGCTTCGGCTTCATTTCCCGGCAGCGAAAAACCGAGCATGAAGCCGCCGCCCGCGAGGGTCGTGGCTTGCAGGAACAGGCGGCGGTTGAGGGCGAAGTTCATGATGCTTCTCCTCAGGTCTTGGCGATGGAATGGATGGCGGCGCGCACGCGCGGGTAAGTGCCGCAGCGGCAGATGTTGGTGATCGCCGCGTCGATGTCCGCGTCCGTCGGCTTCGGTTTCTGGGTCAGAAGCGCGGCGGCGGCCATCATCATGCCGGGCTGGCAGTAGCCGCACTGAGGCACTTCGTGGGTCACCCATGCGGCCTGCACCGGATGGCTGCCGTCGGTCGAAAGCCCCTCGATGGTGGTGATCCTGGCGTCGGCGACCATGCTCACCGGGGTCACGCAGGCCCGGGCGGCCATGCCGTTGATATGAACGGTACAGGCGCCGCACTGCGCGATGCCGCAACCAAACTTTGTACCAGTCATCGCGAGCTTATCGCGCAGGACCCACAACAGCGGCGTCGACGGATCGACCTCCACCTCGTGCTTTTGCTCGTTGATGGTCAGGGTGATCATGGGGACGCCTCCCTTTAGGGTCCGACTGAGGGGGCGAGTATAACCTCGGGCGCGCGCTTTTTCCTATGTTTTCGGCTCATTCAGTGGCAAAGGACCGCCATGAACACAGCCGTTACCCGCCATCCGCGTCTTATCCTCCAGCCCCGCGCCCAACGACGCCTCCTGTCGGGCTATCCCTGGGTCTTCTCCAACGAAGTGAAGATGGACCCGGAGACAAAGGCCCTGCCGGCAGGTTCCATTGTAACGGTCGCCGACGCCGGGGGGGCGCTCCTGGCGACCGCCCAGTTCAATCCGCGCACCCTGATCAGCGCCCGGGTGCTGGCCCATGCGCCGGACGCCGCCATCGGCGCCGCGTTTATCGAGGGCAAGCTCACGGCCGCGCTGTCCTTGCGCGACCGTCTGTTTGCGCGTCCCTTTTACCGGCTCGTCCACGCCGAGGCCGATGGCCTGCCCGGCCTCATCATCGACCGTTTCGACGACGTCTTCGTGCTCCAGCCGAACACCGCCGGCATGGATGCCCTGCTTCCGTTGATCGTGGACGCGCTGGTGCGGCTCACCAACCCCCGCGCCGTCGTCATGCGCGCCGATACGCCCGCGCGCGCGCTCGAAGGGCTCGAACAGGATGTGCGCGTCGTGTACGGCGCTCTCGACGGTGATGTGCCTGTCGAAGAGAACGGCGCCACTTTCTTCTGCGATCTCACCTCGGGCCAGAAGACCGGCTGGTTCTTCGACCAGCGCGACAACCGCGCCTTCATGGGCAAGCTCGCCAAGGGTGCGAGCGCCATCGACCTCTATACCCACACCGGCGGCTTCGCGATGGCCTGTGCGCTCGGCGGCGCGAAAAACGTCACCGCCGTCGACCGCTCGGCGCATTCGCTGGACCTCGCCGCCAGGGCCGCGGCCGCCAACAAGGTCGCCTGCGCCTTCGAGAAGGCCGAAGTGTTCCCGTTCCTGGAAAGCGCCGTGCGCGCGCGCAAAACCTGGGAAGTCGTGATCGCCGATCCGCCGGCCTTCGTGAAATCGAAGAAGGATTTGAAAGCCGGTTTGCAAGGCTATCGCAAGCTCGCGCGTCTCGCGGCCGAGATCACCGCGCCGGGCGGTTATCTCCTTGTCGCCTCGTGCAGCCACAACGCGCCGCTCGATGAATTCACGGCCGCTGTCGCGCGCGGGCTCGAAGACGCCAAACGCTCCGGCAAGATCATCCGCACCGCCGGCGCAGGGCCCGATCATCCCGTTCATCCGCTGCTGCCGGAAAGCGCCTATCTCAAGGCGCTGGTGTTTCACCTAAACTAGGACGGCGAGCAGCCCCGGCACGTCCTTGCCGGCTTCCTGACGCGTCACCACGTCCTCGATCAGCGCGACTTCGAAATCCGCCGCGTCGGCGCAGCGTTCGATATAGGCGCGGCTGTGGCTGTAACGCTGCTCGCGTCCCAGCGCATAGTCGCCGCTGCCCGCGCGCTGAACGGTGAAGGCGAAAAGGCCGCCGGGCACGAGCGCGTCGCGCACCAATGCAAATAACGGCGCGAGATCGCCGACGTACACCAGCACGTCGGCGGCAAGGATCAGCTCGCAGGGGTCATCGAGGCTGGCCACCGCCGTGCCCATGTCGCCCGCCTCCAGATGGTCATAGATCTTCTTTTCCTCGGCCTTTTTCACCATGACCGGCGACAGATCGACGCCGCCCAGCCAGGCGGTGGCGTCACGGAAGGCCGCGCCCGAAAGGCCGGTCCCGCATCCGAGATCGAACACGCGCGAAAAGGGGCGGGGCCACACACGCGTCACGGCCTCTTTCAAGAGCGCCGGACCCTGGTAATTGAGCCGCTCGGTCAGCGCGGCGTCGAAACGCGGCGCATATTCGTCGAACAGCCGGGTGACATAGGCCGACGGCAAGTGGGCCGGAGTCGGCGCCGCGCCCAATAAGGTGAGGCGAGCTGCCGCGCCCATGGAGTCGGCGGGATCGACCGCGAGGTAAGCCTGGTAGGCCGCCGCCGCGTCTTCAGCCCGTCCCGCGTCGGCCAGGGTCTCGGCAAAAGCAAACCGCCCCTCGGCCCAGTTCGGGGCCAGTTCCAGGGCCTGCCCGATCAGCTCCGCCGCGGCCGAAAAGTCCCCTTCCGCGCGCAGGCTTTGGGCGTAGTCGTACCGGCGGTCGGCGGTGAGATTTCCCGAGGACATAATTCACACTCTCAAGCATTGCATGGGGGACTTCCAGACAGTATGTGAGCGTCCCATGGACACAAAACCGAACACAAATGCACCGCTCCGCCAGCCCGCCGAATGGGACAAACACAGCGCCGTCTGGTCCGCATGGCCCAGCGCCGCCGACCTCTGGCTCGAGGACTTGGAACCGGCGCGCGCCGAAGTCGCCGCGCTGTTCAAAGCCATCGCCGACGACGGCAAGGGCGAGGCGCTGAAGATCGTTGCCAGCGGCGACGAGGCTGTAGCCTCCGCGCGCGCCGCGCTCAAGGGCGCGAATGCCCAAATCATTCCCGGCATGTTCGGCGACATCTGGTTCCGCGACATCGCGCCCATTTTCGTGAAGGGCCCAGCGGGTCTCCAGGCGTCGTGTTTCAAGTTCAACGGCTGGGGCGGCAAGTACGTGCTCGAAGGCGACGATCAGGTCGCGGCCTTCGTCGCGCAGCAGGCCGGCACGCCCGCGCTGATCAACGACTGGGTGCTCGAAGGCGGCTCCATCGACGTGGATGGCCTCGGCACCGCGCTGACCACGCGTCAGTGCCTGCTCAATGAGAACCGCAACCCATCCCTCTCTCAAGGCGACATCGAAGCGCGCCTCAAGAAGGGCCTCGGCATCGAACATCTGATCTGGCTGGGCGACGGTCTGGCCAACGATCACACGGACGGCCACATCGACAATATCGCGCGTTTCATCGCGCCGGGCGTCGTGGTGTGCATGGAGCCCTTTGGCGCCGACGATCCGAACACCGATGCGTTGAAAGCCATCATCGCGGACCTCAAGGCCGCGCGTGACGTCAACGGCAAGAAGCTCGAAGTCATGACCGTGCCTTCGCCGGGCCGCATGGAAAACGAGGACGGCGAGGTCATGCCCGTCAGTTCGATGAACTTCTATATCGGCAACACCACGGTGGTGGTTCCGCTTTACGGGTCGAAGTCCGACGATGCGGCCGTGGCGGCCATCGCCAAGCTGTTCCCGGGCCGCCGCACCGTGGGGCTCCCGGCCAATTCTGTTATAACCGGCGGTGGTTCCTTCCACTGCATCACGCAGCAGCAGCCGGCTTAAGGATAGCGCTATGACCGAAGTCACCGTTGCCGCCATCCAGTGCGCCTTCTCCACCGACATGGAGAAGAACATCGCCAAGATCGAAGGCTTCGTGACCGAAGCGGCTAGGAAGGGCGCGCAGGTGATTCTTCCGCCCGAACTGTTCCAGGGTCACTACTTCTGCCGCGAGGAGAAGGAAACCCATTTCGACGCCGCCTATCCGGCCGACAGCCACCCGGCCGTCCTGCGCATGGCGGAGCTTGCCAAGCAGCTCAATGTCGTCATCCCGACCTCGATCTTCGAGCGCGAGCACAACCATTTCTACAACAGCCTCGCCATGATCGACGCTGGCGGCGCGATGATGGGCATCTACCGCAAGAGCCACATCCCCGACGGCCCGGGCTACGAGGAGAAATTCTACTTCCGCCCCGGCAACACCGGCTTCAAGACCTGGCACACCCGCTTCGGCTCCATGGGCGTCGGCATCTGCTGGGACCAGTGGTTTCCGGAAACCGCCCGCGCGCTGATGCTCCAGGGCGCCGAGATCCTGTTCTATCCCACGGCCATCGGCTCCGAGCCCGACAACGCCGAACTCGACACCAAGGACCTCTGGCAGCGCGCCATGATCGGCCACGCCGTGTCCAACGTCGTGCCCGTGGTTGCCGCCAACCGCGTCGGCACCGAGGACGGCCAGGTGTTCTACGGCTCGTCCTTCATCGCCAACCACCGCGGCGACAAGGTCGCCGAGATGGACCGCACCGCGGAAGGCGTCATCACCGCGACTATCGATCTCGACGAAGTCCGCCGCGCCCGCGCGGCTTTCGGATTCTTTAGGGATCGCCGTCCGGAACTCTACGGCGCGCTGACCGAGCGCTAGTTGCGCGGTGCAGCACACAAGGTGCGTGGCGTGCCTGAGACGTCAGCGCCGCTTTCAGCGCCGCTTTCGGGGCCGCTTGGCATAGGCCTCGACCTGTTCCATCGCGCGCAGGAGGTTGCCGCCCCAGAGCTTGGCGATCTGCTCCTCGGTATACCCGCGCCGCACCAGCTCCAGTGTGACATTTAGGGTCTCGGCCGCGTTTCCCCAGCCGCGGATGCCGCCGCCGCCGTTGAAGTCCGACGAAATGCCCACATGGTCGATGCCGATGCGCTTGATGGCGTAGTCCATGTGGTCGGCCAAATTCGTGACGTCCGCCTTGGGCCACTGGTTCTCGATATTGGCCATTTCGGCCTCATACGCCTGCAATTGACCCGGTTGCAGCTTGTCGATGTCGCCGTTGCCGCGCATCCCCATGGTTTTTTGCAGGGCCTGGACGGCCTTGGTCTTTTCGGGCGGGATGGCGCGCAGGTAAGGGTCGAAGGCCACGATCTGCACCACGCCGCCGGAGCGCTTCACCGCGTCCAGCACCTCGTCGCTCACGTTGCGCGGATGATCGTAAACGCCCTTCACCGCCGAATGGCTGGCGATCACCGGCGCCTTCGACACCGCGAGGATGTCGAGCGCGGTTTTCATCGCGGCGTGGCTGATATCGGCCATGATCCCGAGCTCGTTCAGTTTCGCGACCACGTCTTTGCCGAGCGGCGACAGGCCGTTGTGCTCCGCGGCGGGTTCTTTTGCATTGGGCTGCGCGGAATCGCCGAGGTCGTTGTGGCCGTTGTGCAGAAGGCCGAGATAGCGCGCGCCCATGCCGTGATAGACATCGAGCAGGCGCAAATCCTTCCCGACCGCATAGCCGTTCTCCATGCCGATGATGATCGGCTTCTTGCCGGCGGCGTAGATGCGCCGCACGTCGGCCGCCGTATAAGCCAGCTCGATCTTGTCCTTGTACAGATCGTCGGCGGCGCGGTGGATCGCCGAGAATTTGGTGAAGGCGTCGGCGGCGGCTTTGGCATATCCGGCCACCGTGCGCTCGCCCTGGCCCATGTAGACGATCAGGAACGGCGCATCGAGCCCGCCTTCGATCATCGTCGGGATGTGCACCTGCTGCCCGCGCGGGCCGGGTTTCGTCATGTCGTAGGCGGAGGTGGCGAAATCGAAGGGGATATCGACGTGGGTGTCGATGGTCAGTACCCGTTCATGGATCTCGCGCGCCTTGGCGTAGAGGTCGGCTTGCGACTGCGCGAAAGCCGGCGTTGACATCATCACCGCGGCCAGAACGAAGCGGATCATGAATTTATCCCCCGAAAGAACTCCAGAACGCCGACAGGATACTATCCGCGGCCAAGGCCGGAGTCACTTTGCCGTCGGCGATCCCGCGCTCCATTTCGCTCACCAGCGACCGGATTCTGTCGTCGGCCCGAAGGCGGCTCATGAGCCGGTCGTCGATCATCGACCACATCCAGCGGATCTGCTGCGTCCGGCGCTTGGTCTCGAATTCACCGGCGTTTGTGAGCGTCTTCCTGTGGTGTTCGATCTTTTCCCACAAGGTATCCAGCCCCTTGTTCTCGATCGCGCTCACGGTCACCACCGGCGGCGTCCACAAGGGATTGATCGGCGTGATGATGCGCATAGCATGCTGATAGTCGGTCGCGGTGACCTTGGCGCGGGTGACGTTCTCGCCGTCCGCCTTGGTGATGGCGATCATGTCGGCGATCTCGAGCACGCCCTTCTTGATGCCCTGCAATTCGTCGCCGCCGCCGGCGATCATCAGCACCAGGAAGAAGTCGACCATCTCGGACACGGTGATCTCGCTCTGCCCGACGCCGACCGTCTCCACCAGAATGATGTCGAAGCCTCCGGCCTCGCAGACCAGGATCGCTTCACGCGTGGCGCGCGCCACGCCGCCCAAAGTCCCGCCGGTGGGCGAGGGGCGGATGAAGGCGTTCTCGTTTATGGAAAGGCGCGTCATGCGCGTCTTGTCGCCCAGGATCGAACCGCCCGTGCGCGAGGAGGTGGGGTCCACCGCCAGAACGGCGACCTTGCGGCCTCGGCCCGTCAGCATCGTGCCGAAGGCGTCGATGAAGGTGCTTTTGCCCGCGCCGGGCAGGCCGCTGATGCCGATGCGCAAGGACTTGCCGGTGCGCGGCAGCAGCGCCACCAGCATCTCCTGGGCCAGTGTCTGGTGCGCGGCGTTGCGCGATTCGATCAAGGTGATGGCCCGCGCAAGCTTCGCGCGGTCGCCCGAGATGACGCCTTCTACATAGTCGGCTGCCGTGGAATGGCGCACGAAGGGGTCCTTTAGTGGCCGAGGGCCAAGTTGAGTTTTTCAAGAAGGCCCACGGCGGCGTCGCCGATCACCGTGCCCGGCGGGAAGATCGCCGCAGCGCCGGCTTGATGCAGCGCGTCGAAATCCTGCGGCGGGATCACGCCGCCGACCACCACCATGATGTCCTCGCGGCCCATCTTCTTCAGTTCGGCCTTCAGCGCGGGGACGAGGGTGAGGTGACCGGCCGCCAGCGACGAGGCGCCGATGATATGCACGTCGTTCTCCACCGCCTGTTTGGCGGCTTCCGCCGGCGTCTGGAACAGGGGCCCGATGTCCACGTCGAAACCGAGATCGGCGAAAGCGCTGGCGATCACCTTCTGGCCGCGGTCATGGCCGTCCTGGCCCATTTTCGCAATGAGGATACGCGGGCGGCGGCCTTCCTTCTCGGCGAAGGCTTCGACCATCTTCAGAACCTTGTCCACGTTCTTCGCGCCCACTTCCTTGCGATACACGCCCGAGATCGAGCGGATCTCGGCGACGTGACGACCATACACCTTCTCGAGGGCGTCGGTAATTTCCCCGACGGTGGCTTTCGCGCGCGCGGCGTCCACCGCAAGCGCCAGCAAGTTGCCCGCGCCGGTCTTGGCGGCCTCGGTCAGCGCGTTCAGGGCGGCGTCCACGGCTTTCGGATCGCGCTCGGCCTTCAGCTTCTTGAGCTTGGCGATCTGCGCGGCGCGCACCGCGCTATTGTCGACTTTCAGGACGTCGATGTCTTCTTTCTCGGTCAGTTTGTACTTGTTCACGCCGACGACCGTCTGGCGCCCGGAATCGATGCGCGCCTGCGTGCGCGCCGCGGCTTCCTCGATGCGCAGCTTCGGGATGCCCGCTTCGATGGCTTTGGCCATGCCGCCCAGGCTCTCGACTTCCTGGATATGCGCCCAGGCCTTCTCGGCCAGCTCGTAGGTCAGGCGCTCGACATAATAGCTGCCGCCCCACGGGTCGACGCTGCGGGTCGTGCCGGATTCCTGCTGGATGAACAGCTGCGTGTTGCGCGCGATGCGCGCCGAGAAATCCGTGGGCAAGGCCAGCGCTTCGTCAAAAGCATTGGTGTGCAGCGACTGGGTATGGCCCTGGGTCGCGGCCATGGCTTCGACGCAGGTGCGCACCACGTTGTTGTAAACGTCCTGTGCCGTCAGGGACCAGCCGGAGGTCTGACAGTGCGTGCGCAGCGCGAGGCTCTTATCGCTTTTGGGATTGAACGGCTTCAGCAGCTTCGCCCACAGCAGGCGCGCCGCGCGCATCTTGGCCACTTCCATGAAGAAGTTCATGCCGATGGCCCAGAAGAACGACAGTCTTGGGGCAAAAGCGTCGATGTCGAGGCCGGCCTTCATGCCCGCGCGTGCGTATTCCACGCCGTCGGCCAGCGTGTAGGCCAGCTCCAGGTCCGCCGTCGCGCCGGCTTCCTGCATGTGATAGCCGGAGATGGAAATGGAATTGAACTTCGGCATGTGCCGCGACGTGTAGGCAAAGATGTCCGAGATGATGCGCATGCTCGGGGCCGGCGGGAAAATGTAGGTGTTGCGCACCATGAACTCTTTCAGGATGTCGTTCTGAATGGTCCCGGCGAGCTGCGCGGGCTGCACGCCCTGTTCTTCGGCCGCGACGATATACAGCGCCAGGATCGGCAGCACCGCGCCGTTCATGGTCATGGATACGCTCATCTGGTCGAGCGGGATTCCATCGAACAGCGTGCGCATGTCGTAGATGGAATCCACCGCCACGCCCGCCATGCCCACATCGCCGACGACGCGCGGATGGTCGCTGTCGTAGCCGCGGTGGGTCGCGAGATCGAAGGCGATGGACAGGCCCTTCTGCCCGGCCGCGAGGTTGCGGCGGTAGAAGGCGTTGGAATCCTCGGCGGTCGAGAAACCGGCGTATTGGCGCACGGTCCACGGCTGGGTCACATACATCGCGGGGTAGGGGCCGCGCAGGAACGGCGCGACGCCCGGGCGCGTGTCGAGGAAGTCGAGGCCTTCGAGGTCCGCGCTGGTGTACAGGGGCTTCACCGGAATGCCTTCGGGCGTTTCCACGCGCGCGGCGGCGGCGCCCGCCTGTGCGGTCCATTCTTCGAGGGTCAGGCACCCGGAGTTGGAGGTCGATGACAGCCCGATATCGGCGAAGTTCGGGATCTTGCCGGCCGCTGTGTTCATGGCGGTTTCCTTTACTTGGCGATCCGGACATGCAGGGCGTTCAGAACGCCCAGCACATCGCAGCCGATGAAGATGAAGTCGTCGGCGCCGGCGGATTTCAGCGCGGCTTCCAGTTCACCGCCGCGCCCGGCGAGGTGGACGGCGCCCGCGCCCGCGTCTTTCAACGCCTTCGCGGCGTTGACGGCGTGCTCGGCATAAACCGCGTCGGTCGAACAGATGACGGCGAAGCGCGTCCCGCTGGCCTTGAATTCCTTTGCAATTGAATTCGTATCCGTGCCGCCCGCGCCCGACACGGCTTCGAAACCGCCGGCTTCATAGAAATTCTTGGCGAAGGTCGCGCGCGCCGTGAAATCCGCCACCGTGCCCATGTTGGCGAGATAGACCTTCGGACGCCGGGCATAGCTGTCGGCCGTGTCGCGCAGCTTCTCGAAGTCCTGCGCCAGGCGCAGGTTCGGCAGCGGCGTGATGGACGCGCCCGTGCCGCCTTTCAGCGCGGCGATATAGCTCGAAATCGGCGCGGTCTCGGCGGCCGCGACAAAAGCCGCGGTGAGCTTGCCGCGCCCCGTTTCGGGCAGCGTTAGCGCGGGGGCTGAAACGGCCGGCGTTTTCGGCGCGCTCGTCTTGGCCGCCGCGACCGGCGCTTCATGCACGTTCGGGAATTCGCTCACGCCCGTCAAAGCGTCTTTCCGCCTGGCGAGATTTTTCGAGCGCTCCGCCTGCACCCCGGCGATCTTGGCCGAGATGAATTCCGCCATCAGCGCCTTCATCATGCCGCCCTGGCGCTCGATCTCCTGGAAAAAGCTCCAGGCCTTGTCGGCCAGTTCATCCGTCAAGGTCTCGAACATCCAGGCGCCGCCGGCCGGGTCGATCACCTTGCCGAGGCCGGATTCTTCCTGAAGCACAACCTGGGTGTTGCGCGCGATGCGCCGGCCGAGGTCCCCCGGCACACCCAGCGCGCTGTCGAACGGCAGCACGGTCACGGCGTCCGCGCCCGCGATGCCGGCGCTGAAGCAGGCCACCGTCGCGCGCAGGATGTTCACCCACGGATCGCGCCGGCTCATCATGCGCGGCGCGGTGACGGCGGTAATAAAGGTGCTGCGGTTCTCGGCGCCGGATGCCTCGGCCACGCGCGCCCACATCTTGCGCAGGGCGCGGATCTTGGCGACGGACAGGAACATGTCCGCGTCGGCGGTGA
>JAYSFT010000085.1:0-12368 GCA_041913245.1 Rhodospirillaceae bacterium | reverse complement strand
AGTAGTCGGTGGCGCGCACGGCGCCGTTGAACTCGAGCGATTCGGCGAAGGACGTGTCGGTGGCGAGCGGCACCACGGTTTCGAGGTAACCTTCGGTGACGTTCATCTTCGCGCTGAAGACCTGGTAGTTGCCGAAGTACCAATCGAAGGCGCGGCTGACCGGATCGTTCGTGCCTTTGATTTTTTCGATGCGGTGTTCGGCACCGAAAGCGATCGAGACCGGGCCGGCCCAGGTTTCGAAGGGCGAGCCGGAGAAGTTGACCGCCATGACGTCCTGCTGCGGGACTTCCGTGCGGAAGTCGCGCTCGCCGTTGCCATGCAGATAGTCGACAACCTCGGCCGAGTTCACGCCGATGCCGAACGGGTTGTACGGCACGCAGGTGGGATCGTCGTTGGTGGTGACGGCGTCGGCGTTCACGCGGCAGACCACTTGGCCGGTCGTCGGCGAACGAACCGCGGCGATGGCCTTCGCGTAGGCCGATTGCTTGATCACGCCGAAGGTTTCCTGGTGAACGTGCGAGATGCCCTTCTGATAGTAGGCGTCCCAAGTCCAGCCGGTGTCCATCGCGTCGAAGGTGCCGTTGGCGCCGACGACATAGCGCTGCACGCGGCGGTCGTTGATGGCGCCGGCGTTGCGCGTGTCGGCGTGCATCGAGCCCATGCGGAACTGCGTGACGCCGAGCGCATTCATGCGCGCGAGGATTTCCGCCGGGATGAAGGGATTGTCGCTGCTGATAACGATGCTGTCGTTATCTTCCTTCATACAGCACCAGTTTTGATTGTGGTTGTGCGTCCAGGAGGCCTGGGCGAACACGGTGACGCTGTCGGAAAGGTCGTAGCTGGTGCGCAGGAAGAGGGACTGCGTCTCGGACGCCGAGGTCAGGCCGTTCGCCATGCGCGTGCCGCGGATGGTGGCCGCGCGCCAGCCGCCGCCGACCATGACAGGGTTCGCGACGATCGAGCCGTAGGGGAACGGATACGGACGGCCGTCGTCGCCGAACGCCATGCCGACGAGGCCGTTGCCCACCGTGCTGCCGCCCGCGGCGCAAGCCGCGGCGGGGGCGATACATGAGGTGATGATGCCGCCGGCGATGCCGTTCGACACCGACGACTGATTGCGCAGAAGGCGCACCGGAACCGAGGTCGACTGACCCGCGCCCGTGCCGTAGGCCGGGTTATCGAGGATCTGCCAGCCCTGCAGGTTCCACGGGCGGTCGTTGATCTTCACGCCCGCCGTGTCGCTGGCCGAGGCGGAGATGATGAAGTGGCCCTTGCCGCCCTGGAACGGGGTGCCGTAGGTGAGCGAGGTGTCCCACGATTCATTGTCGCCGTAGGTGGTGACGCTGCCGCCGACGTCGGCCTTGAAGCCGGTGAATTCCTTATCGAGGATGAAGTTGATGACACCGGCGACCGCATCGGAGCCATAGGCGGCCGAGGCGCCGCCCGTCGAGACGTCGACGCGGCTGATGAGGGCCTGCGGGATGGTGTTCAAGTCCACCAGGCCGTCGGAGGTCGAACCGACCGAGCGCTGGCCGTCGATCAGCACCAGGGTGCGTTCGACGCCGAGGTTGCGCAGGTTCGGCGTGTTGAGGCCCGAGCGGCCCGAGCTCATGGTCGAGTTGGTGTTCGTCGGCATGATCGAACCGGCGAAGGCCGGGATCGTGTTGACGTAGTCGGCCACGTTGGCGGACGCGGAGCTTTGCAGTTCCTCGACACCGACGACGGTGACGGGCGTCGGCGCTTCATAACCGTCGCGCACGATGCGCGAGCCGGTGACGACGATTTCGCTTTCCACTTCCGGCGCCGCGGCCGCGAGCTGCTGGGCATGGGCGCCGATCGAGGTCGCCAAGAGGATGGCCGTGGCGCTGGCCGTGCGCAGGGCGGTGGTCTTCAGGCCGACCCGGTATGGACGCGGCCGTGACGTGAAGAGAGTCGTGGTGTTCATGCGGTTTTCCCCTTTTTGATCGGACGGCTGTGACCGTCCGGACGCCGTTTGAGATCTATCCCCGATCGCCGGTCACGCTGTGGTGCAGCGCAACATCCTCAGTTTAGGCGATGTCATATGTCGGTAGCACTATAACCAGCGCCTGAATGCAACCGTCCCTCAATTGACTTCTTCTTTAGCGGAACTAAAAAACGTCGTGATTTCAGGCACTTTGCAGAAAAATCCACATTCGGAACAAGGCTTTGAGGCCCTGGATTCGCCGCCGGATCCGGACGAAAAAGCTGTGTCATTTCTGCATCGCAGCGCAGAAATCCGTCAGGCGGTGTAAATGGATTAGGGTGACGCGCCTCCCAACGCGAGTTTTTCTGCAGTCTCGTGACTTCAAAAAATATGCCACATGGGGGCGATTCGTCTAGACAAATAGCGCCCGCCACGGCGAGGCCGTTTCGCGGGTGCACACGGACACACCGGTTTTGCGCCTGCTTTTTCAGCGCGCGCGACAAGCCCCGCGCCGCCGCGCCGCCTTTGACATATTAATGTCACCGCCCCTTCACGGAAAAATTGGCGGCAAATCGCCCGATTTTGAGCAACCAGTTGATTTTAAATGCTTATCTCGCCTTCCCATTTCACCGGCCGATGGATACTTAAAGGGCACTCACACGCTCGGGCTTTCCGCGCCGGGCAAACCGCCAGACTTCTCTTCAACCCGATCCATTCGAGGCGTCCCCATGTTCGGCTGGTTCCAAGCGCTGATGCCGCGCGAAGACCGTTTTTTCCAGCTTTATAACCGCCACGCCGAGACGCTGGTGGAAGGCGCCAAGGCGCTGCGCCGGCTTCTGAACGGCGGACCCGAAGTGGCGGCGGCGGCGGCGGAGGTCTACCGCTTCGAAGACGAGGCGGACGCGGTCACCCGCGACATCCTGCAGCTGGTGCGCCGTTCCTTCATCACGCCCTTCGACCGCAGCGACATCCAGGACCTGGTCACGGCGCTCGACGATTCGATCGATCAGATGAAAAAGACCGCCAAGGCGGTGCTGAGGTTCGAAGTGCAGAGCATGGAGCCCGAGATGGCGGCCATGGGCGATCACATCCTGAAAGCCGCGACGCTGACGGTCGAGGCGGTGAAGATGCTGAGCGCGCTGCGCGAGAACAACGCCCGCCTCCATACGATCACGGAAGAGATCGTGCACCTGGAGGACGATTCCGACGCACTGAACGAGGCCGGCATCAAAGCCCTGTTCAAGAAATACCGCGACGGCAACGCGATGAACTACCTGGTGGGCATCGAGATCTACGATCACCTCGAAAAGGTCATGGACCGTTTCGAGGACGTCGCCAACCGCATCAGCAGCATCGTGATCGAACAGGTCTAATCCCACATGGAGATCCTGATCGGCCTTATCGTCGTTGCGCTGGTATTCGATTTCATGAACGGCCGTAACGACGCGGCCAACTCGATCGCGACCATCGTCTCGACCCGCGTGTTGTCGCCGCGCGCGGCCATCGCATGGGCCGCTTTCTTCAACTTCGTCGCCTTCCTGGTGTTCGGCTTAAGCGTCGCGAGCACGGTCGGAAAAGGCATCATCTCTCCTGAAATCATCTCCGATCATGTGATCTTCGGGGCGCTGATCGGCGCCATATCGTGGCAGATCGCGACGGGCTATTTCGGGATTCCATCCTCCAGCTCGCACGCGCTGATCGGCGGCCTTGTCGGCGCGGGCCTGCAGGAAGCGGGCACCGGCGCCATTGTATGGCAGGGCCTGGCCAAGACCGCGAGCGGCATCGTGCTGTCGCCGACCGCCGGCCTGACCCTCGCGCTGGTCCTTGTGCTGATCGTGTCGTGGGCGTTCGTGCGTGTCGCGCCGGCGCGCGCCGACGCCATTTTCCGCAAGGCGCAATTCGTATCCGCCTCGCTCTACGCCCTGGGCCACGGCGGCAACGACGCGCAGAAGACCATGGGCATCATCACCGCGCTTCTGTACGCCCACGGCGAACTGAGCGGCGACTTTCATGTGCCTTTCTGGGTGGTGATCAGCTGCAACGCCGCGATGGCGCTGGGCACGCTTCTCGGCGGAATGCGCATCATCCACACCATGGGATCGCGCATCACGCGCCTTCAGCCGGTGCAAGGCGTGTGCGCGGAGACGGCGGGTTTCATCACGCTGTTCATGGCCACGGAACTCGGGGTCCCGGTTTCGACCACGCAGACCATCACCGGCGCCATCATCGGCGTAGGCGCGGCAAAACGCGTGAGCGCCGTGCGCTGGGGTGTCGCGCGCGAGATCCTGGTCGCCTGGATCATCACCATGCCCGCCGCGGCGGTGGTGGGCGCGCTGTTCTGCTGGGTTTCGAAATTCATGTGGTAGCGCCTACCAGAACGGCTTGGCGCTCCTGAGATCCGCGACGTGCTTGCGCGCGCGTTTGCCGGCCGCCGTCACCCGCGCCTCCAGCCGCGCCACGACGGACTCCGCCGCTGCTTTCCGCGGTGAACGCCCGGCGAGTTCCCCCAACAAGTCGCGCGCCCGGCTGACGTCGTTCAGATGGCCGAGATCGTCCTGCACCGGCTTCAGGAGCGCCAGGAACTTTTCCACTTTCCGCTTTGGATAGAGCGCGCCGTAGAGCTCGACGTTATAGCGCAGGTTCTTGCCGGCGATGCGCAGGCGGTGACGCTCGCGGGCGGACTGCTCCGCGAAATGCCGGCTCCGGCGGCGCACGCGGTGAAACAATGCGGACAGGATATCGCCGGCGGCGTCGCGGGCATGCGCCTTCAGCCGGCGGCCATGCCGCGCCGTGGGAAGCTCCTCGAACCAAAGCATCGCCTCAAGCGCCGCCACGCTGTTCTTGCGCGAGGCCACGGCGCCGACGGCGCGGACAAGAGCGCGGCTTTTCCGGGCGTCGGCAGCACGCCGGACCTTCTCGATGTCCTCTTCCTCCCCGAGCGTGGACATACGCTCGGTCAGCACCTCCCAGTCGCGGGCGGGGCCCAGGGACCGGAGAAGGCCCTTGAGCTTGAGGCGCACGGATTCGTATTCGGCTTCCGGCAGCAGATGACGCACGCCGTAGAGCGCCGAGCGCAGGCGGCGCATGCTGACGCGCATTTGATGGATGCTGCCCGGATCACGTTCAAGCGCGCCGGGCATGTTGGCCAAGAACTGCGCGAAGTGGCGCCGGGCGGCGGCGCGCAACACCTCGGCAAGCGTATCGCGCCCCTGGACCTTGGGCGCTTCGGCCTTCACGCAGACGACGGCCGCGCCGGGCGACAGAAGCGCGTAACCGCGATCGGATTTTCCCAAAGGCTCGATCCGGACCCGGGCCTTCCCGGCGATCTCCAGCGCGAGCCGGTACACCGCGCCGACGGAGCCCTTCTTGAGTTCGAGTTCGATTTCGGAGACGGCGACGGCCGCGCCATCGCGCCCGATGGCGTGGATCCGGCCCTCGTCGCGCACGATCTCGATCTCGGCACCCGGCTTCGGGCAGACAACGAATCCCGTGCGCGTGATCGCCGTGCGGAAGCGCGGCAGGAGCCGGATGTCTTTCCAGACCCGGCGCAGCTTGCGGCCGCTATGGGTGCCGAGGAGTTCGGGCGCCGCGGCGGCGACCCGGTCGCTCCACTCGCCGCGGGTGAGCGCTTCACCGTCCGCGGGCGTTTGCTTGAGGGTCTGGACGAAGCGCCCCCCTTCCTCGCGCACGCGGAAAGAAATGCCTTTGGCGTGAAGATCGTCCTTGGCCGTATCGAAATAAACCGCGTGCAGCTCCTTCGTGAAAGCCGTGCCCTTCACGGCGCGTTTCCTCAACCACGCCAGGGCGGTCTTCAGGCGCGCCGGGGCGCCGCGAAGTTTAAGTTCGATTTCAGCCATACGCCGGAAACATCGGAGGCGGGACGAAAAATTCGCGCACGCGTGCTACCGCGTTTTTTTGATCCCGACGACCGCGCCATTTAATTGTCATGAAAGTTTCTCAGATCGGCGCCGCGCGCGCCAGCCCGCACGGGTTGACCCCAAAAGAAAAGCGCCCGCCCCTGACGGGGGGATCGGGCGCTTTTCGTCTCTTCCGAAGCCCGGTTTTTAGAAGTTCACGCTGACTTCGGCGCCGAAGGTGCGCGGCGCATTCAGGTTGCCGTAATCGCCGAGGGTCGCACGGTTCGCCGGATCGCGGCGGTAGACGTGCGTTTCGTTGAGCAGGTTGCGCGACCACAGCGAGAACGACGCGAAGGCGCCGCGGCCGACATCGATGTCCGCGATCGACAGACGGGCGTTCATGATGAACGACTTGTCGTTCTTCACGTCCGTCTGGTCGAACGTCTGCGTCGCGTCGGCGTAGTTGCCGTCGAGGTGCGCCTTGAAGGTGAACGAGTCGTATGGACGGGCGTAGTCGAGGCCGGCCGACGCCGCATTCTTCGGGGTGAAGACGATGAACACCGGCTGGGCGAGGTTGTTGAACGGGTTCACCGTCGGCGGGATCTTCGTGTAGGTGTAGGCGTACGAAGCATTGGCCGTCAGGTCGTCGGTGAGCTTCAACGTGCCTTCCAACTCGACGCCGCGGATCTTCGTCGTGCCCGGCGCATTGACCGTTTCGACGGTGTTGCGCGTCGAACCGGGGATGACGCCCGCGACCACGCTGAAGTCGATCTGGCTGCCGGTGCGGTCCATCATGTAGGCGGCCATGTTGAAGCGCAGGCGGCGGTCCAGCAATTCGGTCTTGGCGCCGACTTCGTACGAATTGACCTTTTCCGGGCCGAACGGACGGTAGGTGAGCGAGCGCGAACTGGCGCCGCCCGAGCGGTAGCCGGTCGAGAACTTAGCGTACACGTTGACGTCTTCGTTGACGTCGTAGGCCAAGGTGACCATCGGATCGACGCGGTCGTTCCTGCTTTCGAACGTCAGGTTGGTCGCCGCGTTGTTGATGATGAAGAGCCTGCCGTTCTTGTCGTCGTGCGTATAACGCGCGCCGGCCGTCAGATGCCAATCGTCGGCGAAGGTGTAAGTGCCCTGCGCGAAGGCGGCGTAACTCTCGGCGTAGGCGACGCTGGCGCGGTCGATGACGCGCCGGCCCGGAAGCGTCAGGGCCGGGTCGAGGATGGTGTAACCCGTGCCGTCCGCGTTCCACTGGTTGGTGTTCGGGGTGGCCGCGTCGTCCTGCACGCGTTCCTTGAAGTAGAAAAGACCCGCGACGTAGTCGAAATTATCGCCGGCCTTACCGACCGCCTGGAATTCCTGGCTGATCTGCCACTGTTTCAGGGTCGCGAGGCTGTAGCGGCTGAAGGCGCCGCCCGCGACGAACTGCGGAACGCGGTGCGCGCCGCCCGAGTTATCCCACTGGTCGACCGCAACGCGGCGGTAGGCCGAGATGGAGCGGATTTCGAGGTTGTCGTTCACATCCCAGTTCAGGTGCAGCGCGTGACCGCGGGTCTTGTCGACGCTGGGCTGCTGCGGCACGCCGATTTCGGCGACCTGCTGACGCTCGGCGCCTTCGACCTTCACGATCGGCGGCAGCGGGCGGATCTGACCGGCCGGCAGCGAACCCGAGGCCGGGCCGACGACCAGGCTGTTCGGGTTGTAGTTCAGGAGCTGGCTGTAGAACGGGCTGTTCTTTTCGTTGCCGACGTCGAACGCGTAGTCGGCGCGGAAGTCGTCACCTTCATAGCGGGCGGCGAATTTCGCGCCGCGGCGGTCGAAGTAGTTCCAGCCCGTCTGACCGGCGAGCGGGTTCTTGGTGGTCGGGCGCTGATACTGAACGACGCCGTCGAGCTTCATGCTCAGGTTGCCGACGGCCGGCAGATCGATGTGCAGTTCGCCGTTATGGGCGCCGTAGTTGCCGACGCCGGCGGTGCCGCGCACACCGAATTCGCCCGACGGAGCGCGGGTGACGAGGCTGAGCGCGCCGCCTTCGGTGTTGCGGCCGAAGAGCGTGCCCTGCGGGCCCTTGAGGACTTCCACGCGCTCGATGTCGAGCATCGCGGCGTTGAGGCCGTGCTGGCGGCCGAGGTAGACGCCGTCGAGATAGACGCCGACGCCCTGCTCGCGGGCCGGCTGGTTGGCGTCGAGCGGCACGATCCCGCGGATGCCGATGGTAAGCGCGGACTGGCGCGCTTCGAAGGTCGCGATGCGCAGGCCCGGGATGGCGCCGTCGGCAAGATCGAGCAGCGCCTGGATGTGGCGGTCCTGCAGATTTTCGGTGTTCACCACCGAGATGGCGATCGGCGTGTCTTGCAGGTTGGTTTGGCGCTTGGTGGCCGTGACGACGATTTCGTCGAGGGCGTCGGACGACGAAGCCGCGGCCAACTGCGTTTGCGCAGCGCTGTCTTGCGCGATCGCCGGCGAAGCGGCCATCACGCCGAGCGCGGCGGTTGCAAGCAGGCGCCAGCGAAGATCCGTTCTGTTGTTCATTTTATCTTTCCCCCGACATGGGTGTGGTGGTTGCGAATGCGGGGGCAATCTACTCAGCGAGTTAGACGGGTTTGTTACAGTGAAAAGGTGTTATGATGACAATAGGCATCGGCGCCGGAGCGCAGGCACCGGAGGAAATGTCACGAAAGTTTCATATTTCCCTCATAATAGTTTCATTTTGAATTTCGCATTCCCGCGCCCATGATTCCCCGGCCGCTGTTCAAGGGAGATGCCGATGAAAAAATTCCTGCTGAGTTCCGCTCTCGCTGCTTGTTTTGCCGCCGCGCCCGCGATGGCCGCGACGACCTTCGAAGCGCAGGTCTACGCCGCCGTTCAGGACAAGGATTGGACGAAGGCCGAAGGTTTGCTGCGCGAAGGACTGAAGCAGACTCCGAACGACGCTCAACAGCTTCTGAACCTGGCTTACGTGCTGCAGAGCGCGGGGCGCAAAGGCGAAGCTTCGGAAATCTACGGCAAGGTCCTGGCGATGGACTCGAACCCGATCGTCACCATGGACTCGGACGAGAAGCTGAAGGCGAAGATCCTGGCGAAGCGCCGCATGACCGCGATGGCGGCCCAGCCGTGAACCGCTGAATTCGCGCGATCCGGAGCGACGACCTTGAATTATCGGGCGGCGCGCGGAAGCGCCGCGAGCGCGGCCGAAATCTCGTCCTGATGCCAGGCGAGGATCGCTTCCAGGTTCTTCTGGATCGAGGCGCGCGCATCGGCGCCCGGCGCCGCGGCGATCAAACCTTCCACCGTCGTTTTCGCAAAGACGCCGAGCTCTTCGAAAGCCCGGCGGCGCGCCGCTGCGGAGGGCATCCGGCCGGCGGCCTCGAAGCGGGCGGTCAGCACGGCGTCGAGCTGACGCGCCAGCATCGTCGTTTCGCCGTCCATGACGGGCGCCGCGGGCGCCGGCGCCTCGATTCCACCCGGAAGCGCCGACACGCCGGCCGATCCGCGCACGGCGGCGAAGCTTTCATGCGCGGCGAGGATGAGAAGCGCGGCGATGCAGAACGTCTTGAACATGGCGTTCTTGTTTCATGGGGCCCCGCGCCGCGACAAGTCCCCCAGCCCCATTCTTCATCCAACTGTCATCAATCCGACTTTCACAAAAACATCACATAAGTGTCGTGGGCCTGACGGAAGATGCGATGAAGTATGGCGCCATGAGAGGCTGGATCGCCATCGTCGCGCAGGAAGAAGCCGGGAGAGCGGGTTATCGCCCCTCGGCCGGCTATCGTTTCGGCGATCACACGCCGCATCACCGCCATGTAGCGGTGAACGACATCTTTTTCATCCGCGGCCAAACGCAATTGCTGGCAATCGCGCGCGTACAGCGGATCGAAACGGGTTCGGCCGAGAAATCCGTCCGGCGCTGCCCCACATGCGGCACCGGACAACTCGGATACAGATCGACGCGCACGAACAACTACCGTTGTCTCTACGGCCATGAGTTCTCGCAGCCGGCGGCAAGCACGCGCGAAGGCACCGAATACAAAGCCGCCTTCGGCCTCGACTACCTCGAGGTGTCCGCGCGGATCGAAGCGACCGAGCTGCGCCCGTTCGAGCTCACCAACAGCCGCCAACTCTCGTTGCGCCCATGCGATTTCGACGGACTGATCCGCTATATCGTGCGGCGTGACCGCAACGCCGAGCAGGTTCTGAGGGGCTGGCTGAGCGAGCGCGCGCTGACGCTGACCGACGCGGACGCCGATCCGGCCGAACCGGGCGACGTGCTGGACGAGCGGGAGCGCCGCAACCTCGGCATTCTCCTGCGCCGCGGGCGCAAGATGTTCCGCGACGAACTCATCCGCCGCTACGGCGCGCGCTGCA
Organism: Rhodospirillaceae bacterium; assembly: GCA_041913245.1. Classification (GTDB taxonomy): domain Bacteria; phylum Pseudomonadota; class Alphaproteobacteria; order Rhodospirillales; family Rhodospirillaceae; genus SHVO01. The sequence continues at coordinate 2,201 of JAYSFT010000085.1, read as the reverse complement.
TGATCTCGGGCTGCACGACGATGGCCTTGATCGAGGCCGCGTATATCCAGCCGGAGTCGGCGCCGAAGTTCAACAATCCCACGAACGGCCTTCTGCTGCGCAGCGACCTGCACACGCTGTTCGATCTCAATCTGGTCGGTATCGATCCCGCGCGCCTTGTTGTGGCGGTCCACCCCGATCTTCTCGGCGGCGAATACAAGCCGCTCGACGGCGCGGCCCTTCACGTCGCGAACGGGCGCGGCCCCAACCGCCGCGCGCTGGCGACACGGTGGGACCGGTTCCGCGCGAGCCTGCCTCAGGCGAGCGGCTTCTAAAACGCGAACACCGCGCCGATGTCGAGGGAGCCGCGGCCGGCCTCCGCGGGGTCGCCGACGATCCGGGCGGATTTGAGCAGGAGTTCGATGGCGCCGCGCGCGTTCACGTCGGGTCTCGCCTGCATGATCAGCGCGAGGCCGCCCGCGACATAGGCCGCCGAGACGGACGTGCCCGAGACGCGCCGGCAATATTGGCCGCCGCAGTCGGTGACCACGTCCTCGCCGGGCGCGATGACGAACCAGCCGCTGGTGCCCCCTGCGCGGTTGGACCAGGGCGCGAGGCTGCCGTCCTTACGCGCGCCGCCGGCGACGACGATGCTGCCTTCGAAACGCGGATCGGTGGCGTAGCGGGCGGGCCACGAGGGCTGCCCGCTCGATTCATTGCCGCTGGAGATGACGATGGCGACACCCGCGTCCACCGCGCGCTGCAGCGAGGCTTCGAACTTCGGTCCGAACCTTTGGTCGGCGCGGAACGGCAGCACCGCGACGCGCGCGCCCTTGTCCACCGCATAATCCAGCGCGCGGGCGATATCGCGCGGATAGAAACCGCACTGGCCCTTCCATCCCCCGTCGAAATCGGCGCGCACGGACAGCACGGTCGCGTTATAGGCAACGCCGGCGAGGCCGTGACCGTCGAGCTTCGAACCCAGCGGACCGGCCACCTCGTCGCCGTGACGATCGGCCAGGACGACTTTGCGTTCGGGGTTGAGGTCGGTGGAGAGCGGCGAAAGGTTCCTGCCGAGTTCGCCGCGCTTCTTGTCGACGCCGCAATCGATCAGCGCCACCATGACGCCGCGCCCGGTGAAGCCCGCGTCATAGGCCGGCTGCGCGTTCACCGCGCGCAGACCCGTGCTGAGACTGTATTCGATCGAACCCTTCCACGGCCCCTTGGGCGCGCAAGCCGTGAGCGCGGCCGCGGCGATCACGGCCGCAAAGCGAAAGGCGGAGTGTTGGACGCGCATGGAAAGACCTCGTCTGCCGGAAGGTCGCGAACCACATTTAAAATACACCCTGGGACCGGCGTTTAGGGAGGCCCTTCCTCGTGGAATATTCGGGGTATTCCAAGCGTCCATATCTATTGGCCCGGATCCACCGGGACGCGGGCGCGCGCGCATCGCGGGAACAATCGACAGCGCTCGCCGTTCCACAGGAAGCCACTCCGCTGGGACTTCCGAACCCTGGATTTCCGACCTATGGACCGCGCCGTAACGCCCGCCCTTTTTGCCCCTCCTTGCGTCCGGAAGTGGCACAGGAAGGCCGTGATCGACGGGCTCAAATCTCTCATTCCCTTCCAGAATGCCGCGCGCCGGTTCAAGCGCAAATTCTTCCCCTACGAGACCCAGCCGGACCGCGACCGCAATCTGGTCGAGGATGTGCGCGACCAGCTTCTGAAACTGGCCGAACTGGGGGTGAAGATCGAAGGCGCGACGGTGGTGGAGATCGGGACCGGCTGGAACCCGGTGCTGCCGCTGATGATGCGGCTCTACGGGGCGGGCAAGGTGATCACCCTGGATCAGGAACGGCTGCTGGATGGCCGCACGGTGCGGACGGGGATCGACTCGCTGTCGCGGATGCGCGCGCTGTTCGAAGACCGGCTGGCGGCCGCCGGCCTCACGGCGAACTTCGATGTCCTCAAGGCCGGCCCCGGCACCCGGCGGCGCCCGCTGTACGATTACGACATCGACTACCGCGCCCCGGCGGATTTCCGTCAACTCTCGGACCGGATCGCCGACATCATCATCTCGCGCGATGTGCTCGAGCATGTGCCTCCCGAACTTCTGACCGGCATCATGACCGCCTCGCACCGCATCCTCAAAGACGACGGCATCATCTGCCACAAGATCGATATGACCGATCATTGGGAGCATTTGGACAAGTCGATCTCGC
>JAYSFT010000084.1:0-12383 GCA_041913245.1 Rhodospirillaceae bacterium | reverse complement strand
GACCCGCGCAACGGCGCGGTCATATCCGCCTAAATTTGTTCTCGGTCAGGCCCTTACGCGAAGGGCCCGCGCCGCACCCCGGGAACACTCGCCCGCTTGCATCGTTGCATCACAGCCTCTTATCATTCGTGAGGGGGCTTTGAGTGCACAGCTGGTCACGCGAGAGCCCCATGCCGTCCCCGAGTTCCACGCCGCCGTTGTCGCCGTTCCGCGGGCCCCTCACCGCCCACGAGGTCGCCGAAGGAATAAACGCGGCCATCCGCAACGCCAAGCGCCTCGCCGCCGACGCGAAGATCCTGCTCGACGCCAAGCGCTATCCCTCCGCCGCCGCCATGGCCGCCCTGTCGGTGGAAGAAAGCGAGAAGGTCTCGACCCTCAGAGCCATGTGCCTCTCGCGCTCCAAGAGCGAACTGACGGGCGCGTGGAAGGACTACCGCTCGCACCATCCCAAGAACACCGCGTGGATTCTGTCCGAACTGGTGCAGAAGGGCGCGCGTCACCTGACCGAGTTCAAGGACGCCACCGACACGAACGGCGAGACGGTCGAAGTCCTGGACATGCTCAAACAGCTCGGCTTCTACACCGACAGTTATCGCAAGGGTTTCTGGACCGAGCCGTCGGCGATGATCGACGCCACCGTCGCCAGGACCCTCGTGGACATCGCCGAGGGCATGTGTGCGAAGGCCGACGTCACCCCGCGCGAGATCGAACTGTGGGTCGAGCATGTCGGCCCCGCCTGGCTCTCGCGCAAGATGCCCGACGCCTTGATGCGCTGGGCGAAGGCGATGGAAAAAGAAGGCCTCGCCAAGCCGCCGCCGTCGGTGCTCGAGAAGCTTCCCATCGATGAGCTGATGGGCACGGAGGCGGGGCGCCAGAAGAAATACAAACACTGAACGGCGCGCCATATTCCGCGCCCGGTGAGTCCCCATGCTGACATTCGTCATTCCCGTCCGCCACCATGCGACCGCGTCCCACTGGGGCGCCATCCGCGCCCGCATGGAGGTCACGCTGCGATCCCTGCGCGCCCAGGACGGCGGTGAATGGAACGCGGTGATCATTGCCAATCACGGCGCCGATCTTCCCGGCGATCTCACGCATTGCGATGTGGTGCGGGTCGGTTTTCCGCCCAACATTCGCGACGCGGGCGCGGACCAGGAAGCCGTGTGGCAGGCCATCCGCCGCGACAAGGGCAACCGGATCCTAGCCGGCCTGATGCACGCCCGCGCGGCCGGGATGCTGCGCGGCCATGTGATGGTGGTGGATTACGACGATATGGTGAGCCGCCGCCTCGCGCGTTTCGTCGCCGCGCACCCGCGGGCCAACGGATGGTATGTGAATGCAGGCTACATGTTCTCGGGCCGCAGACTCCTGTTCTCCTATCCGCGCGCGTTCTTCGAACTCTGCGGCACCTCGCATATCGTCCGGGCCGATCTTCTGAACCTGCCGGCGGACGATGAAGGCGTGAGCGCGGCTTATGTCGCGCGAACGCTGGGCAGCCATAAATTCATCAAGCGGGATCTTGAGGCGCAGGGCACGCCGCTCGCGCCCCTGCCCTTCCCGGGCGCGATCTACCGCATGGGCCATGGCGATACGGCCAGCGGATCGAGCTCGATGGTGCGCTACTCCTTGCGCAAGGAGTCCTTTCGCAAACCGCTGTCCCTGGCGTGTCAACTCGCCAAGTTCCGTTTCATCGGCCCGCGACTCGCGCGTGAATTCTTCGATGGCGCGCCGGGCTAACTCCCATCACCGCACCATGCGCACGGAGCATGACGGCGCCAGCGCGCATTATGGTGAGCCACTCGAAATGTGCACGGGCGAGTCGGGGGCGTCCTTTAAAACAGGAAACAGAAACCCCTAGAGCACGTTCCGGCGAAGTGCTGCGCGCGAAGGCGCGCCTCTTTTAGGGGCCGGCTTTCGCCGGCGCGGTTCGCCGTAGAACGTGCGACCAAACAAGACTCTAGGACGTGTTGGCGATTCGACATGACTTCAACACGCCCTAAGTCCTCGGCCCGAAGGGCCAAGGACGCGCGGAGCGGTTTATGGGGTTGAATTTCACCCAAATAGTAAGATACAGCCATCGATATATCCATTGGGGAATATCGATGAAGCCATCCCGGGTCTGTGTCAGAGCGCTTGCCTTCGCGGGCGCGGTTCTGTGGGGCGCCGCCGCGGCCGGCGCCGCCGACAGCGAAGTCGTCGTGCTGACCTCGTATCCCGAGGAAATGACGATCCGTTACGAGGAGGCCTTCGAGCGGGCGCATCCGGGCATCGACCTCAGGATCGTCTGGCAGCAGGGCCGCGACGCCATGGCGACCCTGCGGTCCGAGGGACGCGGCGGCATCGACGTCTACTGGTCGCCCGCGGCGTTCAATTTCCCGACCCTCGCCGACGAAGGCGTCTTCCTTCCGCTCGCCGTGAACCGCGCCGAGGTGCCCGGCTTCATCGGCCTTCAGCCGATTTCCGACCCGGCCAGGCGCTATGAGGCCTTCGAAGTGGCCGGATACGGAATCGCGGTCAACGAGAAGCCGCTCGCCGACAGGCGGATCCCCCTGCCCGCGCGCTGGGACGATCTGGCCAAGCCGGCCTTCGCGGACCTGGTGGTCATGCCGGTGCCGTCGGACGTGGGTTTCGCGCCCGGTCTTTACGATGTGATCCTTCAGGACAAGGGATGGTCGGCCGGCTGGGCGATGCTGTCGGAGATGGCGGCGAACGCCACCCTCGCGCAGCGGGGCGGGCAGATGCTGGGCCCGGTCGCCGAGGGCAAGACCGCGGCCGCGCTGTCCATCGACTTCCTGCCGCGCAACGCCATCGCCGAAGGGCAGCCTTTGACGCTGGTCTATCCCGCCCGCACGGCGTTCCTGCCGGCCTATGTCGCGATCGTGGCGAGCGCGCCGCATCCAACCGCAGCGAAAGCCTTCACGGACTATGTGCTGTCCGCCGCCGGCCAGAAGCTGTTGTTCCGGCGCGAGATCAACCGCTATCCGGTGCGCCCCGACGCTTATGCGGACGCGGACGGCAGGATCGTGAATCCGTTTTCGGTGCCGAAGAACGCCACCTACGTCTACGACCTGGCGATGGGCCCGGCGCGTGGCCCGATGATCTCCGCGCTGTTCAACGCCGCGATCGCCTCGCGCCAGGACAAGCTGCGCACGCTGTGGCGCGCGATCCAGGCCGCCGAGGCCAAGGGCGCCACCGCCGCCACCAAGGAAGCCCGCGCGCTGGCGGGCTGGATGCCGGTCTCGGACGCCGAGGCCGTCACGGCCAAGGTCATCATGAACTTCACGCCCGCGAAGGCCGGCGCCGCGCCGACGCCGCAGATGAAAGCCTGGGCGGACGCGCTCGACGAGAGTCAGGCGCGCGCCCTCGCACTGGTTTCCAAATAAGACAAAACGAGGAATACAAACCATGAATCGCTTACGTCTGTGGCTGCTGTCCTCAGCCGCCCTCCTGTCCGCGCTGCCCGCCGCCGCGCAGGATACGTCCGCAACCCGTGACGATGTGTTCGGCCTGGGCGAGATCATCGTGATCCGCTCCAAGCAGGACGCCTCGTCCACCGTGGGCGGCGCGACGGTGACGCGCGAGCAGATGTGGACGTTCGAGAAGAACAGCCTGGAACAGGCGGTCAACCTCGCCCCCGGCGTGAACGCGCAGTTCGATTCCAACGGCCGCCGCAACGAAAGCGATATCTTCGTGCGCGGCTTCGGACGCTGGCAGGTGCCGCTGATGATCGACGGCGTGCGCATCTACCTGCCCGCCGACAACCGCCTCGACTTCACCCGCTTCCTGACCGGCGACGTGGCCGAGGTGCAAATTCAAAAAGGCTATGCCTCGGTGATCGACGGGCCCGGCGCCATGGGCGGGCTGATCAACCTCGTCAGCCGCAAGCCGACACGCCCGTTCGAGGGCGAAGTCCGCGCCGGCCTGATGCTCGGCGACGGTCCCTACGAAGGCTGGAACGGCTTCGCGTTCCTGGGCACGCGCCGGGAAAATTATTACGCGCAGGCCAGCGCCAGCCTCTCGGACCGTAATTATTTCGCGCTGTCCGACAAGTACACGCCGACGGCCACCTCGCTGCAACCCGGCGAGCGCCGCGTCAATTCCGACAGCCACGACTGGCGCGCCAACGTCAAGGCCGGCTTCACGCCCAACGACACCGACGAATATTCGTTCAACTACACCCGCCAGGAAGGCGAAAAAGGCGGCCTTCTGAACGTCTACAACAACCCGCAGGTGCCTCCGAACAGCTTCTGGCGTTGGCCCTGGTGGAACCTGCAAAGCGCCGCCGTGCACAGCAACACCGCCATCGGCGAGGCCTCCTACCTGCGCACCAAATTTTATTACAACACGGTCTCGAACGTCCTTTATGCCTACGACGACATCACCTACACGACCCAGTCGGCGAACGGGCGCTTCCGGAGCTTCTACGAGGACGAGGCCTACGGGACGAGCATCGAGGCGGGCACCAGAGCCCTGCCGATGCAGACCTTGAAACTGGCCTTCCATTACCGCGCCGACGGCCACCAGGAATACAACGACAACCGCCCGACGAGCCCGTTGCGCAACGTCGAGCCGAAACAGCACCAGGGCCAGCGCACATGGTCCGTCGCGCTGGAGGACACCTATCAGGTCTCCGGGACTTTCGCCGTCGTGGGCGGCGTCAGCTACGACAAGTACAAGGTGAGGCGCTCGGAAGAATGGAACTCCACGACCTTGAGCATCTTCGAATATCCCAAGGGTGGGTCGGACGCCTTCAACTGGCAGGTCGCCGGGCTGTGGGACTACGGCGCCACCGGCCAGATGCACGCGAGCGTGTCCAGCCGCGCGCGTTTTCCGATTTTCTTCGAGCTGTATTCGACGCGCACCGGCACGGCGATCCCCAACCCGAACCTCGGACCCGAGCGCGCCAACAACTTCGAGATCGGCCTGAAAGACCGGTTGGGCGACAACACCCGCATCGAAGCCAACGTCTTCTACAGCGACATCAACGATCTGATTCAGACCGTGCAGGTGGTGGCGGGCACGACGCCGCAGACCCAAACGCAGAATGTCGGCGACGGCGAGGTGTACGGCTTCGAACTCGCGCTCGACAGCCGCGTTTCGGATCGGATCGACATCGGCGGCAACTACACCTATCTCCACCGCAAGATCGTCGACGCGCTGCAACCGACGTTCAGGCCGACCGGCGTGCCCACGCACAAGGCGTTCTTCTACGTGGCGTGGCATCCGATGACGGCGCTGAAGGTCACGCCGAGCCTGGAGTTGGCCGGCAAGCGCTGGAGCGACATGACCACCAACCCGGCGCAGGCCTTCCCCTACGTGCGGACAGGCGACTATGCCCTGGTGAACCTGCAGGCGGAGTATGACGTGATGGAGAATGTGGAACTCGCCATCGGCGCCAAGAACCTCCTCGACGACAATTACGAACTGTCCTGGGGCCAGCCGCAGCAGGGCCGCAACTACTATGTCAAAGCCCGCGTGACGTTTTAAGGACGAGACCGCCGTGTTTGCCCGTGCGCTCGCTACGCTGCTCGTCGCATGGACAACGAACGCGCGCGCGGCGGACACTGCGGCAGGTCTTTTGACCGGCCCAGCGGCCTATCAGCAGCCGCTGCCGGGCCTTGACCCGCGCGGCCTCGAGACGTTCCGGGACGGCGCCGGGATTTTCCGGGCGGCATGGCTGCAAGGCCCTTCGCTCGACACGCCGCGCTTCACGGGGCTGGGGCCGCTGTTCAACCGGCGCTCCTGCGTCGCCTGCCATATCGGCAACGGGCGCGGAGAACCCCCGACCGAGGCCTCCGATCGGACGCGCTCGCTTCTGATCCGGCTGAGCCTTCCCGGCGCCGACGCGACCGGCGCGCCGCGCGCGCACCCGGTCTATGGCGACCAGATCCAGACCGACGCGGTGACGGGCGCGGCGCCCGAAGCGCGCGTGAGTTTCCATTGGGTGGAACGCGCGGTGAGACTCGCCGACGGCGCATCGGTCTCCTTGCGCCGCCCCGAGATCGTGCTCGCCAATCTCGCCCACGGACCGCTGCCGGCGGACATCCAGATGTCGGCGCGCATCTCGCCCGCGGTTTTCGGCCTGGGCCTTCTCGAAGGCGTTTCGGACGAAACCCTCGCGGCGGCGGCGCGCGCGCGAAAGCCGGACGGGGTTCGCGGGCGCGTCAACATGGTGTGGGATGTGAGCCGTGGCCGGCTCGCGCCGGGCCGGTTCGGCCTCAAGGCCAATCAACCGTCGCTGCGCCAGCAGATCGCCGGCGCATTGGCGGGCGACATGGGAATCACATCGTCGTTTCTTCTGGGCGGCACGGCCGGGGCCGGCGCCGCGCCGGAGATCTCGGACGCCGACTTCGAGGCTCTCGTATCCTATGTCGCCGCATTGGCGCCGCCGCCGCCGCGCGCGCGCGATGCCGTCGCCGCGCGGGGCGCGAAAACATTCGCCGAGATCGGATGCACGGCCTGCCATCGCGAGGTCCTGGACGCGCGCGGCGGGCCCATTCACGCCTACACCGATCTTCTGCTCCATGACATGGGCGAGGACCTCGCCGACGGACGGCCGGATTTCGGGGCCGGCGGGCGGGAATGGCGCACCGCGCCCCTGTGGGGCATCGGTCTCGCGGCGGCGGTCAACGACACCGCGACCTTCCTTCATGACGGGCGCGCCCGTACACCGGCCGAGGCCGTTCTTTGGCACGGCGGCGAGGCGGCTCGCGCGCGCGACCGTTTCGCGAAACTGCCCAGGGAGATGCGGGACGCGCTGCTCGCGTTCCTCGCCACGCTTTAGAGGCGTTTGCCTTTCAGCACCCATAGTTTCGCCGTCATCGGGCGCGAGATTTATCCTTGCCCCATTCCGGGGTAGGATCCGGGCATGACGTTCTTGAAGATCGTGGCGGCGCTGGCGGTGGCTTATGCGGCCGTCGTGGCCGTGCTGTACGCCGTGCAGGACCGCCTGCTGTTTCCGGCGGACATGGCCGCGCAGACCGGCACGCCGGTGCCGGCGGACGCGCCGCGCCTTGAGCTCACGACAGCCGGCGGCGAGACCTTGCACGGCGTGCGCCTCGCCCCGCCGGCCGCGCCCATGACCGACCGCCTGATCATCATCGCCTTCGGCGGCAACGCGTGGAACGCGGACGACGCGGCGGCCTACCTGTTCAATCTTTACCCGCAGGCCGAGGTGGTCGCGTTCCATTACCGGGGCTACGCGCCGAGCACGGGGCGCGCGTCGGTGGACGCGTTGATCGCCGACGCGCCGCTGATCTACGACACGGTGCGCGCGGAGGCGGAGGAAAAAGGCGGAACGGCGCGTATCGTCGCGGCCGGATTCAGCATCGGATCGGGCGTAGCCGTCCACCTCGCCCGGGAACGCAAGCTGGACGGATTGATCCTGGTGACGCCGTTCGACTCCCTCGCCGAACTCGCGAAGGTGCATTTCCCGTGGATCCCGGCGGCAATGCTGCTCAAGAATCCGATGCGCAACGGCGAGCTTCTGAAAGGCCTCGACGTGCCGACGGCGATCATCGCGGCCGAACACGACGAGATCATTCCGCGCGAGCGGTCCTCCATGATGCGCGGCGCGGCCAAGCGCATGGTCTACAGCCGCACCATCAAGGGGGTCGGCCATAACGATATCTACGAGAATCAGGATTTCGCGAACGCGATGCGCGAGGCGCTGGCCGCCGTCGAGGGCGCCTGGCAGGGAGAGCCGTAAGAGCGTGCGGCCGTTCACGGCCGCGGGAACTGCGACATAAATTCAGGCGGGGACTTCTGCGAAATGAAACAGAAACGATGGGCTATCGTCGCTGCGATCCTCCTGTTGGCGGCGCTCGGCTTCGTGACCTTGCGTTATTTCTACTGGCTCAACCAGTCCGGCCTGCCCGTCTATCCCTAGAGCGCCGCTCAATTGTGCTGCGGCAGCGTGATCAGGGTCTGGAACAGGTCCTTGGCGCGCGCGCCGTCGAAACCGGTGCCCACCGACGAACCGCCGATATAGACCCGCGCGTCGATTTGGGACGATGCGCCGACGTGAGACGATGCGCCGAGCGCTGCGATCTGTTCGGGCGTCGCCGGCGCATAGCAGAAACCGCTTGCGCATGTGGAGAGCGCGACCTCGGCGCCGCCGCTCGCGATGCGCGCGCGCGAGATACTCTCGACCTTCTCCACGCCGAAGCCGAGCGCGTATTTGGGCTCGCGCCCGATCACCATCGTTTTCAAGGCGAAGAGGATCATGCGGCTGCCGGACCGCGTGCTTTTGGCGTTGTAGGCGACACAGTAGTCGGTGATCGGATCGAGGTCGGTGCATTCGACCTCGCCGCAGAAGCAGGCGAAGGCCCATGTATCGGTTTGCGGGAAAATGGTCTTGAACGGCAGCGGCGCCGGCCCAGAGGCCGCGAGAACGGCGCTTGCGCCAACCGCGGCGGCAAGGCTCAGCGCAAGTCGGGCGAGACGCATGGCCATGACCTCCCGGGGGGATTGTTTTGAGGGGGCTTTGTTCTCACGCCCGGGGGCGGCGCCCGCCGGAAATCATGGCGTTGATTTCGCCCTGACTCAAATCATAACCGTTGATGAGCAACGCCGGCGCGCCGCGGCGGTCTTTTTCCACGGCGCCGGGGCGGCGGCGGCGGTCGGGGCCGAAGTAGTCGCCGATGCTGACGAAGGGGCGCGGACGCTCGACGGCCTCGCGGATCCGCGAGCACAAGGAGCGCGCGGTGAACGGCTTGGCGACGAATTCGGTGATGCCGCTGTTGCGGGCCATGATGATGTTCTGCACACGGGTCTGGGACGTGAGCATGATGATGGGGGTGAAGCGGATGTCGGACGCCTCTTTCCGGATCCAACGCACGAGGTCGACCCCGCACGCGCCCGGCAGGTACCATTCGGACAGGACCATATCGACTCCGCCCTGGTGGACGAATTGGGCGGCGGAGTGGATGTCGCCGGTATCGATGATCCTGCGGCCGCCGAGGAGAAAGAGGATGTCGCGGGTGACCTTGCGCATGAGCGGGTTCGGCTCGACGAGCAGAATCCGGAATGGGCCGAGGTAGTCGCTGGTTCTGCCGTTTGAGATATGGGCGTTCATGGCGCGAAAACGAACAAGACGTTCTTGGCGTCTTACGCTCTTGCGCCCACGTTTACAAACGTTCCCGCGCATCCGTTGACCGCGCGGGAATGGTTATGGAGGCGAACAAAATCGATGGTTGAACGCGCGTCTTTCGATTAGCCACGGCGGTTAGAATCGGGCTTGAAAGCTTAGGTCCGCCGCAGTCAATTGCCTGACAGGAATGCCGAAGCCATGCGTTCGATTTCCGCAGCCTTCAGGCCAAGGTCGCGTGCGACGGCGCGCCACTCGCGCGCGGCTTTTGTCACTTGGGCGACGATGGATTTGGCCTGCGGCGACTTGACGCTAAAATGTTCGGCGACATCAAAGACCAGATCGAGCGCGCCGCTAGCGTCCGCTTCATCCGCACGCACTCGGCGGCGTTCCAGGACGACGAACAGTTCCCAGCTGGGCGCGCGGCGCATGCGCTGGCTGATTTTCTTTTGCCGGCACACGCGTCGCGCGCAAATTGTAAAAATGAGAAAAATGAGTAAGCGATTGTGGGGGAAGCAGCACGCGAACCGCACTATAACCGGCGGACGATGAGCTGTTCGGCACGACCCTTGTTCCATCGGCGCCGAGAGGTCGCATGAGCCCACGCATTATACGGCTGAGAGTGGAATTGGAGCGGCTGGAGGGCACGGCGGACGCCTGCCATCCCGACATCCAAGGCGAGCTCAAAACCCTCATCGACGACATGAAAGCCCATCTCACGGAGCTCGAAGACGCCGAGCCCGTCCTGGACGCCGCAGACGCCGATTAAGGGTGCATGCGCGCGCCCTTGGTGATCTTGTCGACGATCTTCCTGTCTTCGCGCAGCGCGAGGCCGACCACCTTGGCCTCGTCCGGGCCATGCTGGGCGAACACCGCCCGGTTGGCGGCGTCGTGGCCGGTCGCGAACATTTCTTCGATATAAAGGCCGTGAGGAACCTTGCGTTCGAGCGCGCGTCTGTGGATGGCTTTCAGCCCCGCCGCGTCGGCCGCCAGCACGATGATCGGCTGGATACACAGGCTGCTGTAAACGTTGTTCGCCGCGTCCCGGTAGGGCGCGCCGATGATCTGCGGCGCGGCGCCAACCACGCCGCTCATCAGGAAGGCGGTGACGTTCAGCTTCTGCCAGGCGGCGAGATCCTCGCGCACCACAATCGCGATCTTCGTATCGAACATGACGCCTCTTCTTTTCCGGGTGTGATTTAAGCGGACTCGCGCCGCGCCTGGCGCTCGGCGGCGAAGGCCCGGCCGAGCGTGGCGGTTGCCTCTTTTGCGCCGAACGGCTTATCGCAAGCCTCGCAGCGCGCTTTGAGCCCGGTCTCCCTGCCGCAGTCCTTGTGGACGATGACGAGCGCGGGTTCGCGCATTGGTGGGCAGCGGTTGGCAAACTCTGGCGGTGACCATGCGCCTTCTGGTGGACGCGCGGCTGCTCGGGAGCACGCCCATCGTCGGTGCGGAATTCAAGGAGACACGGTTCCACGCTCCGATGAAGCCCGGCGATACGTTACGGGCCCACGCCGAAGTGCTGGCGGTGCGTTCCTCCAAAAGCCGGCCGGACCGGGGTTTCATGGATATGAAAGTGACTACGCGGACCAGCGCCGGCACGGCCCTGGTGACGCAGCAATGGACGCTGCGGGTGCCGACGCGCGCGGGACTTGCCGCTGAGCTCACCGCATCCCGAAGCCGCGCGCCATGAGCACGGCGGCGAGCGGGATGACGAGGATGATGCCCCATTCCATCTGCATGTGGCGCTGGACGCGGCGCAGGGATTTGGCGTCGGGCTGGTAGGCGGGGTTCACGAGGGCGGCCTTGCGCCACTTGAGCAGGGTGATGGTGACCGGGATCGAGGCGAGCGCCGCGAGGGCGAACATCGTCATCTTGGTCCAGAACACATGATTGGCGACATAGAACTCCGCCCCTTTCAGCCCGTACATCACGCGGCCGGCGCCGGCGAACAGGATGAGCGCGGCGGCCAAGCCGGTGCCGGAATCGATGCGCGCGAGGCGGGCAATCAGCGCCGCGGTGAACGGCTGGCGGACCAGGGCCGTCTCCATGGCGAGACAGACGACGAGGAGCCCGATTCCCAGGTGATGCAGGTAGGCGAGGATGGCGTCGATGAGCACGGCGTCCATGGGGGCTCCTTATATGGATATCGGTAAAATTAACATGGCGGCCCGGGTGCGCGGGAGGCCATAGTAGCGGCGCGGAGGATGTGCTTCACCGGGAGAAAAACAGGGGATTCCATGAAGAACAGATTATTCGCGACGACTCTTCTGACGGCGGCCGCGTTGACGCTTTCGTCTTGCGAGAAGACCGCGCCGCCGGAGAACAAGGCGGCCTTCAATGTGGTCGAGGCCTCGATCCCGGACATGCAGAAGGCGATGCAGGAAGGGCGCGTGACGGCCGAGGAACTGGTGCGCCAGTACCTGATCCGCATCGCCACCTATGAGAATGTGATCAACGCCACCATCGCCGTGAACCCCAACGCGCTGGCGGAAGCGCGCGCCCTCGACGAGGAGCGCAAGGCGGGCAAGATCCGCGGGCCGCTTCATGGGATTCCGGTCGCGCTGAAGGACAATATCCAGACCGTCGATATGCCCACGACCGGCGGCACGATCGGCCTCGCGGGTTTCATGGCGCCGTGGGACGCGCCGCTGGCGAAGAATCTGAAGGACGGCGGCGCGATCATCATCGCCAAGACCACCCTCACCGAACTCGCTAACTATTTCGGCAACGGGATGCCGGGCAACTACAGCTCGATCTCGGGCTACTCCTATAATCCGTACGATCCGCGCCGCGACCTGCGCGCGGGCCAGAACGACGGGCGCCCCGTGATGGGCACCGGCGGCTCGTCATCGGGCGCGGGCACCGCGGCGAGCTTCTGGGCGGTGAACGTGGGCACGGAAACCTCGGGCTCCATTCTCTCGCCTTCCAACCAGAACATGCTGGCGGGCATCAAGCCGACGGTCGGGCGCATCAGCCGTTACGGCGTGATCCCGATCACCGCCGACCAGGACACCGCCGGCCCCATGGGCAGGAGCGTGACGGACGTCGCGATCATGTTCGGCGTGCTGGAAGGCCGGCAGCCGGACCCGAACGACAGCGCTACCACGCGCTGCACGCCGCCGGCGGGCAACGACTATACGCCGCACCTGAAGGCCGACGCCCTCAAGGGCGCGCGCATCGGCGTGCCGCGCATCGGCTACGGTACGGTCGTCACGCCGCCCGGCACCAAGGAGCCGCGCGGCGAAATGCCGGAAGACCAGATGAAGGCCTTCGAGGACGCCATCGCGATCCT
>JAYSFT010000083.1:0-12542 GCA_041913245.1 Rhodospirillaceae bacterium | reverse complement strand
GGACATGTCGCGATCCTGGAAAGCAACGGCTCGGTCTTTTTCTTCGAGAGCATTCAGATCACGGGCGATCTCAAGGAAGGTTTGGCGCAGGAAGTCCGCGTTCTGCTGTCGGACAAATCGCGCCTGGCCAGCCGCGCCTTCCGCCGCATCCCGGGCGGCGTGAACGAGCTTTATTCGGCGGTTTACACGGCCTGCGACAGTTGCGCCGACGAGAACCCGCTGTGGCAGCTTAAAGCCGGCCGCGTGCAGTACGACGCGGACGCCGAGATGGTCTACTACCGCAACGCCTGGCTGGAGTTCGGCGGCGTGCCGGTGTTCTACACGCCCTATCTCGCCCATCCGGATCCGACCGCGGGACCTAAAAGCGGCCTCCTGCTGCCGACCATCGGCGCGGGGCGCAACCTCGGCCTGTCGTATCAGCAACCCTACTACATCCATCTCTCCGACACGCGCGACGCCACCGTCACGCCGTTCCTGACCACGAGCGCGGGCAAGGGCGCGATCGGCGAATACCGCCAGAACTTCAAGAAAGGTCAGATGCGCCTGTTCGGCAGTTTGATGGCCGGCGATCCCGACAGCAACGAAGATGTGCGCGGTCACATCAAGAGCTGGGCGCGCTGGGACATCAATCAGCACTGGCGTTCGGGCACGGACATCAACCTGGCCACCGACCGCACGTACCTGCGCCGCTACGGCTTCGACGCGCCGACATGGCTGACGACGAACGTGTTCGCCGAACGCTTCAGCCAAAGCACATATTTCTCGGCCAACACCTACTATTTCCAACGCCAGCGCCTTCCGCTGACCAACAACTCGGTGCCGCTGGTCACGCCGCTGCTCACGTACAATTACACCGGCACGCCGGATTCGTGGGGCGGCTACTGGACGGTGGACGGCAACGGCCTGGTCCTGGTGCGCGAACGCGGCACGGACACCAGCCGCCTGTCGAGCCGCGTCGGCTGGAACCTGCCCTACACTAGCCCGCTCGGCGACGTATATACCTTCCGCGCCGGCGTGCGCGGCGACGGATATTACGTGCGCGACCAGTTCCGTGCGACGACGAACGACACCTTCACCGGAACCACCGGGCGCATGATCCCGGAAGCCTCGCTCGAATGGCGCATGCCATTCATCAGTAACGACTACGGCTTCCAGCAGATGTTCGAGCCCATCGTGCTCGCCGCCGTCAGCCCCATCGGCGTGAACCCGGAAGAGATCCCGAACGAGGACTCGCTCGATCTCGAGTTCGACGACACCAACCTGTTCAGCATGCAGCGCTTCGCCGGCCTCGACCGCGTCGAGACGGGTGCGCGCGTGAACTACGGGCTCAAGTGGTCCGCGTTCCGGCAGAACGGCGGCTCGATGTCGGTGTTGCTGGGCCAGGTCTACCGCTTCCACGACGATGCGATCTTCTCGCAGCTCTCGGGCCTGCGCGGTCATTTCTCGGACATCGTCGGGCGCGTCGATTTCACGCCCAATAAATACGTGGACATGCAGTACCGCTTCCGGCTGGATAAAAACTCCCTCGTCAGCCGCCGCAGCGAAGTGAGCCTGGCCACCGGGACCGATCCCTTCCGCATCGGCGGCACCTACGTGTTCGTGACCTCCGACGGCACCCTGCCGGGAATCCCCAACAACACCGAGGAACTTTACGTTTCGGCCTCCAGCAAATTGAACCGCAACTGGAGCCTCGTGGTGGGCCACCGCCACAACCTGAGCCAGGGCGGCGGGCCGATCCGCACGGACGTCGGGATTACGTATGAGGACGAGTGTTTTATCCTCGGCTTCGACATCGCCAACGACCGCACCGAGGACCGCGACTTCAAGCGAGGGGTCGCCGTCATGTTCCGCATCAACCTGAAGACCATCGGCGACCTGCGGTTCAATACCGAAGTCAATTCACCGCGTTAAACCGGTCCTCGCCGGATTTTACTTTAAAAACCATATGTTACGCCATTGCCAGGCAGCGTCACGCGGCTGGTTTTCGCCATGGTTCTTGCGTATGTTACCGCCCTTCCCGTTTTGGATGGCTGGTAACGAGACAATGAACACCCGGTTTGCCGCTCTTCTGTGCGCCTCGATCGCTTTTGTCGTGGGCGCCGAACCTGCGCGCGCTCAACAGCAGCGCGCCCCCGCGGCCGCGCCGGCCATCAGCATCGCCGCCGTCGTGAACGACGAGGTCGTGACCCTGCGCGAAGTGCAGAACCGCATGGCGCTGTTCATGGCCACGGCGCGTATCGACAACTCGCCGGAAACCCAGCGGCGCCTGATTCCCCAGATTGTCGATTCCCTGATCGACGAGCGCCTCAAGATGCAGGAAGCCCGCCGCCAGAAAGTCACCGTCACGACCGAAGAAGTCCGTTCGGCCGTCAACACCATCGAAGACCGCAACGGCATGCAGCCGGGCACCCTGCGCGCGATGATGGACGAGCGCGGCATCGACATGGACACCCTTTATGCGCAGATCGAGTCCGACAGCGTATGGGTGAAGGTCGCGCAGGAACATCTGTCGCGTGAAGTCGTCGTCACCGCCGCCGAGGTGAAAAGCGTCATCGACCGCGCCAAGGCGAACCAGGGCAAGCCCGAGTACATGCTTTCCGAAATCGTCATTCCGATTTCGCTGACCCTGCCGGAGCAGGCCGCCCGCGAGCTGGGCCAGCGCCTGGTGCAACAGATCCGCGGCGGCGCGCCGTTCCAAGCCGCCGCGCAACAATTCTCGCAGAGCGCCACGGCCGCCGTCGGCGGCGACCTCGGCTGGGTGATCCAGAACGACCTGGAGGGCGATCTCGCCAAGGTCGTGCCGGCCATGGCCGAAAACCAGGTGTCCGAACCGGTGCGCGTCGCCGACGCGTTCCGCATCGTCGCCCTGCGCGCCAAGCGCGCGGCGGGCACGCCGGATCCGCAGGCCGCGGCC
The DNA here is from genome assembly GCA_041913245.1 of Rhodospirillaceae bacterium. Classification (GTDB taxonomy): domain Bacteria; phylum Pseudomonadota; class Alphaproteobacteria; order Rhodospirillales; family Rhodospirillaceae; genus SHVO01. The sequence continues at coordinate 9,628 of JAYSFT010000083.1, read as the reverse complement.
ATCACCATGAGCCAGATCTATCTGCCCACCGAAGGCGGCCGCGCGCTGCCGCCGGAAAAGCTGGAAGCTTTCGCCGAGCGCATCCAGCGCGAGCCGAAGACCTGCGAGGACATGAACAAGCTGGCCGAAGAGATAGCCACACCCGGCTCGGGTCCCATCCCGCCGGTTTATGTCGGCGCGCTGCCGGAGAAAGTGCGCGCCGCCGTCGTCAGCCTGCCCGTCAACAAAGTCAGCGATGTGATCAGCGTCGCCGGCGCGCGCCTCTACGCGATGGTCTGCCAGCGCCAGGCCGACACCGGGGTTCCGAACGAGAACCAGGTCCGCAGCATGCTGGAGAACCAGAAACTCAACAACATCGCCCGCCAGAAATTGCGCGATCTGCGCCGCCAGGCGCTGATCGACGTGCGCCTGTAGGGATGAGCCGCGCTCCGCTTGCGCTTACCCCGCTTGTTCTCACCCCGCTTGTTCTCACAATGGGCGAACCCGCCGGTGTCGGCGGCGAACTCGCCCTGAAGGCCTGGAACCGGCGCGCGGACCTGCCGCCGTTCTTCATCATCGACGACGCCGCGCGGCTCGCCGCGCTCGCCAGACATTTCGATATCGACTGCCCGGTCGCGCCGATTGAGACGGCGGCCGACGCCGCGCACGTTTTTTCCCGCGCGCTTCCCGTCCTGCCGCTCTCGGCTCCCTTGCCGCCCGTGACCCTGGGTGAACCCAGCCCGGCGACCGCGCGTTCGGTCGTGAGCGCCATCGATCAGGCGGTGGGCCTTGTAAAGTCGGGCGCGGCGTCCGGCATGGTCACCAATCCGATCCAGAAAGCGACGCTGCAAAACACCGGCTTCGCTTTTCCCGGCCATACGGAATACCTAGGCCATCTCGCCGGCGGCGCCGAGGCCGTGATGATGCTCCTGATCAAGGGGCTGAGGGTCGTGCCGGTGACGGTCCACGTCGCGATCAAGGACGTGGCCGCGGCGCTGACGACGGACGCGATTATCCATTGTGGCCGCGTGACGGCCGCCGCGCTTCAGCGCGATTTCGGCATCGCGCGCCCGCGCCTCGCCGTCGCGGCGCTCAATCCGCACGCCGGCGAAAAGGGCAAGATGGGCGGCGAAGAAACCGGCGTCATCGTCCCCGCCATTGCCGCGCTTCGTGAAAGCGGCATCGACGTCACCGGCCCCGCGCCCGCGGACACGCTGTTCCACGCCGCCGCGCGGCGGGCTTATGACGCCGCCATCTGCATGTATCACGACCAGGCGCTGATCCCCCTGAAGACCCTCGATTTCGCCGGCGGCGTGAACATGACCCTGGGATTGCCTTTTGTGCGCACGTCGCCCGATCACGGAACCGCCTGCGATATCGCCGCGCGCGGAATCGCCGATCCCTCCAGCCTGATCGCCGCCCTCAAGACGGCCGGCGCCGTCGCGGCGCGGCGGGCCGCGCACCGATGAACGCGCCGAGCCTTCCGCCCCTGCGGGACGTCATCGCGCGCCATGGGCTGATGGCGACCAAGGCGCTTGGCCAGCACTTCCTGCTCGATCTCAATCTGACCGGCCGCATCGCCCGCGCCGCCGGCGACATGACCCGCGGCACCTGCATCGAGGTGGGCCCGGGACCCGGCGGCCTGACGCGCGCACTGCTCGACGCCGGCGCCCATGTGATCGCCATCGAGAAGGACAAGCGCTGCCGGGAAATCCTCGAGGAGCTGCGCGGCGCCTATCCGGACAAGCTGGAGACGATCGAGGCCGACGCGCTCACCGTCGATGCGGCGCAGCTCGGCACTGCGCCCCGGCGTATCGTGGCCAATCTTCCCTACAACGTCGGCACGGAACTCTTGCTGGGTTGGCTCAAGAACATCGGCGCCTTCGAATGCCTGGTGCTCATGTTCCAATCCGAAGTCGCCGCGCGACTGACCGCGCCGGCCGACACCAAGGCCTACGGACGGTTGAGTGTGCTCACGCAATGGCTCTGCGACGTCGAGCAGTTGTTCCACGTCAATCCGAAGGCGTTCACGCCGCCGCCGGCGGTGAATTCAACCGTTGTACGGCTAACGCCGCGCGGTCAACCGCTCGCGCCGGCGAAACGCGAAACACTGGAGCGCGTCACGGCGGCGGCTTTCGGTCAGCGCCGCAAGATGCTGCGCCAGAGCCTGAAGAGCCTGGGCGTGGACGCCGAAGCCCTCTGCCGCGCCGCCGGCGTCGATCCGACGGCCCGCGCGGAAACCTTGAGCGTGGAGCAATTCTGCGCGCTGGCGCGCGGCGTGGATGGCGTTTAAGCGCGGGCGAGATAGGCGTCGAGCACGGCGAGATGGCCGGTGACGTCCGCATCGCTCAGGAAAGATCCCAGAAAACTATTGCGGGCCAGGGTCGCGAACGCGGCGCGGTCCAGACCGCCTGCTTTCGCCATGGCCGCGTAGTTATCGTTGATGTAGCCGCCGAAATAGGCGGGGTCGTCCGAATTGATCGTCGCCCGCAGGCCTTGCGCCAACATCTTCGCCAGCGGATGCGCAGCGAGGTCCTTCACCACGCACAGCTTCAGGTTCGAGAGCGGGCAAACCGTCAACGTCATGCCCATGCGTGCCAGCCGCGCGGTGAGGCCGGCGTCCTCGAGCGCGCGGTTGCCGTGGTCGAGGCGATGAACATCGAGGACATCGAGGGCTTCGCGCACATAGTCCGGCGGCCCTTCCTCGCCCGCGTGCGCGACGCGCTTCAGGCCCATGTCCGCGGCCGCGGCGAAGACGCGCGCGAACTTGGCCGGAGGATGGCCCATCTCGGACGAATCGAGGCCCACAGCCGTCAATTTGTGCAGCCACGGCTGCGCCGCGTGAAGGGTCTTGAAAGCCGCATCCTCGTCGAGGTGGCGCAGGAAACATAGGATAAGCCTGGAGGTGAGCCCGTGCGCACGGCGGGCGTCGTCCTGGGCCTGGATCAGGCCCTTCATCACTACGTCGAAGGGGATTCCCCGGTCCGTGTGGGTCTGCGGGTCGAAGAAGATCTCGGCGTGACGGACATTGTCGGCGGCGGCCCGCGTGAAGTAGGCGCCGGCCATGTCACGAAAGTCCGCCTCGGTCTGAAGCACCGTCGCGCCCTCGTAGTAGATATCCAGAAAATCTTGAAGACGGGTGAACCGGTAGGCGTTGCGCACCTCGTCGACGGTCTTGAAGGGGATGGCGATGCGGTTGCGCTTGGCCAGCGCGAACATCAGTTCCGGCTCGAGCGTGCCTTCGATATGGACGTGAAGCTCGGCTTTCGGCAGTCCCGCGGTGAAGGCGATGAGACTGCCGGCGTCCGTCATGACTCGCCGCGCATGGCGTTGACGAAAGCCACCAGACCCGCCGCGCGGCGGCGGCGGCGAAGACGCTCGGCCACCAGAATGGCGTTCACCTGCGAAATGCTCTGATCGACGTTCCGGTTGACGACGACATAGTCGTATTCCGGCCAATGGCTCATTTCATGCGAGGCGCGGCTCATGCGCTTGCGCACGACGTCCTCGGAATCCTGGGCGCGGCCGCGCAGGCGCTTTTCCAGTTCCTCGATCGAGGGCGGCAGTACGAAGACGCTGGCCAGGTCGCCGCCGGCGCTGGCCTTGAGTTGCTGCGTGCCCTGCCAGTCGATGTCGAACAGCACGTCGTGACCTTGGGCGAGCTGCCTTTCGACGTAAGCGCGCGGCGTGCCGTAGAAATTGTCGAACACGCGCGCGTGCTCCAGCAATTCCCCGGCCTTCACCATGCGGTGATACTCATCCTCGGTGACGAAGAAGTAGTCCTTGCCGGGCTCCTCGCCCGGACGCGGCGGGCGCGTGGTGACGGAAATGGACATGGAGATGTTCGCGTCGGACTTCAGCAACGCGCGGGAGATCGTGGTCTTGCCCGCGCCGGAAGGCGAGGACAGCACCAGCATCAAGCCGCGGCGCGCAATGGAATGGGCCCCATCGAGGAAATCTGGCGTCATTCGATATTTTGAATCTGTTCGCGGAATTGGTCGATGGCCGTTTTAAGGTCCAGGCCGATCTTCGTAAACGACACATCGGCGGATTTCGAGCACAGGGTATTTGCCTCGCGGTTGAATTCCTGCGACAGGAAATCGAGGCGCCGGCCGCAAGGCTCGCCTTTCGCCAGAAGTTCATGGGCTTGCGTGACATGCGCTTTCAGGCGGTCGAGCTCTTCGCGCACGTCGGCTTTCGCGGCCAAAAGCGCGGCTTCCTGGGCCAGGCGTTCGGGCGCCAGGGCCGGGACCTCGGCGGCCATCTCGCGCAACTGGGCGATCAGCGCGTCGCGTAAAGCCGCGGGTTGGGTGGCCGCATGGGCTTCCGCCCGGACGCAGAGCCCAGCGATGGTGTCGAGATGCCCCTTGAGGACGGGCACGAGACGCGCGCCTTCCTCCCGGCGCGCGGCGGCGAGCGCGGCCAGCGCCGCGCCGAGGCCCTTCAAAAGCGCGGCGTCGCGGACCGCCAGGGTTTCGGCGTCGAGCGCCGTGTCCTGGCCGGCGCGGCCCTTCGCCAGCGCCATGAGACCGTCAAGGCGCGCCGGCGTCACCGTCTGGCCGACGGCGCCGAACTGCGCGCTTTTGCGGGCCGCCAGCGCGATCAAGGCGTCGAGCGCCGCTTCATCAATGCCGATATCGCCCGACTGGGCCTCCCCGGCGACGGTCAGGTTGAGGGTGACCGAACCGCGCGCGAAAGCCGCCGTGACGGCCTGGCGGGCGGGAATCTCGATGGAATCGAAGCCATGAGGCAGCCGCAAGCGAACGTCGAGGCTTTTGCCGTTCACGCTGCGGGCTTCCCACGTCCATGTGAACGGCGCGGCGGCGGCCGCGCGGCCTTCCGTGCGCGCAAACCCCGTCATGCTGGATGTCGCGCTCGCGCGCATGCTGGCCCCTTGAATCGGCTTCGTCCCCTGGGGGCCTCTTATATCGGGGCGGGGCGGGACTGCCTAGCCGCGGGCACGATGTGCCCGCCTTACGACTCGCGGGAAGCCGGAAAGGAACGGCCCCGGGGTGCGGGTCACCCCGGGGCCGCGCGGGTCCGGACGTTAGAGGCGGTTGAGAGCTTCGCTCCGGGTGAGAGGGGTGCAATCACCAGGAATGGCGCGCTTTTCCGCCGGGTACAGTCCTAAAAGTCCGGACACGTAAAGGATTCGACGAACCGCCGGAATTCGGTCGGCGGCAGCGGTTTGGACAGCCAATAGCCCTGGATTTCGTCGCAGGCGCGCTCCTTCAGGAAGCGGAGCTGTTCTATGGTTTCGACGCCTTCGGCCACCACCGTCAGCCCCAGGCTCTGGCCCAGGCGCACGACCGCCTCGACGATCTTCTCGTCGTCCTTGGCGCGGCCGATGCCGCGCACGAACGATCCGTCGACCTTCAGACGGCACACCGGGAAGGCCTGGAGGTTCGACAGCGACGAGTAGCCCGTTCCGAAATCGTCCATCGACATGGAAACACCGGCCGCGGTCAGTTGATCGACGTTCTCCTGCACCCGGCCGGTGCCTTCCATGGCGACGCTCTCGGTAATTTCGATGTCGAGGCTGCTGGGCGAGAGGCCCGAGCGCTGCAGCGCGGAGGTGACTTGCTCGAACAGGTTGCGCTGGCGGAACTGCACGCCCGACACGTTGAAGCCGAGGCGCAGCTCGGGCAGGCCGAGCGCCTGCCAGATTTGGCGCTGACGGCAGATCTCCTCGATGATCCAGTCACCGATGGGAAGAATGAGCCCCGAGGTTTCGGCGATGGGAATAAACTCGCCCGGCGAGACCAGGCCGCGCTCGGGATGATTCCACCGGATCAGCGCCTCGGCGCCGACGATCTTGCCGGTCGCGAGATCGAGCTGCGGCTGATAGGCCAGCCACAACTGGTTCTGATCGACCGCGTGACGCAGGTCGGTTTCGATCCGAACCCGGCGGCGGATGTCCGCGTCCATTTCCTTGTCGAAGTAGCGGAAGGCGTCGCGCCCTTCGGATTTCGCCTGGTACATGGCGAGTTCCGCCTCGCGCAACAGCGACAGGGGATCCGTATCGTCCTTCGGATAGGCCGCGATCCCGACCGACACCGTGACTTCGATGGACTGGCCGTTCACCTCAACCGGCTTATGGAAACCGTTGACGATGCTGCGCACGGTACGGCTGGCCGCCGCCATGTCGGTGACGTCCTCAAGCAGAATCCCGAAGTCGTCGCCGCTCAAGCGCGCAAGCGTATCCGTCGTGCGCGTGATCTTCTGCACGCGCTGCGTCACCGCGCGCAGCAGCGCGTCGCCGACGTCGTGACCCAGCGTGTTGTTGATCGAGCGGAAGTTGTCGATGTCCATCACCATGACGGCGACCGAGGCTTCGGCGCGCGCAGCGCGGTCGATGGCCAGCTTCAGCCGGTCCATGAACACGCTGCGGTTCGGAAGGCCGGTGAGAACGTCGTATTCACTGAGACGGACGAGTTCGTCCTCGGCCTTGAGGCGTTCGGAGATGTCCTCAAGCACCGTCACGAAATGCGACAGCCGGCCGGTCGCGTCGCGAATCGGCGTGGTGGTCTGTTCGGCGGTGTAGAGCGAGCCGTCCTTGCGGCGGTTCACCACCCGCCCCTTCCAGGTCTCGTTCATCGCGGTGAGATGCGCGATCGCGTCGGAGAGGGGATCGTCGCCAACGTCCGCCCTCAGCATCGTTGCCGACCGGCCGATCACGTCCTCGGCGGCAAATCCCGCCATCTTGATGAAGGCGGGATTGGCCCAGGAGACGAGGCCGTCGCGCGTGGTGATGATGATGCCGTTGGCCGCCGCCTCGAGCGCCTTGGCCTGCATGCCCAATTGCGCCTCGGCTTCGCGCCAGCGCGTGACGTCGCGCAAATGGATGATCGTGGCTTCGCCATCGCGCCAGAATATCGGCGCGGCGATCATCTCCATGAATGTCGGCTGGCCGCCGGTGAAGACTTCGATGGAGGCGGGCTCGCCGGCATTCGCATAAGGAAACCCGAACTCGCGTCCGCAAAGGTCGTCGGGCGTGGAGCCGAAGAAGGTCGCGGCGGCGGCGTTGCAAAAGACGACGTGCCCGGCGACGTCGACGACGACCAGGCCTTCGCGACTTCCTTCAATGATGCGCTTGTAGAGCGACGGGTCGTCGTGATCCGGGAGTTCGATCGGCGGAACGAGTCTGCGGTCCCACGACGAGAACATTTTCACACGGCGCGGCGGTACGCTGGCAACTCTGCTGGTCATTCACGATCCCCACTTCCCACTCTCCGCGCGGCTCGGGTCTCCGGCCGCTTTTTATTTTGAGTAGCTATAGTTTTTGTTCGAAACTATGGTAGGCATCCGCACCAACGGTTGCAAGCCTTGCCCGGCGGTGCCACCGCGGCGGAAGGGCCGCGAAACCCGACCGGCCCCCTCATCTTGCTGATTCGAAATAGAATTCTGATGAAACGGATCCTGATCATCGACGACGACGCCAGCGTGCGGGAAACCTTTCTCGCGGCGCTGGCCGAACGGAACTACCTCCTGGAGGCGGCCGCCGGCGGGGCGGCCGGACTCGAGTCGGCGATGCGCCACCGGCCCGATCTCGTGTTCCTGGACCTCAAGATGCCGAAGATGAACGGCGTCGAGACCCTGGCGCGGCTCCATGACATCTGCCCGGGCGTGCCGGTCTATATCGTCACCGGTTTTTATGGCGAATTCTTCGGGCCTCTCAAAGAGATCCGCAACCGCGGCATCGCCTTCGATCTCGCCCGCAAACCGCTCACGCTCGCCGAGATCCGCGCCATCGCCGACGGCGCGTTGAAACACAGCATCGACACCGCGCCGCCGCGCCGTCCCACGTAAGGTCATAGATGAATTCCATTAACTTGAGACTTTATGTGACAGGCCAGACGCCGGGCGCCGAGCGCGCCATCGCCACGCTCGAGGAGCTGCGCAAGGATTTCGGCGAGCGCATCAGCGTGCAGGTGATCGACGTGCTGGAGAATCCCGTGTCGGCGCTCAATGACGACGTCTACGCGACGCCCACGGTCTTCCGGATGACGCCGGAGCCCGTGCGCCGCCTGTTCGGCGATCTGTCGTGCAAGGAAACGCTGATGATCGGACTTGGACTGGATCAGGCCCGCTGAACGCGGCCGATCACGCGCGCGGGGAACCCACCCCGCACGATCACCACGGCGGCGGCCCCTTATTAAGTCACTCCACCGGTTCCGTCTTGCTTGCCCGCCGGCGCGCGGCGAGCAAATTCAGTGTCTCGACGCCGATCGAGAAGGCGATGGCGAAGTAGAGATAGCCGCGCGGGATATGGAAGTGGGCCGCGTCGGCGATTAGCGCCGTGCCGACCAGGATCAGGAACGCCAGCGCCAGCATCTTGATGGTGGGATGGCGGTTGATGAAACCCGACACCCCGTTCGCGGCGAACATCATGACCAGGATCGCGATCACGATGGCGGCGATCATCACCGGCAGATTGTTCGTCATGCCCACCGCCGTGATGATGGAATCGAGCGAGAACACCAGGTCCAGGATCATGATGGTCGAAATGACGCTGACGTAGGACGCCGGCGGACGCGGCTTCGCGCCCGGCCCCTCGCCGCCTTCGACGGATTCGTGGATCTCGACCACGCCCTTGTAGACGAGGTAGAGGCCGCCGACGCCGAGCACGACGTCGCGCCAGCTCAGCGCGAAACCGGCGATCGTCGTGATCGGCGTGGTGAGCGCGGCGATGAACGTCAGGGTCGACAGAAGGGCGATACGCAGGAACAGGGCCATGAACAAGCCGATGCGCCGCGCGGAGGCCTGCTGGTGTGCCGGAAGCCGCGCCGAGGTGATCGCCAGGAAGACAAGGTTGTCGATGCCGAGGACGACCTCGAGGATCGTCAGGGTCGCCAGCGCCGCCCAGGTTTCGGGACTGAGGAGATACTCGAGCATCAGACCGCTTTTCCTTTCCTGGCCTCACGGGCCTTCTTGCGCCGTCCCGCGGCGATCAGATTAAGGCTTTCGATGAGAATCGAGAAGCCGATAGCGAAGTAGAGATAGCCGCGCGGGATATGGAAGTGGGCCGCGTCGGCCATCAGGGCCATGCCCACCAGGAGCAGGAACCCGAGGGCGAGCATCTTCACGGTCGGATGGCGGTTGACGAAGGAGCTGACCGGTTCGGCCGCGAACATCATGACCAGGATCGCGATGACGATCGCCGAGATCATCACCGGCAGATTGTCGGTCATGCCCACGGCGGTGATGACGGAATCGAGCGAGAAGACCACGTCGAGGATGACGATCTGCATGATGGCGGCGGCGAAGGTCGTCGTGCCGCGCGCGCTTTCTTCCTCCTCACCCTCCATCGAATTGTGGATTTCGTGCGTGCCCTTGTAGAGCAGGAACAGGCCGCCGAAACCGAGCACCACGTCGCGCCAGCTGAGCGCGAAGTCGCCGAGCGTCATGATCGGCGCGGTGAGGCCGGCGATCCACGAGACGCTGCTGAGCAGCGCGATGCGCATCACCAGCGCGAGGATCAGGCCGATGCGCCGCGCCTTCTGCTGCTGGTGCGCCGGCAGCTTGCTCGACACGATCGAGAGGAAGATGACGTTGTCGATGCCGAGCACGATCTCGAGCGCGGTCAGCGTCAGGAGCGCGGCCCAGAGATCCGGGTTCGTGAAGAGTTCCATCATGACGTCGTCGGTCT
>JAYSFT010000082.1:0-12673 GCA_041913245.1 Rhodospirillaceae bacterium | reverse complement strand
CCAAGGTGTGGGGCAACTCGTCCTTCAATCCCGTCAGCGCGCTGACGGGCGCGGGCCTTGCCGGCATTGTGCGCGATCAAGGCGCCTGCGATGTCGTGCGCGCGATCATGCGCGAGGTCCAGGGAGTCGTCGAAGGACTTGGCCTCAAGATGAAAATGGATCTGGAACAGCGCATCAAGGTCACCGAATCGCTCGGCGACCACAAGACATCGATGTTGCAGGATATCGAAGCGCGGCGCATGCCCGAGACGGACGCGAACATGGGCGCGGTCGCCGAGATCGCCCAGTTGGTCGGCGTGCCGACCCCGATGCTCGAAACCATCCACACGGCCACCCGGCTTTTGGGCCGGGCCGTGACGGCGTGAAGGCGGCCGCCCTTTCCTGCCTTTTCTTGATCGGCGCCACCGCGCCGGCAGACGCATGGGGTCCGGACGGCCATCGCATCGCCTGCTCCATTGCCTGGGACGAGATGGCAGAGCCCGTACGCACAAATGCAACGGCCCTTCTCGATCTCTCCGGGAAAAAAGCCTTCGCCGAAAGCTGCGCCTGGCTCGACACGCAATCGGAAGCGATTCTCCATCGTGTCTTTGTCCCAAAGACGGCGCGCGCCATAGACGTGACGCGCGATTGCACGAACGGCTGCGCCCTCACCGAGATCGATCGCAGCCTGGCAACCTTGAAAGGCGGCGCGGGTCAGGCGGAGAAAGCGCGGGCTTTGAAGACCCTCGTCCATCTTGTCGCCGACATCCATCAGCCCCTGAACATCGGATTCGCCGAGGATGGCGGCGGCGCCCGGGTGAAAGGCGCCTTCCGCGGCAAACCCGTGACGTTGCGGGCGATGTGGGAGCAGGAGATGATCGCGACCCTCATCAAACCGAATTCCTCCGGCCTTGCTTACGACTTCAAGTCGATTGAGGCGCGGGCGCCAAAAGCCCTCGCGCGCACGCCCCTCGACTGGGCCAATGAGACGCTTTGGATCATGCGCTCGCCCGCGACCGGCTATTTGGGCACGCCGGGCGATATCGACTACGACGACACCTATGTGCGGCAAAACCGCCGCGTCGCGCTCGAACAGCTCGATAAGGCCGGCGTACGGCTCGCGGCGCTGTTGACGGAGATATTCGGTGGGACGTGAAGCGGCCCAATCCCGGAAAAGCTAAAGGCCGTTCTTCAGGAAGGCCGCGATCAGATCGAACACCCGCGCCGGCTGCTCTTTGTAGGGAACATGGCCGCAATTGGTGAGAATCGCGAGTTCGGCGGGACCGCCGGCGAATTCGCGGATCATCTCCGGATGCCGCAGCGAGCCGTATTCGTCCTTGTCGCCATGCAGGGCGAGCACGGGGCAGCGCAAATTCGGCAGCACCGGCTTCAAAGACCAATCGGCGAACGCGGGCTGCGTCCAGGTCTCGATCCAGGCCGCGATCACCCATTCGGTTTTCGCGCCGTGATATTTCCGCAGGCGCGCGATCCGGTCGCTGCCGGGGCCGAGGGTGGCGCGGGCGGCCTCGATCCCTTCCAGGGTCACCGTTTCGACAAAAGCCTGGGCGGCCATGGAGACGACGCCCTTGCAGCGCTCGGGGAAATACGGCGCCGCCGAGAGGGCCATGCCGCCCCCGACGCTGTGTCCACAGAGAACGAAGGCGTCCACGCCCAGGGCTTCGAGCACGACCGGCAGCGCTTCGCGCCCTTCGGCGGCGATGAAGTCCAAGGCCAGTTGACCGGGATGCGCCGTGGAGCGCCCGAAGCCGAGGCGGTCGTAGGCGATGACCCGCCGGCCGGTCGCGGCCCGCAGTTCGGCTGGGAAATCGCGCCAAAGATCGATGCATCCCAGGGAGTCGTGAAGCAGGACGATGGGCGGGGCCTCGCCGGCCGCCGGCCATTCGCGCGCAAAGACCCGGCCACCGGGAACGGCGATGTCATGGTCGAGGGGAGCGCTCATGATGCTTCTATGAAGTCAGGGATGATAAGAGAGACAATGGCGCGCCTGCTAGGTCGACGCCTATCGCGGCGGGAAGCTCGTGCGTCGTGGACGTCCGGAGTCCGCCACACCAAAGAAAGCGACCAATCTTCGTCTCGATCCCGATGTCCTGGACCACTATCGCGCCACCGGCGCGGGGTGACAGTCGCGCATCAATCAAACCCGAATAAATACACTGTCATCGTGATCCCCTCTTACCTTGCGAATTCAGGTTGTAAGCGCACCATGCAGGTCGCCGAAGCGCGAGCTGACATCCGTTCTATTCCACATGAGGAAGTCCGCGCTTGGCTGCTTGAAGTATCGGCCGGCAACTTCGACGCACGCAAGCCCAAGCCGCGGTGACAACGCCGGTTATCTGGCGGCCTGCAGCCTTTACGGACCTGGCACGCATCGTCGCCCACATCGCAGCAGAAAACCCGATTGCGGCGCGACAAGTTGGCCGTGAGCTTCTGTTAGCGGGCGACAGCTTGACGATGTTTCCACATCGCGGCCGACGCGGACGTGTCTCCGGCACCCGTGAGCTTGTCGCCTATCCGCCGTATATCCTGGTCTAGCTCCGGGGAACGGGCGGAGACGAGGTCGCCCGTCAGGCCGCCTTGGGCTTATTTACGCGTTCGATACGGTCGAGGCTCTTGCCAAGATCGCGCCTCGCAATTTGAACATCGTAGTCACTTTGCAAATTGAGCCAAAGCTGCTCCGAAGTGCCGAGAGCCTTGGCGAGCCGAAGCGCTGTATCCGCAGAAATTCCGGTCTGCTCGCTGGCGATCCGCTCGATCCGCGTGCGCGGCAAGCCGCAGATCTTGGCAAGCGACCCTGCGGACAGGTTCAGAGGCCCTAGGAACTCCTCTCGAAGAACCTCACCAGGGTGCATGGGCTTCAGTTTCTTGGCCATTTAGGCTTCTCCTAGCGGTAGTCCACAATTTCAACGTCTGTCGGTCCTTCCGAGGTCCAAACAAAGCAAACGCGGAACTGATCGTTGATCCTAATCGAATGCTGTCCTTTGCGATCACCGGCCAAAGCCTCAAGTCGATTGCCCGGAGGGGACCTCAAGTCGGCGAGACTGGCCGCGGCATTGAGGTAGCGCAATTTTCGGCGCGCCACCTTGGTGAGATCAGTCGGAAAGCCCTTGGGACATTCGCCATTGAAAACCGCTTCAGTGGCCTTGTCCCGGAACCTCGTGATCATCGGTTTGTTGTATCATGAGATGATACATATGTCAAAAATCTGAGAAGAATTACGTATAGCGTCCCCATAACTCCAGGCTATCGTGGTGCAGCTTCGTGGTGCTATCGTGTCACTCTGTCTTTTGGAGCGACCAACATGACGCTCTCACGCAGGGATCTTCTGGTGGTCGGTGTCGCCGCAGCGGGGCTCGTCGGGCGACCGGCGCTATCCTCGCAGAGTTGCCCTTCCGCGCTGACGCCAACAGAATCCATCGACCCGCCTCCAGAGTATCTCCCTGGCACGCCGATGCGGACCTCGTTGTTGGAGGATGGCCCCGGTCAGCGGATCAAAATTTTCGGCAGGGCTTTGACAACGACATGCGAGCCGCTGCATGGCGCGCGGTTGGACTTCTGGCAGACGAACGAACAGGGCCTCTACGACACGACTGGACATCGCTTTCGCGGCGCTCAGCAAACGGACAGCGATGGCCGGTTCCAACTGGAAACCGTGATGCCCGGTCCTTACAACGGCCCCCGACACATCCACTTTCTGCTTGCAACCCGCATCGACAACCAGCCGCAGCCGCTGATGTTGTCTGGCGGGATCTTTTTTCCAACGCCCGAGGAATTCGCGAAGCAGCCTGTGGCGCGGCGGCGGCCAGAGTTCTTCGATCCCAGCTCGTTGCGGACTGCTGATGGAGTCCTCATGGTTCCGTGCGACATCGTGCTGGAAGTCACCTGAGAACGAGGATGGAAATTGCCAACTCTCACTCCGACGTTTGGATGGCTTGACCTTCCCGGTTATCACGGATGGGCACCGGGCGATCCCGCCCCAATGCCGCCCGCAGCTTCTTTGGGCTCAGGGATGGAAGGCGAGCCGCTGCGCCTTGATGGTCGAGTGCTGACAAAAACCGGCGCGCCCATGAGCAAGGCGCGGCTTGAGTTTTGGCACGCCGATGCCGGTGGACGGTATCATATGAGTGATTACAAGCTCAGAGGCGTGGCATGGACGGATCAGGGCGGTCGTTTCCTGGTGAACACGATCTTGCCTGGGTATGCCGGACAAATCCGTCACATCAAGTACCTCGCCACTGCCTTCACGCCTACGCGAAAGCAGGGCCTCAACCTGTGCGCGGCGATCCACTTTGCGACAACGGAGGAACTCGGTCGTTCGGTCGCAGCGGCAGACCGGCCCTATGTCCGTCCCGGCGCGCGGACATACCGCGACGATCCCTCGTTTTTGCCGCTGGATGCGATCCCTATCGAAAACGGCGTGCGGCGCGTTTCTTACGACATCGTTTTTGACGCGGAATGAGGCAAACAACCCGAGCGAGCGCGGACGGTTCAGGACAAGTCAGGCCGTCGGCTTTGTGACAGCTCCGGGGGACGGGTGGGGGACGCGTGCCTGGCGGTGTCCGATGGGCGACAGACCCGCGAGTTCTGGGCACCTGGGAACCGACCTCCTCAGATGTGTTTGCTCTTCCATGATTGTCGGTCGCGCAAGTAGTCGCTTCTAGTCCCGAATTCCGAGCGAGGAGCGCCTTCTTCAAATTCCGGGATGCCGGGATCAGGGGGAGTCATCCGCCGTTGGTTTGCTTCGATCAGTCTTTGCCCTCGCCATTCCACATATGCTTCTTCGTGGTCAGTCTCAGCAGGGGCCTTCCCGCGGCAAACCTTCACAAAATGAAGTTGCTCCTGCGTCTTCGGGCGCCATTCGCCAGAATCCAGTTGCTGGTAAAACCAAAGCGATCAAATCGCGACGTCGGGCGCATTGCCGCCTTCTCTATCACCCCAAAAATCGGGGACAACGGCACGAGTATGTGGTAGTACTTAGTCATACCACAACGAGGGCCTTCATGACTGCTGTGAAAAAACTGAGCATTGCGCTGACACCAGAGTTCGATGCCGATATCCGCAAGGCAATTGCGACTGGTGAATATGCCTCCACCAGCGAGGTGATTCGCGATGCGCTCCGGGCATGGAAACAAAAACGTCAGGACCGCTTCATCGCCGTCAGTGAGTTGCGCCGCGTGTGGCGCGACGGCATCGACAGCGGCGGCGACGCGCCGCTCGACGCGAAAGACATCAAACGCCGGGGCCGCGCGCGATTGGCCGCCCGGCGCGGCGACCGCTAATTTCGCGTGGGCCGCGTTACACGAACGGCGCGCGCCGGTGCCGACCTCGACGACATCTGGCTCAACGTGGCGCTGGACAATCCCGGTGCCGCCGACAGGCTGATCGACCGGCTTGTGGCAAGATGTTTAAACCTAACCGCGCATCCAGAGCTTGGAGCCGCCCGCCCGGAAATCGCGCCCGAGGCGCGAATGCTGGTGATGGACGACTATGTGATTCTCTATCGCGTCGCCGGCAAGGACGTTGAGATTGTCCGCGTCGTCCACGGCGCGCGACGGCTGCAAGGCCTGTTCGCCGCAGATGACGGCTGAGGGCCTGCGGGCCGGGCGGGGGACGGCGCCCACGTCACCGCCGGTCAAAGTCGGGAAAGTCTTGGAAGAAAATGGCGCGCCCGGAAAGACTCGAACTTCCAACCTTCTGATCCGTAGTCCCTCTCGCATATCGCCGAGGTGGCTGGTTTAGGCGGCTTTGGGCATACGTCCCAAGGCCTTTTGGTGATTTCTGCACGGACTTGGCGGGTGATGGAGCCATTTGGCGGGCACACGCAGCGGGGGACTGGCGGGGGACGGCCACTTAGGAGGATCTGTCCGCCGCGCCCCCTGTAAACTTGGGCCAGAAAAGCCTATATTGTTTGCATGAGCACGCCCGCCAAACCTTTGCCAGAGCAGGACGACGACGCAGCCGAAACGGAAGCGTTGAAAGCCGCTATCGCGGAATCCGACGCCGACCCGCGCGTGATCCCACATGAGCAAATGCGGGAATGGTTGCTCAGGGTGGCGAACGGAGACTTTAAGGCTCCACCGCCCGTTGCCCGCGAGCCGTGACGGTCCTTTGGCGGCAGGCCGCCCAGGCGGACGTTCAGCGCATTTTCGCCCATATCGCCGATGAAAACCCGATAGCAGCGCGGCAAGTCGCGCGTGAACTTCTTTTGGCTGGCGATAGCCTCAGCATGTTCCCGCACCGAGGACGGCGCGGCCGGGTACATGGCACCCGCGAGTTAGTGGCGTATCCACCCTACATCCTGGTCTATCGCGTGGACGGCCAGGGCAACGTAGTTATTGTGCGCGTTTGGCATGCTGCACAAAGTCGCGAGAAATGACGACGGAATTTTCAATGGAGTCTGACCCCGTCGCTTCCTTACCGCGCCGCGGGCGCAGGCTGGCAGTCGCGCATCAACCAGGCGCTGCGCAAAGCTGTCGGGCTTGGAAAGAGATCGGCTTAGGCGACGATTAAGATTGTGTCCCCGGAATTATTCTTCCGCCTGCAGCCGACGTTACCTTGTACTGTCAGTTATGCGTCCGTCGCGGTCGCGGATCATCTACGTCAATGTAGGAGACCGGGGGCGTGTGCTTCTTGAACAGTTGCCGATTGGCGGAAGAAAGCTTGCGCAATACTGCGGGTGTTATGGCGAAGTAACCTTCGGCTCGCATTGCGCCAACGATGTTCACCGTCTTCCCAATAATGTCGAGTTGCTCCCGCCCAGGGCCGCCAATTAGTCCGATTGCTGCTATGCCTGTGTGCATGACAGTTCGTGCTCGCCCGGCATAACCCTCAGACGCAAGCCACGGATCGCCCGTGTCTTGCAACTCTTTGACTGCTTCTACGGCGGGCATCGGCCTGGTCGCCCGGAAAAGCAAACAGGCCCGCGTCTCCGATAGGCTTGATGAGTAAGCCGCCCGCACGATGCACTATGTCTCCGGCGAGCGCACAATAGCGGGCCATAACGTCGAGCGCGCGCGATGGCTCGGTGCGTTCGCAGTAGATCGTATATCCCCTGAGATCGTACATACCGACGACGAGGTCACGTTCGGTCGGCAAGCGCAAATCTGTCCAATAGGACATGACTTCTCCTTCCCTTTTGTTCGGATGAGCAGCCAGCCCACTTATCTGGCGGTATGGGAGGAATCGCCGGCCCCAGCATCCGGCAGTTGTCCAAGCCTGAGCACTACCGGGAGTGGCGTCAAGGTCCAGCTTCGACTCACCACGGTGGAGCAGCCGCGGCTAGTTCGACGCGGTAGATTCCATGTGCCACGGGGACTGGCGGGGGACGGCACCGTGCGGCACCGCCGGACGAATCAAGAGCTTCTTGGAAGAAAATGGCGCGCCCGGAAAGACTCGAACTTCCAACCTTCTGATTCGTAGTCAGATGCTCTATCCAATTGAGCTACGGGCGCGCTGTGGACCCCCTTTATCCCGGGGGACCCCCCGTTCGGCGGACCGAACGGGCGCTTCGAATACTAAGATCATGGGGCCTATGCAAGAAAAACCTCCAGAAATTCCAAGGGGAAGTTTTGGCGGGGGGTGGAGCCCGGGCCCGTCTCCCGGCTTGTTTGCGCTGGGGGCATCGCGTAAAGTCCCAGCCGGTGCGGGGCGATGACGGATTATGATGCATCGCCAAGCCTTTGGGGCTGCTTCTCTAAGGTTTGAGTTCGGGAAAGACCGGAACGGCTTGAGGCGCAGTGAACACTTGGCGGATTCCTGCTTTGAATTTGGGGCGTCCGAATTCGGGGACCGGGTGGGATACTCACGAAGTACTTGCAGACCGATAGGGCTGCAGCGCCGATCAGGCCGGTTGTGGGGAATGAGAGAGTAAGAATGCAGGTATTGGGGCTGTCCATAGTACGTCACGGACAAAGCAAGCTGGGCCATAGGCGCTCTCTCCTGAAGCACGCTGCCGTTGCCGCCTTGGCCATCACGCTGGCAGGCTGCGCGGGTCAGGGCGCGCGCCCGGCGAACGCGGCTGAAACCACGGCGGGCGCGGCCCGTACACAGCTCGCCGCGGCCGTGGACTCGCAGAATTTGGCGCCGGCCGCGTCGTCGTCCAGCCGCTTCGGACCGACCGCCGTCGGCCAGAAAGCCGCGCAATTGCGCACGGATTTTGAAAAACTGCGCACCAATACGGTGACCCGCAGCGAACAGCTCGACACCATCCGCAAGCAGACCATCGCCAATGTGAACGCTTATCACACGCTGGTCGGCGGCATCCGTTCGCGCCTGCAGATGGGCTCGACCCCGGGCAACCCGGAACTGCTGGCGAACTGGAGCTCGGCCCAGACGCAGCTGACCCAGATCGACGCGGATATCGCGACGCTGAACCAGTTGTCGGCGCAGGTGTCGAGCGACGCCGGGGCCTCGGCCTTCATCCTCGAAAACATCCGCGCGGCCTATGGCCTCTCGGGCGCCCTCGAGGACGACCATCGCCAGCTGCGCGTTCTGGAAGACGAAGTGAACCAGAACGCGATCGTGATCGACCGCGCGCTTCTGGACCTGAACGCCGAAATCGGCCGTCAGCAGGCTTATGTCAGCAGCGAGCGCAACGCGCTCGTGGAACTCGCCGCCGAGATCAACGCCGGCCAGTCCTATCCGGCCGCCGCGGCCGCCGGTCCGCGCCGCGCGGTGCCGGTGCGCAATGTCGCGACCGTGTCGGCCGAAGCCTTCGCGCAGAAGAAGCCGCTGGTCGTGATCCGGTTCGACAAGCCGGACGTCGCCTATGAACCGCAGCTGTACCAGGCCCTGTCGCGGGCCCTGGAACGCCGCCCCGACGCGGTGTTCGATCTGGTCGCCGTTTCGCCGCAAGGCGGCAATCCGTCGGCCGCGCGCCGCAACGCCGATACGGTGTTCGCGTCCATGACGAATATGGGCCTGCCGGCCGAACGCGTGGCGATGGCTGCCATGCCGAGCGCCGCCGCCAAAACGCCGGAAGTGCACATCTACGTGCAGTAATTCGCGTTCTTCGCACATGAAACGGGCGGGACTGAAAAATCGGTCCCGCCCGTTTGCTTTTAAAAACAGGGCTTTTTAGGCGGCCACGGCATTCTGAGCGACCTGCGCCGCGGCGTCGGTCTCAAGCGTGACGGCGACCGCGTGCACCACGGCTGCGATCCGCACCGCCTGCTGGACCTGCGCCGCCGAGACGCCGGCTTTACGCAGGACCTTCTCGTGACTGTCGATACACATGCCGCAGCCGTTGATGGCCGAGACGATCAGCGACCAGAGCTCGAAGTCGACTTTCTCCACGCCGGGGTTGGCGAGCGCGTTCATGCGAAGCCGCGCCGGAAGCGTGCCGTACTCCTGATCGGAGGCCAGGTGCACGAAGCGGTAATAGATATTGTTCATCGCCATGACGGCGGCCGCGGTCTTGGCGGCATTGAAGGCTTGCGGCGTCAGGACGGCCGCGGCATCGGCGGAGATCGCGGCGATGACGGCGTGGTTGCGCGCGGCGATCGCGGCGGCCAGCAGGCCGCCGAAGGTCTGTTGCGGCGTGAGCGTGGTGTCGGCGGCGACGGACGACAGGTTCAGCCGCAGATCCTTGGCGTAATCGGGAATGGAGTTTTTCAGGGCTTCGATGTGAGTGGTCATGACGTCCTCGCGTTGATGAGAGAGGGGGCGCCGCTCCGCCTGTGTGAGGGGATGTACGGAGCGGCGCCGATCGCGGTTGGAGGGGGGATCCAACCGCATCGCAGCTAGCGGGGGAACTAGGCTGCCTTCAGGGTGTCTTCGCCTTTCTTCCAGTTACACGGGCAAAGCTCGTCGGTTTGCAACGCGTCGAGCACACGCAACACCTCTTGAGGATTGCGGCCGACGCTGAGATCATTCACCGCGACGTAGCGCACGACATTGTCCTGATCGGCGATGATCGTGGCGCGGAAGGCAACGCCTTCGTTCGGCTCAAGCACACCGAGCGCGGTCGCGAATTCCTTCTTGATGTCGGCCAGCCACGGATACTTCACGGCGGCGAGGTCCTCGCGGCTCTTGCGCCAGGCGAGGTGCACGAAATCGCTGTCGGTCGACGCGCCGATGAGCTGGGCGTCGCGGTCCGAGAATTCGCCTTCAACGGCGTCGAAGCCGATGATTTCGGTCGGGCAGACGAACGTGAAGTCCTTCGGCCAGAACACGAAGACCTTCCATTTGCCGGCGAAGCTCCGGTCGGTGAGGACCGGGAATTCGCCGCTGGTGTCGGAAACGGCCTTCAGGGAGAAAGCGGGGAGTTTTTGTCCAATCGTGATCATTGTGTCGGTCGTCCCTCTTGTTGGGTTTGGGGTGTCGGCTCGGAGAGATATCTAAGGGACGTTTATGATTGAATCTAACGATTAATAATGATTATATTAATCGAATATGTCACTTAAACCGCTGCCCTCCGCCCGCCAGCTGAACTATCTGATCGCCCTCGTGGAAACGGGGCATTTCGGCCGCGCGGCCAAGAAGTGCAACGTTACCCAGTCGACCTTGAGCGCCGGCCTCAAGGAACTGGAAACGATACTCGGCGTGACCCTGATCGAGCGCACACGCCGCCACGTCGTCGTCACGCCCTTGGGCCGCATGATCGCGGCGCGCGGGCGCGAGGCGATTCGCTATCTGGAAGACCTCGTCGACCTGGCCCAGGCGGGACGCGGCGAGCTTTCGGGTCCGCTCAATCTCGGCGTCATCCCGACCATCGCGCCCTATGTGCTGCCGCGGTTGATGACTGAAACCGAGCGCACGTTTCCCAAGTTGAAGTTATTCGTGCGCGAGGAGCAGACGGCGCCCACCCTCGCGCGGCTTCGCAAAGGCGAACTCGACCTCGCGCTCATCGCGCTGCCGTACGACACCGACGGCCTTGAAGTCGCCGAGATCGGCGCGGAGGACATGGCGGTGTGCATGCCCGCGGGTCATCCCCTGGCCGCGCGCAAGGCCGTAGGCGAGTCCGATCTCGCCGAAGTCCCGCTTCTGCTGCTGGAAGGCGGCCACTGTCTGCGCGATCACGCGCTGGCGGCGTGCCGGCTCTCGGACCGCGCGCTCAGGGAGGTTTTCCAGTCGACGAGTCTGCCGACCTTGGTGTCCATGGTCGCGGGCGGACTGGGACTCACGCTTCTGCCGCGCATGGCGGTGGCGCGCGAGCTGGCGGGGCGCAGCGATCTCGTCGTGCGCCCGTTCGAGAAACATCATCCCATGCGCACGATCGCGCTGTGCTGGCGCGCGGCGGCGGCGCAAGGCGAGAATTACGCCAAGCTCGCGAGAGCCTGGGCCGGCGCGAAGATCGTCGAAGAAAGCTAAGGCTTCGGGATCGCGACGTTGTCGATGAGACGCGCGCGGCCCAGATGCGCGGCGGCGAGGACGCGGCCCGGCTCGGTGTTGGAGCCGAGCGGGGCGAGAGTCTCGGCATGACGCGCCTCGACATAATCCACCTCTGCGAAACCCGCGGCGAGAATCCGCTCGCGCGCCGCCGCGGCCGCGGCGGCGATATTTTCGCCCTTGGAAATGGCCCGGGCGGCGGCGGTGATCGCGGCGTTCAACGCGGGCGCCTTGGCGCGCTCGTCGGCGCTCAGATAGGCGTTGCGCGACGACAGCGCGAGGCCGTCCGGCTCGCGCACCGTCTCGACGCCGATGATATCGACCGGGATATTGAGATCGGCCACCAGGCGGCGAATGACCGCGAGTTGCTGGTAATCCTTCTCGCCGAACAGCGCGATATCGGGCAGCGCCTGCAGGAGGAGCTTGGTCACGACCGTCGCGACACCGTTGAAGTGGCCGGGGCGATGCGCGCCGTCCAGTTGCTCGCCGATCCCGGCGATCTGGATGCTGGTCGCGAAGTTCGCCGGATACATGACCGGGACGTCAGGCGCGAACAGGAGATGCATGCCGGCGGCATTCAGCATCTCGAAATCCTCGGTCTCGCGCCGCGGGTAGGACGAGAGATCCTCATTCGGCCCGAACTGCTTCGGATTGACGAAAATCGTGGCGACCACGCGGTCGGCCATCTTCTTCGCCCGCTCCATGAGCGTGATGTGCCCTTTGTGAAGCGCGCCCATGGTCGGCACCAGCGCGACCGTGCGGCCTTCACGGCGCCAGCCCTGGATCCGGCGGCGCAAACTTTCAACGTCCCGCACCGTGACGAGACTGACATTGGCTGAAGCCATGGGGATCAGCGCTTCTTCGTTTTTTGGGGGGATTTCGCCGCGGAGGCGCCGTAGGTGTTCTCCGGCGCCGGGAAACGGCGCGCGCGCACATCGGCGGCATAGGCCGCCACGGCCTTCGCGACTTCATCGCCGAGCAGCGCGTAACGCTTGGCGAACTTCGGCATGAAGGCGCTGTACAGACCAAGGATGTCTTCGGCCACGATCACCTGGCCGTCGCAGCCGGCGGACGCGCCGATGCCGATGGTCGGCGCGGCGCAGGCCTTGGTGATGTCGCGCGCGACGGGCTCGACGGTGCCTTCGACGACGATACCGAACGCGCCGGCGTCGGCGAGCAGCTTCGCGTCGGTGACGAGTTTTTTCGCTTCGTCGCCGGACTTGCCTTGCACCCGGAATCCGCCGAGCACGTTGACCGATTGCGGCGTGAGCCCGATGTGACCCATCACCGGAATGCCGCGCGAGACGAGATATTCCACGGTGGGCGCCATGACGGCGCCGCCTTCGAG
>JAYSFT010000081.1:0-12690 GCA_041913245.1 Rhodospirillaceae bacterium | reverse complement strand
CGATCCTCATCCTGTTCGTGCTGCCTTGGCTCGACCGTCACCCGGTCCGCTCGGCGTCGTTCCGTCCGCTCTTCCGGATCTTCTTCTGGATCTTCCTGGCGAACGGCCTGATGCTCGGCTGGTGCGGCGCGCAGCTTGCCGAAGGCGTTCCGCTGATCCTCAGCCGTATCGGCACCTTCTGGTACTTCTTCCACTTCATCGTGCTTCTGCCGCTGTTGTCGTGGATCGAAACGCCGAAGCCGTTGCCGGCCAGCATCAGCCAACCTGTCCTGTCTCCCGCGGAGTAGTGCCATGAGAAAGATCGTATTGGCCGCCGCCGCGGCGTTTATCCTCGCTGCTCCGGCCTTCGCGGCCGAAGAAGTGAAGCCGATGGAGCGCGAATGGCACTTCAACGGCATGCTGGGCAAGTTCGACAAGCAGCAGTTGCAACGCGGTTTCCAAGTCTACAAGGAAGTCTGCGCCTCCTGCCACTCGCTGAACTACATCTCGTTCCGCAACCTCCAGGACATCGGTTACAGCGAAGACCAGGTGAAGGTCATCGCCGCCGAGTACAAGGTCACCGACGGTCCGGATGAGAACGGCGATATGTTCGAGCGTCCCGCGCGTCCTTCGGATCATATCCCGAAGCCGTTCGCGAACGATGCGCTGGCCCGCGCCTCGAACGGCGGCGCGCTGCCGCCCGACCTCTCGCTGATGACGAAGGCCCGTGAAGACGGTCCCAACTACGTGTACAGCCTGATGCTGGGCTACAAGGAAGCGCCGCAAGGCTTCGAACTGAATCCCGGCATGAGCTACAACGAGTTCTTCCCCGGCCATCAGATCGCGATGCCGTTGCAGATCACCGACGACCGCGTGACCTATGCCGACGGCACCAAGGCTTCCGCCGACCAGCTCGCGCAAGACGTGGTCGCCTTCCTGCACTGGGCCGCCGAGCCCAAGCTGGAAGTCCGTCACGCCACCGGCATCCGCGTGATGCTGTTCGCGTTCCTGTTCACGGTCCTCGCCTATCTTTACAAGCGCCGCCTCTGGGCGCGCCTTGAGAAGCACTAAAAAACTAAGCGATAGGCTTGAATAACAAACCGCCGGTCCCGGTAAGGGGCCGGCGGTTTTGCTTGGGGCCGGCGTTAACGAATTTATCCACAGCCTCGTGATAGTTTATCGCCCTTCAAAAAGACCGTGGAGGGCCCGTGACGGGGGCACAGAAGACCGAACGCCAGAATGGACGCCAGAGCGGGCGTAAGCGCATCAATCTCGCGCTCCAGGGCGGCGGGGCCCATGGGGCGTTCACCTGGGGAGTTCTCGACCGGCTGATCCGCGACAAGCGCATCTATATCGACGGGCTTTCAGGCACCAGCGCCGGGGCGATCAACGCCACCGTCTTCGCCCACGGCTTCATCAAGGGTGGCCGCCAAGGGGCCTGCGACGCGCTCGCGGCGTTCTGGAAAGCCATCAGCGGCCAGACGTCCAAAGTCCCCGGCCAGGACTTCGCGCGCCTGTTTTCGTCATCCGAGGGACGGTGGAACGTGGATTCCTCGCCCGCCTTCATGATGGCCGACTATCTCACGCGCATGTTCTCGCCCTATCAGCTCAACCCGATGGACTACAATCCCTTGCGCGACATTCTGGTCGAGCAGGTGGATTTCGCGGCGCTGCGGCGGCGCAAGGAGATCAAGCTGTTCGTGGCGGCCACCAATGTCCGCACGACAAAGCTGCGTATCTTCACGACGGAAGAGATGCACGTCGAATGCCTGCTGGCGTCGGCCTGCCTTCCCCTGACCTTCCGCGCCGTGGAGTTCGAGGGCGAGCACTTTTGGGACGGCGGTTATCTCGCCAATCCCCCGATCTCGCCGCTCATCCATGAGTGCGTGTCGAAGGACGTGGTGATCGTCCAGATCAATCCGATGAATCGGGCCGACGTGCCGACCTCGTCGCGTGAAATTCTGAACCGCATCAATGAAATCAGTTTCAACGCGACGCTCGCGCGCGAGATGAGCGGCATCGCCACCATCTCCAAACTGATCGAGGACGGCAAACTGCACGATACGCCGTTCCACAAAGTGAACTTCCACATGATCGTCGCCGAGGAGGAGATGAGCCACCTCGGCGCCTCGTCGAAGTTCAACGCCGACTGGGATTTCCTGCGCCATCTTTACGACCTCGGCGTCTCGACCACCGAGAAATGGCTGGAAGAGCATTATGATCACCTCGAGCGCGAAACGACGCTCGATCTGGTGAAGACGTATATTTAGCGCTTCCCTTCGCCGGGGCCCCGCCATGCGGTCACCCGGCATCTCAAGATGCTGGAGGATGTCGGGGTGGTCCGCGCGTCCAAGATGGGCCGCGAGAGCCAGTTCGCGCTGGACCCGCGCGCCATCGACGATGCACGGCCTATCTCGAAACCGTCTCGAAGCGCCGGCACCGGCCGCTGCATAGCCGGCCTAAAACGGAACATACCCCTTTAAAGGGAAAGGGGCCTTTCCGCCCGCAACCCGCCTGTGCTCAGATGACGCCGGGGTATCGGGGGGCGTGGATGAGACTTCTCACGGCGCTGGCGGCTGTTCTCACATTTGCGGCGTTGCCCGTCGGCGCGGCCGAACCGGAGTCTTTCCGGCTCGAGGAAGCGACCATCGCCGACGTTCATGCGGCCATGAAGGCGGGCCGGCTCACCTGCCGCCGGCTCGTCGGCGCCTACCTTGCGCGGATCGAGGCCTACGACAAGAAGGGCCCGGCGCTGAACGCGATCACCCTGGTCAATCCCAACGCGCTCATCGAGGCCGAGGCCATGGATGCGCGCTTCAAGCAAACGGGATTGAGCGGACCGCTTCATTGCGTGCCGGCCATCGTGAAGGACAATTTCGAGACCGTCGGACTGCAAAGCGCCGGCGGTTCACTCGCGCTGAAGGGATTCTCCTCGGCCAAGGATGCGTTTCAGATCGCGCGCATCAAAGAGGCGGGCGCCATCGTCATCGCCAAATCCAACATGGCCGAATGGGCCTTCAGTCCCGTGGAAACCGTGAATTCGCTGATGCCGGGCTACACCCGCAATCCCTATGCGCTCGACCGGTCCACGGCGGGTTCCAGCGGCGGCACGGCGGCGGCCATCGCGGCGAACTTCGGCCTTATCGGTTTAGGCTCGGACACGGGCGATTCCATCCGCGGACCCGCGGGTCACCAGGCGCTGGCGGGGATTCGCTCCACCATGGGTCTCACCAGCCGCGCGGGGGTGATTCCGCTGAATCTTTTGGCCGATATCGCCGGCCCGATGACGCGCACGCTCGCGGATGCCGCCCTCGTGCTGCAGGTGATCGCGGGCGCCGATCCGGCCGATCCTGTCACGGCGGCGGCACGCGGGCGCAAGCTGCCGGACTACCGCGTATCGCTGGTTCCCGGCGGCCTCCGGGGCGCGCGCATCGGCGTGCTGCATCAGGCTTATGAGCGCGAACCGGACGGCGTCGATAAAGACGTCGTGCAGGTTTTCGCCGCGGCGGTGGAAGCCCTCAGGCGCGCGGGCGCGATGATCGTCGATCCGGCGCAGGTCGATCTCACCGGTATCCAGCGTAATCCCAACGCGGGCGTCTGCATGGGTTTCAAATACGACGTCAATGCCTGGTTCGCGTCGCACGGCGAGCGTATTCCCGTGCATTCGCTCGAAGAGGTGATCGCCTCCAAGAAATTCCACCCGTCCATCGAGGTGCGCATCCTCAACGCGCAGAAGGCCGAATCGCAGGGCCCCGGCAGCGACGCCTGCAAACAGGAGATGGGCTATCGCCGGGCGTTTGGCGAAGCGGTCGCCACGGCGATGGACACGATGAAACTCGACGCCTTTGTTTATCCCACCTGGAGCTTTCCGCCGCGCCTGATCGGCGATCTCACCACGCCGGGCGGCGATAACAGCCAGGTCTTTTCGCCGACCTCGGGCTTTCCTGCCGTCAACGTGCCGATGGGTTATACGCGCGGCAACCGCCTGCCGGCAGGCCTCACCTTCTTCGGCCGCGCCTGGGATGAAGCGACACTGATCAAACTCGCCTACGGCTACGAACAGGCCACCAAGCACCGCCGCGCGCCGGACACCACGCCGCCGCTCGCACCGTAATTGCATTTTGTCATTGGGGACAGACGCATGAAAAAATTCGGGATGATCGCCGCCGTCGCATTGCTGCTCGCGATGCCCGCGCAGGCCGCCGGCATCGATATCGACAAGGCCACGATCCTTGAGATCAACCAGGCTTTCGACGCCGGGACGCTTACCTCGGAGCAACTGACGCAAATGTATCTCGCGCGCATCGCGGCCTACGACAAGCAGGGCCCGAAGCTGCACGCGGTCATCACGCTCAATCCGAAAGCGCTGGAAACCGCCCGCGTCCTCGATGCCGAACGAAAGGCGAAAGGAAAGCGTTCGCCGATGCATGGCATCCCGATCGTGCTCAAGGACAATTTCGACACCAACGACATGCAGACCACGGGCGGCTCGGTGCTGCTCGAGGGCTGGATCCCCCCCAAGGACGCCTTCGCGGTGAAGAAACTGCGCGACGCGGGCGCGATCATCCTGGCAAAGGTGAACCTCTCCGAATTCGCGACCGGCGGCGCCAACAGTTCGCTCGGCGGTCAGTCCCTGAACCCGCACGACCTCGCGCGCACACCGGCGGGATCTTCGGGCGGGACCGGTGTCGCCGTCGCGGCGGCCTATGCGCAGCTTGGGTTCGGCACCGACACGGGCGGTTCCATTCGCGGGCCCTCGGCGGCCAACGGCATCGTCGGTTTGAAAACCTCCATGGGGCTTGTCAGCCGCGGCGGCGTCATCCCGCTCACCCTCAGCTTCGATACCGTGGGGCCGATGGCGCGCAACGTCTCGGATATCGCCGCCGTGCTCGGCGTCATCGCGGGCGTCGATCCCGCCGACGCCGTGACCAAGACCGGCAAGGCCGAAGCCGACTACACGAGGTTCCTGAAGACCGGCGCTTTCAAGGGCGCGCGCATCGGCATCGCGCGCGATTTCATGGGCGCGCATGCGGAGATCGACTGGTCGATCGAGGCGGCGCTCGATGTGATGCGCGAGCAGGGTGCGACCATAGTCGACGTAAAATTCCCGAAGTGGCTGCTCGACGCGCGGCAGGAATATTACATGACGCTGCGTTATCCCGAGTTTGCGGCGCAAGTGACCGAGTATTTGTCGCACACCGGGCCGGGTTATCCGAAATCCATCGGCGAGCTGATCGAGCGGGCGAAGAAGTATCGGAGCATGGGCACGGGCGGGGTCGGTCCCAATCCGTCGCGCTGGTTCGTCTTCAAACGCGAAGCGGAAGCCGCCGGCATGGATAGCTACAAGTACAAGGCGGTGAAGGAGTTCGGCCTGCCTGCCGTCCGCACGGTGGTGAACGGTATCTTCGAGACCGACAAACTCGATGCGATCGTCTATCCGACTTCGGGCCGGCCGCCGGGCCTGACGGCCATGGCCGAGCCTTCAGCCATTGGCGGCGGCGGACCGTCGGTGATCGCGAACCTGTCAGGAATTCCGGACCTGATCGTGCCGGCGGGCTTCACCAGCGATGATCTGCCGATCGCCATCTCGTTCTGGGGGCCGTTGTTCAGCGAACCCAAACTGCTGTCGCTGGGCTACAGCTTCGAGCAGGCGACGCAGGCGCGCCGGCTGCCTGTCCATACGCCGCCGCTCACAGGTCAAACGCTGAACGTCGCGGATCGCAAGTAGACAGCCTGCGGTTCGTTCCTAGTGGCGATACGGTTGGCAGGAGATCAGGTGGGGAATGTGATAGCTCCCGCCGCCCGCCTTGTACTGTGTGTAGACCACCAGGTCTTCCGGGCCCGGCTTGATGCCGAGCGCTTGTTTCGCCGCTTCGACGGTCATGCCTTGCGGACCGCCGATAGTCCACATCTTGGCGATCATCGCCGGGGTCCGTGAAACGCGTTCACGCGAAGTTTCGGCACGCGGAGTTTCGGCCCGTGACGGGGCCGCGTTCGCAAACAGCCAGTGGGACGCTGAGGAAAAAATCTCGGTATACATTGCGCACTCCAAATCGGGGTCTCGCTGAAAGGAGTTGCAAGGGTTATGCCAGCGCTAACCCTTCAAGGTTTTCAAGGTTTTTGGCGCGGCATGCGGCGGGCGGTGTAAAACAGGCCGACAGTGTATGGCGGCGCTATTCGTCGGAATCGACGTCGACTTGCCCGGTGAGGCGAGTGCGGGTTTTCGACCAGGTGAATCCAATGGCGAGGATGGTGGCGATGGCGACGAGTCCGATCCAGGTCACGGCGCTGCCGCGGGCGACATCAAGCAAGCCGAAGTCCGCACTCTCGAAACCGCCATCTCTGGCGGGCTTCCCGTGTCCGGCTATTTCGGCAATTTGCCGTCCAGTTCCTGATAGATTTTCGCCAGGGCAATGGGTGCCTGCGCATCCCTGAGAGCAAGGCCGTCCGCCGAGCCCCACTTGGCCTGTTTCGCCGCTTCGCAGGTCTGCGGTTCGGGGCAGGGCGCGTTGGCGGCACGCAGGCGCTTGCCTTCGGCAATCACGGCCTCCAGGTCCTTACGGAAGGTCTCAAGACCCGCCTTCATCGTCGCCGGATCGTCCAGCCAGCCATGGCCCGCGATGTAGAGGTTCGCGTTCATGGCCTGAGACTTCTTGATGGTCTCGACCCATTCGCTGGGGTAGGCGGTACGCATGGCCGGGAACACGCCGCGCAGGTACACCTCGCTCATGAACATGATCTTGGTCGCCGGCAGATAGACCAGGAGGTCGCCGCCGGTGTGCGCGCGGCCCAGGTTCAAGATCTGAATCTCGATGCCCCCCACATTGAGGGTGCGCTTGTCGGTCACCAGTTCCGTCGGCGGCGCGGCGTTCTTCTCCATGGCTTTCTGCGAAGCCGGCGTCGAGATCACCACCAGGCCCGGCCACGCTTTCTTGAGCGGGGCGTTGCCCGCCATGTGATCGCCGTGGTCGGAGCCGACGACGAGATATTTCACCGGCTGCTGGGTGATTTTCTTGATGTTGTCGACCAGCTGCTGGCCCTGCTGTTCGTCGCCCATGGCGTCGACCAGCACCACGCCGTCCTTGGTGACGATGATGAGGCTCACCGTGTTCATCACCTTCGACGGGTGGAAGCCTTCGTAGGCGTAGATGTCCGGCGCGACGGTTTTATAGCGCGGGAAGTCGGCGAGGGTCAGACCACGCGCCTCGATGGCGGCATTGCTTACTTTGGTATTCTCGGCGGCTTGGGCAGCGCCCGTCAGTAGGCCGAGCGAAATAATCGCGTGAAGCAATTTCATGACGTTCTCCCTATTTCTTCAATGGAGGCGCGAAGTACTGCTGACCCATCAGGCGCACGGGATCGGCGTTCTTCTTGGCCACGAACTTCTGGATGCGGTTGTTGCCGCCGTCGGCGGTGAACAGGTTGCCGTTTGCGTCCACATCCCAGTTGTGCAGGTTGTTGAACTCGCCGGGATTGGCGCCGAACGCACCCCAGTAGGTGATGAGCTTGCCATTCAGGTCGAACTTGGCGAAGCGGTTGTAGTCCGCGTCGCTCATCCACAGGTACTGGTCCTCGGTGATGGCGAGGCGCGTCGGGCTGCCGACGTTTTTCCATTCCTCGATGAACTTCCCGTTCGCATCGAACACCTGGATGCGGTGATTGCGCCGGTCCGAGGCGTAGATGCGGCCCTGCTTGTCGATGGCGACCGAGTGCACCAGGTCGAACTGACCGGGCCCGGAGCCCTTGGACCCGAATTCGGAGAGGTACTTGCCGTTCTTATCGAACTTGGCGATACGGCCGTTCACATAACCGTCGGCGACGATGAAGCTGCCGTCGGGATAGAAGGCGATGGACGAGGGCATGTTGAAGTGGGTCGCGTCCCAGCCCGGCTTGTCCTTTTCGCCCAGGCGCATCAGCAGCTTCTTGCCGTCGTTGCTGAACTTCAGGATCTGGTGGCCGAGATCCATCACCCATACGGCGCGATCGGGATCGTAGGGGCTGATCTCGATGTTGTGGGCGAAGGTGATGTCCTTGTCCCATTGCTTCCAGTTCTCGATCATCCGGCCGTCGCCGTTCAGCACCATGATCATATTTTCATGCGGTTGCTGTTCACGCGGGCGCGTCGAAGCCTGCGAGCGTTCCTGCATCACCTTGCCGTCGGCGCTCAGCATCGGCGCGTTGGGCCGCGTGCGGGTCTGGTCCGAATTGGTGATGAAGATGCGGTTGGGATTATCGACGGTCACGGAGGCCACCGGCTGATCCCACTTGTCGATGCCCGGTTTGAACCAGCCGGCGACCACGTCATAAGGGCCGGTCTGGTCGAGACCGCCTTTTTCCTGGGCGAGGGCGGCGCCGGCGCAGAGCGTCAGGACCGCGAGGCCCGCAAGCAGTTTCCGTTTCATGGGAGCTTCCTTATTTCTTCAGTGCGGGCAGGAAGAACTGCTGTCCGATCAGGCGCACCGGATCGGCGTTCTTCCTGGCAACGAGCTTCTGGATACGGTTGTTGCCCCCGTCGGCGACGAACAGGGCGCCACTGGCGTCCACGTCCCAATTGTGGAGATTGTCGAACTCGCCGGGATTGCGGCCCAGCACCCCGAAATAGGTGATGAGCTTACCGCTCAGATCGAACTTGGCGAAACGGTTGTAGTCCGCGTCGCTCATCCACAGGTACTGATCTTCGGTGATGATCAGGCGCGTGGGGCTGCCGACGTTTTTCCATTCCTCGATGAACTTGCCATTCGCGTCGAACACCTGGATGCGGTGGTTGCGGCGGTCGGCGGTATAGATGCGGCCCTGTTTGTCGATGGCGACCGAGTGCACCAGGTCGAACTGGCCGGGGCCGGAGCCCTTGGAGCCGAATTCGGACACATACTTGCCGTTCTTATCGAACTTCACGATGCGCGCGTTCACATAGCCGTCGGCGACGATGAAACTGCCGTCCGGATAGAAGGCCAGGGAGGAGGGCATGTTGAAGTGGGTCTGATCCCACGCCGGCTTGTCCTTCTCACCCAGGCGCATCAGCATTTTCTTGCCGTCGTTGGTGAATTGCAGGATCTGGTGGCCGAGATCCATCACCCATACGGACCGGTCGGGATCGTAAGGACTGATCTCTATGTTGTGGGCGAAGGTGATGTCCTTATCCCACTGTTTCCAGTTCTCGATGACTTTGCCCTCGCCGTTGAGGACGAGGATGATGTTGTCGTGGGCCTGTTTGTCCGCTGGGATGGTGGACGCCTGCGACTTCTCTTCCATCAGCTTGCCGTCGGCGGTGAGCATCGGCGCGTTCGGGCGCGTGAAGCGCACCGGGGCGGTGGTCATGAAAATGCGGTCGGGCCTATCGACGGTGACGGAGGCCATCGGGCGGTCCCACCGGTCGATGCCGGGTTTGAACCAGCCGACGACAGGCTCATAGGCCCCCGTCTGATCGAGGCCGCCCTTTTCCTGCGCCGTCACAGGCGCAGCGGTTGCGCAAAACGCCGCAACCGCGAGCCCAGCCAGAAACCTACGCTTCATTGAAATCTCCCCTGAAATGCGTTTGGCCAAGGCTACACGCTGGGCAGGAAACCCCACAAGGTCTGGTTCTGCCATGGGATCGCCACACTGGCGACGTTCTAACTTCGGCTCACGCGAGCCGCCGGTTTTAAGAGCAGGAGTAGGATCATGGGCAGAGCTTTAATTCTTTGGCTTCTGGGTGTTCCGGTCGGTGTTATTGTGTTGATCGCGCTGTTCACCAACTTCATCTAACCCAGCACCCCCTTAAAGACGCGCCGGCGGACACGCGCGGCGCGTTTTTATCGGGCGGATGTGAAGACCCCGCCCGTGAAGGGCACCAGCTTGTCACCGGTAAAGAAAAACCCCGCCGAAGCGGGGTTTGGAGGTGGGAGCGTATTTTCTTATTTCTGCCAGTCCTGATTTCTGTCAGTCCCTGATTTCTGTCAGTCGATGTGCACGATGATGTCGCGCGGCTCCTCGGCGTCCACAACTACGGGCGCATCGGCGCGGTTCGAGCGGATCACCACCGTCGACGAGCCGGGCGCGGCGCCCACCACGGCGGGCGCCTGGATGATGCGCGTCTCGCGCGTGGTGCAGGCGCTGGCCAGCAGACCCGCAGCGGCAAGCGTAACGGCGCCGATCAGGATGGAACGCATGGTGGGCCTTCTTTAGTTGCGATACGGATTACGCGGATAGCGATCGTCGTAATTCGGGATGCCGTCGCCGTCGCTGTCACGGGAGGCGCGCCGATCACGACGATCACGCTCGCCGGAAGCGGCGCCGGCAACGGCGCCCGCCGCGCCGCCGATCACCGCGCCCGTCAACGGATCAAAACCAAGGGCGGCTCCGCCGAGGGCACCGGCTCCGGCGCCGATGGCGCCGCCCGTAAGCGCGCGTTCACCGCGGGTCTCGCCGCAAGCGGCGACGGACAGGGCGATCAACGCGGCGGCGGATACGGCTGCTAATTTTTTCATGTTGGTTCTCCACGCGGGAAAGAAGTGCGGTCTCCCAAAGCAGGAGACTTCACCACTCCTAACGCGACGGTTCCGGCAACATGGGGGCGGGATTGCGGCATCTCGAAGTCAAGAGGGTTTACGCTTCCGTGTGATGAACCGGTGGCACGGGCCGCCGGTTGCCGCCTTCCACCATCGCGTGCGCTGCAACGCAAGAGTTAACGCCGCTGATCCTGGAAAGGCACGCCCATGCAACCGCTTGGCACAGGTAAGCGTAACTGTGGCGCTTGGGCGCGGCACGCCACTCCGCCGACGCCGGAGAACGAGGAGGGTGCAATCATGTACGCAGAATATTCGTCGCTGATCGATACCGCCCTTGTCACCGCGCTGGCGGTGATCGTGTGGGCCGCCTACCGCGAATTGCGCAAGCGCAAGCAGAGCGCCAATCAGCAGACGCCGCAACTGTACTAGCGGCGCATGCGCCCGGCTTATGCGCCGGGCCGTGAAGCGCGGCGTGCGTCAGACATTGAACAGGAAGTGCATGACGTCGCCGTCCTGCACCTCGTATTCCTTGCCTTCCTGACGCATCTTGCCGGCATCCTTGGCGCCCTGTTCACCGTTCAGCGCGACGAAGTCGGCGTAGGCGATGGTCTCGGCGCGGATGAAGCCTTTTTCGAAGTCGGTGTGGATCGCTCCGGCCGCCTGCGGACCCTTTGAGCCGCGGCGGATCGTCCATGCATGAGTTTCCTTGGGGCCGACGGTGAAGAAGGTCAGCAGTTCGAGCAGTTCGTAGCCCGCGCGGATCACCTGCGCGAGGCCGGTTTCCTTGAGGCCGAGGCTGGAGAGGAATTCTTTCTGTTCGGCCGGGTCGGACAGTTGCGCGACTTCGGCTTCAATGGCCGCCGAGATGATCACATACGCCGCGCCTTCCGCCTTGGCTTTCGCGATCACCTTTTCCGACAGCGCGTTTCCGGTCGCCGCGGCGCTTTCTTCGACGTTGCATGCGTAGAGGACCGGTTTGCCGGTCAGCAGTTGAAGTCCATTGAAGATCTTGCGCGCGGCCGGGTCGGCGGGACGCGCCGTGCGCGCGGGTTTGCCGGCGCGAAGGGCGGTCAGCACCGGTTCCATCACCGCCATCAGCTCCTTGGCTTCCTTGTCGCCGCTCTTGGCCTTCTTTGCGTTCTGGTCGGCGCGGCGCTCCAGGCTGTCGAGGTCGGACAGCATGAGTTCGGTCTCGACCGTTTCCGCGTCGCGGATCGGGTCGATGGAATTCTCGACATGCGTGACGTTGCCGTCCTCGAAGCAGCGCAGCACATGCACGATGGCGTCGACTTCGCGGATGTTGGCCAGGAACTGGTTGCCGAGGCCTTCACCCTTGCTGGCGCCGCGCACGAGGCCGGCGATGTCCACGAACTCGAGCTGCGTCGGCACGATCTTCACCGACTTGGCGATCTTGGCCATGATATCGAGACGCGGATCCGGCACCGCGACCCGGCCGACGTTCGGCTCGATGGTGCAGAAGGGGAAGTTCGCCGCCTGGGCGGCCGCTGTGGCCGTCAGCGCGTTGAACAGGGTCGACTTGCCGACGTTGGGAAGGCCGACGATACCGCAATTGAAACCCATTATGCGTCCTTTGAACTGTCTGGGCCGTCCGGCGCCTTCTCTTTTTTCGGCGCCGGCGGCTTGGTGAGCAATGCCACCTTGGTCATGAATTTGCTTTCGCCCCCCGCGATGAGCAGGGGGATGGATTCAGAAACGGCGTCCAGGAGCTTACCGAGCCAATCCCGGTCCGCCTTGGCGAAGTCGCTCAGCACATGGCCGTGCACTTCTTCCTTGGTCGCGGGGCGGCCGACGCCAAGACGCAAGCGCCAGTAATCGGGGCCCATGTGCGCATCGATGCTCTTGATGCCGTTGTGGCCGGCGGAACCGCCGCCTTGTTTGACTTTGACTTTGCCGGCCGCCAGCTCGATTTCGTCGTACATCACGATGATCTCGGGCGGCTGCACCTTGAAGAAGCGCGCGGCTTCGCCCACGGATTGGCCGGACAGGTTCATGTAGGTCTGCGGCTTCAGCGCCATGACCTTCTCGCCGTCGATGACGCCTTCGGCGATATGGCCTTGGAAGCGCGCGCGCCACGGCGCGAAGCGGTGGCGTTCGGCGATCTTCTCAATCGCCATGAAACCGATGTTGTGTCGATTGTGGGCATATCGTTCGCCCGGATTGCCGAGGCCCACCAAGAGGCGCATGGCCCGCGTCCTCTAATCCA
>JAYSFT010000080.1:0-12914 GCA_041913245.1 Rhodospirillaceae bacterium | reverse complement strand
GCGGATGGGAGCAGCGGGAACAGGATACCGCGAACGCGGGCACGACACAGGTCGAATAAGGCCAAACAGGGTTAAGGCGCCGCGGCGCCGTACGAGAGGAAACCAAGTCATGAACGTCACCACTAAGCGCGCCGCCATCGTCATTGGCGCGGTCGCGGTCGTCGGCGGCCTGCTGTTCGGATACCAGATATTCAAGGGCATCATGATCGCGAAGTTCATGAACCCGGGCATCCTGCCGCCGCAGACGGTGTCCACCATCACCGCCAAGATGCAGCCGTGGCAGCCGACGATCTCGGCGGTCGGGTCCTTGCGCGCCGAGCGCGGCGCGGACCTTTCCGTCGAAGTGCCGGGCATCGTCGACGGCATCCACTTCGAATCCGGCGACGACGTGAAGGCCGGCACCGTGCTGATCGAACTGCGCATCGAGGACGAACAAGCCCGCCTGCAAGCGTTGCAGACATCGGCCGAACTCTCGCGTTCGCAGTATGAGCGCAACCTGAAGCAGTTCGAAGCCAAGGCCATCAGCCGCGCCTCGCTCGATGTCGATGCCGCGAACCTCAAGAACGCCGAAGCCGCCGTGGCGCAGCAGCGCGCGACCCTCAACAAGAAGGTCGTGCGGGCGCCGTTCTCGGGTAAATTGGGGGTGCGCCGCGTGGACGAAGGCCAGTACATCAATCCGGGCGAAGCGGTGGTGACGCTGCAAGCGCTCGAGTCCATCTTCGCCGATTTCTACCTGCCGGCCGACGACGCCGCGCGCGTGGCGGTGGGCCAGACGGTGCGCCTGACGACGGACGCCACGGGCGAATCCACCTTCGAAGGCAAGGTCGCGGCCATCGACCCGAAGGTCGATCTCAAGAGCCGCAATGTCCTCGTGCGCGCGCGTTTCGCGAACAAGGATCATCGCCTGCTGCCCGGCGCCTCGGCCAACCTCGTCATCGACGCCGGCAAGACCGAGCAGCACCTGACGCTGCCGCAGACGGCGATCACCTTCAATCCGTACGGCAGCACCGTGTATCTCGCCATTCAGGACGGCAAGGACGACAAGGGCCAGCCCAAGCTGACGGCGAAACAGACCTTCGTGACCACCGGCCCGACGCGCGGCGACCAGATCGCCGTCACCTCGGGCGTCAATGAAGGCGACGTGGTCGTGACCGCCGGCCAGATCAAGCTGCAACCGGGATCGCCGCTGACGATCAACAATCATCTGCAACCGTCGATGAACCCCGCTCCGAAACCCGTCATGCAATAACGGACTGGCGATGAAAAAATCATTCACTGATATTTTCGTTCTGCGCCCCGTCCTCGCGACGGTGGTGAGCCTGGTGATCCTGGTTCTGGGTCTGCGAGCCTTCTTCAGCCTGCCCATCCAGCAGTATCCGCAGGTCGAAACCAGCATCATCACGGTCACGACCGCCTACTACGGCGCCGATCCGGACGTGGTCGCGGGTTTCATCACGACCCCGCTCGAGAACGCCATCGCCCAGGCGAACGGCATCGACTACATGACGTCGATCAGTTCGAGCGGCGTGTCCACCATCACGGTGAACCTGCGCCTGAACTACGATTCCAACCGCGCGATGACGGAAATCAGCGCGAAGGTGAACGCGGCGCGCAACAGCCTGCCGCCGCAATCGCAGCAGCCGGTGATCGCGCTCGGCATCGGAATGGGCACCCATTCCATGTACATCGGCTTTTACAGCCAGGTACTGGCGCAGAACCAGATCACCGATTACCTGAACCGCGTGGTGCAGCCGAAACTGCAGGCCGTGGAAGGCGTGCAGAACGCCGAGATCCTGGGCGCCAAGAACTTCGCGCTGCGCGCCTGGCTCGATCCGGCGCGCCTCGCCGCCGTGGGTCTGACCGCCGCCGACGTCACGAGCAAGCTGTCGCAGAACGACTACATCGCCGGCATCGGCAACACGCGCGGCCAAATGGTGCAGACCACGCTGACCGCCTCGACGGGTCTTTCGTCGGTCGAGGAGTTCGAGCAGCTGGTCGTGAAACAGGACGGCGACGCCATCGTGCGCCTGAAGGACATCGCCGACGTCCGCCTGGGATCGGAGGAATATGAAACCGCCGTGTCCTTCGACGGCAAGGAATCGGTGTTCATCGGGATCATGCCGGCGCCCGGTTCCAACCTCCTGGAAGTCGTCGACCGCGTGCGCGCGCAATGGCCGGGGATCGTCAACGCGCTGCCGGACGGCCTGACGGGCGAGATCGTCTACGACGTCACCGACTTCGTGAACGCCGCCATCAAGGAAGTGGTTCTGACGCTCGTCGAGGCCCTGATCATCGTCACCATCGTCGTGTTCGCCTTCATGGGCAGCCCGCGCGCCGTGGCCATCCCGGCCATCGCGATGCCGTTGTCCCTGGTCGGAACCTTGACGGTGATGCTCGCGATGGGCTTCTCCATCAACCTTTTGACCCTTCTGGCCATGGTGCTGGGCATCGGTCTCGTGGTCGATGACGCGATCATCGTCGTCGAGAACGTGACCCGCCACCTGGAAGAAGGCATGAAGCCGATCGATGCCGCGCTTCGCGCCGCGCAGGAACTGGGCGGCCCGATCCTGGCCATGACCGTGGTGCTGGTGGCGGTGTACGTGCCGATCGGTTTCCAGGGCGGCCTGACCGGCACCCTGTTCACCGAGTTCGCCTTCACGCTTGTCGGCGCCGTGACCATTTCGGCCATCGTCGCCCTGACGCTGTCGCCGATGATGGCGTCGCGCATGCTGCGGCCCGTCGCCGAAGCGCCGGAGTGGGAAAAGAAGCTGCTGCACTTCGTCGACCTGACGTTCGAGAAAGTGCATGCGCGCTACATGCGCGTGCTGAAGTCGAGCCTGACGACCGTGCCCGTGACCATCCTGTTCGCGGCGCTCGTGCTGGGCGGCATCTTCTTCCTGTACAGCTGGTCGCAAAAGGAACTGGCGCCGCAGGAAGACGAAGGCTTCCTGCTCGCATTCTCGACCCCGGCGTCCAACGCGACCCTGGATCAACGCCGCATGTACGGCGATCAGCTTTACTCGATCGCGGTGAAGTGGCCCGAAGTCGCCCATATTTTCCAGATGGAACTGCCGGGCCAATCGATCGCCGGTTTCCCCTTGAAGACCTGGGGCGATCGCGACCGTTCGGCGCAAGAGCTGCAACAGATCGCCCAGCAGGAACTGGGACAGATCGCGGGCATCCAGCCGGCGCTGTTCGCGCCGCCGTCGCTGCCGGGCGCCCAGGGTCTTCCGATCCAGGTGGCGATCGGCACGACGCAGTCGTTCAACCAGCTCAACGACATAAGCCAGCAATTCCTCCAGGAAGCCCTGAAGAGCGGCCAATTCATGTTCCTGATGTCGGACCTCAAGTTTACGCGTCCGCAGATCAGCATCGATATCGACCGCAACAAGGCCGCGCAGATCGGCTTGACCATGAGCGACGTCGGCAACTCGCTGGCGGCGATGCTGGGAGGCGGTTACGTCAACTACTTCAGCATCGAGGGTCGCTCGTACAAAGTCATTCCACAAGTGCAGCAGGAGTACCGCCTGAATCCCGAGCAGATCCTGAACTACCAGATCCGCACGGGCACGGGTGAGATGGTGCCGCTATCGACCATCGCGACCATCTCGAACAAGACGGTTCCGGAATCGCTGGCGCGTTTCCAGCAGTTGAATGCCGCGACCCTGTCGGGCGTGCCGATGCCGGGCATCAGCACGGGGGACGCCATCGCCAAGCTCCAGGAACTGGCCGACAACATCCTGCCGGAAGGCTACTACCTCGATTACGGCGGCCCGAGCCGTCAGTTCATCAACGAGTCCTCGGGCTTCCTGATCACCTTCGGCTTCGCGCTGATCATCATCTATCTCGCGCTCGCGGCGCTGTTCGAAAGCTTCCGCGATCCGGTGATCATCCTGGTGTCCGTGCCGATGTCGATCGCGGGCGCCTTGATCTTCATCAGCCTCGGGATCGGCGGCACGAGCATCAACATCTACACGCAGGTCGGCCTTGTGACGCTGATGGGCCTGATCAGCAAACACGGCATCCTGATCGTCGAGTTCGCCAACGAGCTGCAACTCGCGGGCAAGTCGAAGCTGGAAGCCGTGGAAGAGGCCGTCAGCATCCGCTTGCGCCCGATCCTGATGACCACCGCGGCGATGGTGTTTGGCGTCGTGCCGCTGATCATCGCGAGCGGCGCGGGCGCCGCCGCGCGCTTCAACATCGGCCTGGTGATCTTCTCGGGCATCTCCATCGGCACGCTGTTCACGCTGTTCGTCGTGCCGGCGGTGTACATGGTGCTGGCGACCGATCACCGCGCCGTGGAAGCCAAGAAACTGGCCGCCCACAACGCGCCCGCGGAGTAGTTTGCGTGACTGAAACGAGGCCGGCCGCCACTGTCCTGCTGTTGCGGGACGGCGGCGCCGGCCTCGAAGTTTTCATGGTGCGCCGGCACCATGCGATGGGTTTCGCCGGCGGCGCGCTGGTTTTCCCCGGAGGGCGCATCGACGAAACCGACCGCGCCCTCGCCGCGCGCGGCGACCTTTGCGCGCCGACGGCCGGCGCCGACCAAACAGCGATGGCGTGGCGGGTCGGAGCGATCCGTGAAACCTTCGAGGAAAGCGGGATCTTGCTCGCACGCCGCGGCGGGCGGCTGGTCGACGCCGCCGGCACGGCAGCGCTGGGCGCCGACAGGACGGCGCTCGCGCGCGGCGAGACCGTCTTGGCGGATCTTCTTGCCCGCGAAACCATGACTGTCGCGGTGGACCTGCTTGTGCCGTTCGCGCATTGGATCACGCCTCCGTTATTCCCCAAGCGCTACGACACGATGTTTTTCCTGGCGGCGGCGCCCACGGATCAAATCGCGGTCCACGACGGGATGGAGTCGGTGGGCTCGCACTGGATTACGCCGGCGCGCGCGCTTGCCGGCGACGGCGGGAGGTTGGAGTTCGTCACGCGCCGCAACCTCGAGAAACTGAACCGCGCGCCAACCGCGGCGCGGGCTTTGGAAATGGCCCGCACCAGCCCGATCGTGACCGTGTTGCCGGCGCTCGAAGAGACACCCCGCGGACGACAGGCCCGTCTGCCGGCCGAGGCCGGCTATGGCGGCTGCGTATTCGATTTCGAGCGGTAGCCGAGGCCAAAGGCGCGTACAGCTTGGGCAGGGACGTGACCGCGTCCAGGCGCCCGCGCATCGCCTCCGATACCGTATGCACCGTGTCGAGGTGGTCGAAGGCGTGAGCCGCGCCCGCCGCATAGGTCGGCGAGGCGGCGTAAAGCACGGACCGGCGGCCCTTCGCGAGCGCATGATGTCCGGCGAAATAGTTGCCGACGTAGCCGCCGTAGGTGATCAGCACGTCGGGATCCATTTGCGCGCCGCTGGAAGAATCGAAGAGCGTGTGCGGCGCGCAGAAAAGAAACTTCACGGGACCGCGTTACTTGCTGGTGGCCATATAGACGCCGTCCCAATCGGCGCCCGGGGAATGGGCGCGGAACTCGGCGATGCGTTCGGCGATGATGTCGTAGAAGGCCAGGAGTTCCGTCACAAGTCCCGGGTGCCCGCGAACGATGGCGCGCGCCGCCTCCATGCGGCGGTCCGCTTCGTCCCAGCGCTGGGCGCGATAGGCGGCCAACACGGCGTCGTGCGCCTGCTTGAACTCCACGAACCAGGGTTGTTCCTTGAGTTCGGGCGCGCCGACGAGGGTGAAGATCCGCACGGCCTGCTTCTTGCCCTTGACCTTGATGAGGTCCAGTTCGAGCAGCGGGTACATGCCGGCGAGCGCGGCGCTGTTCTCGCCGACCACGATGGTGACGCCGTAGGACTTGGACTGGCCTTCCAGGCGCGAGGCGAGGTTGACGCTGTCGCCCAGCACCGAATAGTCGAAGCGCTGCTCGCTGCCCATGTTGCCGACGCAGGCGATGCCGGAATTGATGCCGATGCCGACGTTGAGCACGCGGTGCTCGCGGCCTTCGGCCTTGGCTTCCGCCTCCAGCACCTTGTTGACGTCCTTCACCGCCTGGACCATGCCGAGCGCGGCCTTGCAGGCGCTGGGGCCGTGATCCTTCACCTCGAGCGGGGCGTTCCAGAAGGCCATGACGCAGTCGCCCATGTATTTGTCGATGGTGCCGTTGGTCGACAGGATCACGTTGGTGAGCGGCGTCAGCAGCCGGTTGATGAGGCGGGTGAGGCCTTGCGCGTCGAACAGCTCGGAGATGGAGGTGAAGCCGCGGATGTCCGAGAACATGAAGGTCATCTCGCGGTTCTCGCCGCCGAGCGTGAGCTTGGAGGGGTCCTCGGCGAGCTTCTGCACCAGGGCCGGCGAGAGGTACTGGCCGAAGGCGCTGCGGACCTGCTTGCGCTGGGACTCCGTGCGCATATATCCGGCGAAGGCGAGGAAGGCGTAGAACAGGAAGGCCGAGGCGATCGGAAAGGTGGGGTCGATCAGCTCCAGGCGCGCGGCGAAGGCGTCCCAGGAGTACCAGGCGAAGCCGCCGGACACGGCGGCGAAGACCGCGAAGCCGGTGCCGATGCCGACCATGGGCGTGATCACGATCATGATCGTGCCGATGATCATCGCCGCGATCAGTTCCGCGGCGAGGGCGTAGTTCGGATACTTGAGCTGGTTGTCGAACAGGACATTCTCGAGAATATTGGCGTGAGCCTCCACTCCCGGCATGACGGGATCCAGGGGCGAGGCGCGCAGATCGGCGATGAGGCCGGTCGCCGACATGCCGACGAGCGCGTACTTGCCTTTCAGCGCATCGGGCGGCAGCCGATTGTGGATCACGTCGGTCGCCGATACGTATTGCGCGCGCCAGGAGGCGCTGGGGCGGAAATAGGGGCGAAGCTCGCCGTTGGCGTCGGTCTTGATGACGTAGGATTCGCGGCTGCGGGGCGGGCGCACGAAAATCTGCGTGACGCCGCCCAGCGACGCGTCGGTGGAAAGGCCGATCGTGCGTCCGCGCAGGCCGACGCGCAGCATTTCGAGCGTCAGCGACGGATACAGCGCCTGGTCGTTGGAAACCACGATCGGGACTTGCCGCACGATGAGGTCCAAGGACCGGTCGGATAGGGCGAAGACGCCGCGCCCCGCGGCGGCCTGATCGAGTTCCGGCAGCGGGCGAAGCACGCTTTGGCCGCGGGTGAGATAGGGGAGGGGGCTGTCGCCGACGACCGCGAACGACGTGCGCGGCGGAACGCCCCGGTAGTCGAGCGTGTCGCTGACGGTCGTCTGGCCCAGGACGACCTTGCCGCTTTTCTTGATGGCGTCGGCGA
The DNA here is from genome assembly GCA_041913245.1 of Rhodospirillaceae bacterium. Classification (GTDB taxonomy): domain Bacteria; phylum Pseudomonadota; class Alphaproteobacteria; order Rhodospirillales; family Rhodospirillaceae; genus SHVO01. The sequence goes on along the minus strand of JAYSFT010000080.1, from coordinate 5,662 downwards.
GGATCGCGTCGTTGGTCGGCACGTCCAGCAGGCGTTTGCGAAGCGCGTCGTCGATGAGTCCGTGCGGCACGTTCTCGACGATCTTCGCCACCGAGGTCTGATCGGGTTCGGAGAACACGACGTCGAAGCCGATGACGGTGACGCCGAGGGCGGTCGCGTTCGTGATCATGTCGGCGATCGCCGTGCGCGGCCAGGGGAACTGGCCGAGCTCATCGATGCTTTTCTGATCGATGTCGATCACGGTCACGGGGCTCTCGGCCGGGACTTCGCGCGGCTTCTGGACCTGATAGAAATCGAAGACGCGGGCGCGCAGGATCTGGAGGGCGACGGGGTCGTCGATGCGGATGAACAAAAGGCCGAGAAGCACGAGCAGCGTCGTGAGCCGCCCGGACTGTATCATCGCGGCGCGGAACCAGCGGCCCCACCATCTCAGGCTGAGCGCGTTGCGCCAGGGCAGGGCGCGGATTTTCGCGCCGATCCGGCCGGCCGCGCCGACCTTGGCCCCCTCGGTTGAATGTGTGTCGCCCAGCACTGGAAATCCCCGGCCCCCGAAGGGGCCCGAGTTTAGCGCGCCGGGACGTTCTTTTCCAACGCCGGCGTCTTGCAAGTATTTGGTGTGAATGATCATGATAGCGCGCAACTCGTCTCCAACCTCTTGGGGTCGGGGACGGTGATCTTCACAACGGCCAGCCGGGTGCTCGACACCGATGAAACCGGACTAAGTTTCTCGGCGCATCGAGTCGTTCCTGGTGGTGGGATCGTCAGCGGATCGACTGGCGATACGCGAGGTGGAGTGGGGCTGCAGATCGTTGGAGGACAAATGATTGAACGAGCCTCGATCGGATCGGAGCAGAGCGGCACGTTCTCGACGATCTTCGCCACCGAGGTCTGATCGGGTTCGGAGAACACGACGTCGAAGCCGATGACGGTGACGCCGAGGGCGGTCGCGTTCGTGCTCCAGGTCTACGACCGCGTGATCTTCCACGCGGAGTTCAGCACGCTGCAGGGCCTCGTGATCGGGACCCTGGTCGTCATCGGGTTCGACTTCGCGCTGCTGAACGATTCGCCCATCCTGGTCACGCACAGTCCGCCGATGGTGCACGCCTGCCAGAATGTCGTGATTATCGAGCCTGCGCCGCGTCATACGTTGCGGGCATAAGCGTCGCGGCGAGCGCCAGCGCGGCCTCGTAATCGCCGGCGTGGCGAACCTGCGCGCCGTCCGGCCCCAGGCCGACGGTGGCGAGAAGTTCGAGCGGCTGCGGCTGCGCTCCCGAAAAGACGAGGTGAATCTTCCGGGCCTTGCACTCGGCGGCGAGTTCGCCGAGCGCGCGGGTTCCGGTGGCGTCCAGAAACGGCATCTCCCGCAGCCGCAGGATCAGAACCTTCGGCGGCTGGCCCATCCGCTTCAGGGTTTCGATCAACTGGCTGGCGACGCCGAAGAACAAGGGGCCGGACACACGGAACACTTCGACCCCGGCCGGCAGGGGCGCGCGCTGGTTCTCGACGCGCGCGCCGTCATCGTCCTCGTCGCCGAGCGGGCTGACGACCGCGACCGTCTTGCTCATCTTGTGCATGAACATCAGCGAGGCGAGCACGACACCCACCGCGATCGCGACCGTGAGATCGACCAATACCGTCAGGAAGAAGGTCAAGAGCAGCGCCGCGCGGTCGTCGGTCGGGACCTTCATCAGATGGAGGAACTTCTCGTGCTCGCTCATCCCCCAGGCGACGATGAGCAGGATCGCCGCCAGCGCCGGCATGGGCACGTAGGCCATCAGGCGCGAGCCAAACAGGATGAACAGGAGCAGGAACACCGCATGCATCGCGCCGGCAATGGGGGTGCGGCCGCCGGCGCGGATATTCGTGGCGGTGCGGGCGATCGCGCCGGTCGCGGGCAGGCCGCCGAAAGCGGCCGAGGCGACATTGGCGACGCCTTGCGCGATCAGTTCCTGGTTCGAGCGGTGGCGAAACCCGGTCATGCCGTCCGCGACCATCGCCGAGAGAAGCGCTTCGATCCCGGCGAGGAACGCGATGGTGAACGACGACGGCAGCACTTCGCGGATCTTCTGGAGCGTAAAGGCGGGCATAGCCGGCATCGGCAAGCCATCCGGCATATCGGGAAAGCGCGAGCCGATGGTGTCGACGTTCAGCGCCAGAACATGGACCGCGGCGGCCGCCGCCACGATTCCGATGAGATAGCCGGGCGCTTTCGGCGCGACCTTCCGGCAGACAATGATCAGAGCCAGGGTGCAGGCCCCGACGGCGATCGTGGCAAGGTCGGCCGTGTCGATCGCATCCGCGTAGGCCATCCACTTGGGAATGAAGTCGGCCGGCGCGCCTTGGATCCGCAGCCCCAGGATATCGCTGACCTGGCTGGTGGCGATGATGACCGCGATGCCCGCCGTGAAGCCGGTCACGACCGGGTAGGGGATGAAGCGGATGATGAGGCCGAGCCGCGTGTATCCGGCGATCACGAGAATGAGCCCGGCGAGGATCGTCGCCACCAGAAGGCCGTCATAGCCGTGCTGGGCGATGACGTTGAACACCACGACGACAAAGGCGCCGGTCGGTCCCCCGACCTGGACGCGCGAGCCGCCGAGGGTGGAGATCAGGAAGCCGGCGACGACCGCCGTGATGAGCCCCTTGTCGGGCGAGGCGCCGCTGGCGATGCCCAGGGCCATCGCGAGCGGCAAGGCGACAACGGCGACGGTCAATCCCGCGAGCGTGTCCGCGCGAAAATCCGCGAAGCCGTAGCCCGCGCGTAAAATGGAAACGAGTTTGGGTGTGAACGCCCCGGACACGTCAGCCGCCGAGCGGAGGGTTGCCGGCGCATTCCTTGAGCCGCACGCCCCGTCCCGCGCCCGCCGAGGGGGCGCGCTCGCCGAGAAGTTCGATGCCCGCGGATTCGAACGCGCCGACGACTTTCACCAAGGTATCGATGACGCCCCGGACGGGGCCGCCCGAGGCTTCCATGCGCTGGATGGTCGGCAGCGAGACGCCGGACATTTCCGCCAGCCGGCGCTGGTCGATGTCCAACAGGGCCCGCGCCGCCTTCATTTGCTGGGAGGTGATCATTTTTGATTTATAAAACATCAAAAATGAAATATCAAACGTATATATTGCGTTTTAAATGCTAATCCGGTCTTTGCACCGGCAGCTTCGACAACAGCTGCGGTCCGATGTCGGCGATTTTCGTGCAGCCGGTGAGGCGCATGGCGCGCTCGACCTCGCGGTGCAGGAGGCTGAGCGCCCGCTCGACACCGGGCTGGCCGCCCGCCGCGAGGCCGTAGAGATAACCCCGGCCCACGGAGCAGGCATTCGCGCCGAGGGCGAGCGCCTTCAGGACGTGCGTGCCGCGGCGGATGCCGCCGTCGAGGATCAGCTCGAGATCGTCGCCGACCGCCTCGCGCATGGCCGCGATGCAGTGAACCGGCGCCGGCGCGCCGTCGAGCTGCCGGCCGCCGTGATTGGAGATCATCACCGCGCTCGCGCCGGCATCCCGCGCGCGGCGCGCGTCGTCGGCGGACTGGAGACCCTTGATCGCGAACGGGCCGCCCCATTCCTTGATGAGCCACGCGGCGTCGTCCCAGGTGACGCTGCGCGACAGCTGGCTGTTCACATACTGGATCAGGGACATCGTTCCCTTGCCGAGGGCGTCGATGCGGTGGACGACGTTCGCAAGCCTGAAATCGGGATTACGCACGATGTTGAAGGTCCACTCGAAGTGATAGAGGAAATTGAGGATGCCTTTGAAGCCGAAGCGCGGCGGCATGATCATGCCGGTGCGGAAATCCCGCTCCCGGTTGCCGGCCACGGGCGCATCGACCGTCAGGCAGATGGCGGCGAAACCGGCCGCCTTGCAGCGCTGCACGAACTCCGCCGTCAGCCCGCGATCCTTGTGCACGTAGATCTGGAACATCTTCGGCGTCCTGGACGCCTTCGCGATGTCCTCGATGCTGGTGGTGCCGAGGGTGGACAGGGCGTACATGGTGCCGAATTTCTCGGCGGCCCGGACGACGGCGAGTTCCTTGTCGTGATGGAACAGGCGCGACATCCCCGTCGGCGAACAGAAGACCGGCCATGCGAGGTCCTGGCCGAGCACCCGGGTCCGCATGTCGATCGTATCGACGTCCACCAGATAGCGCGGCATCAGCTCATAGCCGTCAAAGGCCGTGGTCGCGCCGCGCAGGGACACTTCGTCGTCGGCGCCGCCGTCGATGTAATGGAACATCGGCGCCGGCAGCTTCTTTTGCGCCAGCGTCCGCAGGTCGGCGATGTTGTGACATTGGGAAAGTTTCATTCCGCCGCGCCCCCTCTTGCGTGTCCAGACCCCACGGCCGTCAAGCGCACGATCCCGCCGGGCGAGAGTATCGCCGCGAAGGCCTCGCCGCGCAGGAAATCGTATTCCCGGCCGCGCGCGGGAGCCCAGGCGGCGGAATCCTCCGCCGCGCCCGGATGGCAGAGGATGAGCGGGCGCGGGCCCATATCGCGCAGGAACGCGGGGAAAGACGCCGCGTAGTCGCCCCCGGCGAAATCGTAAAAGCCGCTGAAGCCGTCATTCGTGACGAAGCCGCGGGCCCGCGCTTCGCGCGTGAAGGCGCGGCCCAGCGCGCCGAGCACGGCGGCCTTGACGCCTGCGGGGCGCGAAAAGACCGCCCGGTCGGTCGTCGTTCGCAGCCACGGCCGCGGCGTCATGCGCGCCGCCCGCGCGAGCACGATCTCGCGGATGCCGGGAAGCACATGGGTATGCAAATGCCCGTCGATGTGCGCGGGCGGCTGTCCCATGACCGCGACGAAGGCGGCGATCTGGGCCTCGATCTCGGCGGCGGCTTCGTCCAACGCAAGCAAGCGGAGATAGCTTCGGGCGATGAGCCGCCCGACGGAGGGCAACCGTCCCGACGGCGCCAGGCGCGGCATGGCGGTGAGAGGCGTTTCGTCGACCAAGGTGAGATGAAGGCCGACGTCGACCTTGTCCGCGACGGACAGCAACGCCGGTCCAAGCTCCGGCCACAACGGCGAGGCCGTCATGCAGCTGACGGCGGAAATGCGCCCGCGGCGCGCGAGATCGAGGATGGCGGCGCTGACGCGCGGCGTGAGCGCGTAGTCGTCCGCGCAGATCGCCACCTGAGCGTGGGGCAATGTCAGACCAGGGTCTTGAGGTGACGCACGGTGGCCGCCCGGTCGGCGCCGGCGTGCGCGCCCTCGCGCAGGACCATGTCGCGCACGAGATACAACGGGCGCGCTTTCACTTCGTCATAGATGCGGCCCAGGTAGAGGCCCGTCACCCCGATCTGCAACATCGTGAAGCCGGAGAGCGCCAGCGTGGACACGATAATGGAAGCGTAGCCCGGCACGTCGATGCCGTAGGTGACCGTGCGCACGAGATAGAAGGAGCCCAGGGCAATCGCGATGAGCGCGATGATGCCGCCGACATACATCGCCAGGCGCAGCGGCGCCGTCGAAAATGAAAGGATCCCGTCGAAAGCGAGCGCGAACAGGCGCAGCGGCGAGAAGGAGCTGCGGCCGTGGGCGCGCTCCTCGACATCGAAGGGGATGGTGGTGTTCTTGAATCCGACCCAGCCGTAAATGCCCTTCATGAAGCGCGCGCGTTCGCGCATGCGGCGGATCGCGTCGACGACTTTGCGGTCCAGCAAACGGAAGT
>JAYSFT010000079.1:0-12987 GCA_041913245.1 Rhodospirillaceae bacterium | reverse complement strand
TACGTGTCATCGAGAGAGGGGACGGCGTGTTTTCAGGTAAACCACACTCGAAATTCGATCCGCGCGATCGCGGCTTAAGCCGCGCGCAGAAAATGCTTCAGCGTTTCTTCCCGGAGCGGCAGTTGATTGTCCGCTCGGGCGAGCACATGCGCACGCTCAGGCTTTCCACCAACCGCCAGGCCGTGCTGGTCACGGTCGGGATCATTCTCGGCACCTGGACGCTGCTCAGCTCCGGCCTCGCGATGAACCACGGCGAGCGCATCCGCGCGAAAAACACCGAGATCAAGGACGCGCGCGTCGGTTACGAGCAGTTGCTCGCGCAGGTCTCGATCTACAAGGAACGCGTCGCCGACCTGACCCAGGACCTGGAGGACAACTACACCAAGTCCCTGGCCTTGGCCGAAGGCGAAGTCGAACTGATGAAGTCCAAGACGGGTGAGGCGCCCAGCGCCAAGAAGACCCTGGTCTCCAAGCTGACCACGCGCGCCAAGGAAGCGCTGCACGATCCCGTCGGCGCCCTGTCCGGCGAGGGCGGCAACACCGAACTCGCCCTCAGCAAGTCGAAGCTCGAGCGCGGCCACGTCGATGACGCGCGCAAGGCGCTCCTGTCGGAACTGTCGGACCTCGAGAAATCGATGGTCGACGTCGTCGGTCATCACCAGAAGACGCCGTTCATCGCCACCGACAGCCTGGAACTGCGCCAGGTCGTGCTTCAGCGCGATCTCGCCGTCTCGGAGCGCGAGAGCCTCACGCAAAAAGTCTCCTCGCTTGAAAACCAGATCCGCGACATGGAGAGCAACCAGCTCCTGCTCTATCACCGTTTCGCCGAGGCGACGGAAACCAAGATCGCCGACATCGAGAACTCGCTCAGCGTCACGGGCCTCGACGTCGATCTGCTCGTGCGCCGTCAGAAGGGCGGCAAGGGCCAGGGCGGCCCGCTCATCCCGCTGTCCGCGGTGCCGAGCGAGTCCGGTCCGCTCACGGAATCGCTCAATCAACTGAACGCCAATGTCGACCGCCTCCAGGACCTGCGCGGCCTGATGGTTCGCCTGCCGCTCGATGAGCCGGTGAAGAAGTGGGACATGAATTCGGGCTTCGGCGTCCGCAAGGACCCGTTCACGGGTTCCTACGCGCAGCACCAGGGCCTGGATATGGGTGCGGACATGCGCGATCCGATCTTCGCCACCGGCGACGGCAAGGTCACGCACGCCGATTTCGACGGCAACTATGGCCGCATGGTCGAGATCGATCACGGCATGGGGCTTGTGACGCGTTACGGTCACATGTCGCGCATCCTGGTGAAGACGGGCGACATCGTGAAACGCGGCGCCATCATCGGCCAGATCGGCTGTAGCGGCCGCTGCTCGGGCCCGCATGTTCATTACGAAGTCCAGAACAACGGACGTCCCGTCAACCCCCTGAAGTTTCTGAAGGCAGGGAGCAATGTTCTCAAGAACTAACCCGCACGGATCCCAGGCCCAGGACCTCCGCGCCGACGGCGCCGCAGTAAAGGCCGTTCCGTCGATCATCAGCTCGGACCTGACCATCGAGGGCAATCTCAACTCGAGCGGCGAAATCCAGGTCGACGGCGTCGTGCACGGCGATATCCGTTGCAAGGCGCTGATCGTGGGCGTGAAAGGCTCCGTCACCGGCGAAGTCGTGGCGCAGACCGTGCGCATGCACGGCGCCATCAAGGGCATGATCCGCGCGAAGAGCGTGTTCCTGGCGTCCACAGCCCGTATGGCCGGCGACGTCGAACACGAAAGCCTCGCCATCGAGCCGGGCGCCTACATCGAAGGTCATTGCAAGCGCATCACCGAAACCGCCGTCGGCGGCGCGATGGACGTGCATCGTCCGGCCGCCACCGCGCGTGTCGCCAGCCTCGGCAAACCGGCGATCGTCGGCGCGGGCTGATCGCACAGTTTTATCTGCTCATCCTGGGCGGAGCCCAGGATCCGGGGTAACGGAAAACCGACAGACGACGCCGTTGTACCCCGACTCGCCCTATGCATATTTCCGATTTTCCGTGGGCGATCAAATTTGATCGGACCGCAAATTAATTTCTCCGCATTACAATGCGATTTACGTACTGTAGTGCGAGCGAGTCGCCGCGAGGCGGCTTGCCCGCTGCTCTTTGACATCGTGAATCCCGACGAGTCCTGAAAGCCATGCCCCGCGCGCATGGCCCGGTCGAAAGCTCTGCAAAAATGAACTAAGTGGCGCGTGGTGTCGCGTAGTGTCGCGTGATCGAAAAACCGGCTAAAGCTTTGCCATCGCATCGAAATTCGGAAAGTGTCGCGTGGTGTCGCGCGAAAAAGCCGTCGCTCGGGGTGACGATGCGCCTTTTACTCCCGGCGCGCCAATTCGGCTTCGAGGTTGCCGCCCATCTGCTTCGTGTCGCTGAGTATGGCGCGGTAGACCATGACGTTCTCCATCACGCGCTGCACGTAGGTGCGCGTTTCGGAGAAGGGGATATGTTCCACCCAGTCCACGGGATCGACCGACGGATCGCGCGGGTCGCCGTACTGGCGCGACCAGGCGCGCGGACGGCTGGGCCCGGCGTTATAGGCCGCGGCCGCCATGATGTAGGACCCGCCGAAGCTTCTGACGAGAGAGTCGAGATACGAAGCGCCGAGTTGGATGTTGTAGGAGCCGTCGGACGTCAGGCGGCCGCGGTCGAACTTCATCTTGTTCGCGCGCGCGACGGCCGTCGCGGTGGGCGGCATCAGTTGCATCAGTCCGCGCGCGCCCACGGGGCTTTGCGCCGCGACGTCGAAATTGCTTTCCTGGCGGGCGACCGCCAGGACAAGGGCGCGTTCGGGCGCCGCCGGATATTTGAAGCCCGGCACCGGGTAGCCGTGTTCGAGCAGGAGGAATTTGTCGCGCGCCGACTGACGCGCGATCACCACGCCGAGATCGGGCCTTTTGTGGCGGCTGACGATTTCCGCGGCCATCTGACGGTCGGCGGCGAGGTCGGAGGCGTCCGCCAGCGCCACGGCGAAGGCGCGCTGATAGGCTTTTGCGTCGACCTCGAGCACCATGCGCAGCGCGCTCGTCAACTCGCGCGCGTTGAACGCGGCGCGCTCCTCGGCCGTCGGAGCAGGGTCGTGCGGCAGCAGCGGCGCCGGTCCGCCCTTGAGGCGCGAGAAGGACAGCTGGCCGTAGTAGGTCGTCGGATAGGCGGCCGCGCGCGTGTACCATTCGTTGGCGAGATCGGCGCGGTTCAGGAATTCCATCGTGCGGCCGACCCAATAGGCGCCTTTGGCGATGCTGAGCGGCATCTGCACGGTGTCGTAGACTTTCTCGAAGTGCGGCAGCGCGGCTTCGCCGTCTTTCAGGAAGCGCAGCGCGATCCATCCCGCCAGCCATTCGGCTTCGGACACGCTCAAGGCATCGCTCGCGCCATGATGGCGGGCGAGGCGGTAGGCTTCGGTGATGAAGCCTTTTTCCAGCGCGTCGCGCGCCAGGATGTGGCGCTCGCGCCACCACAGGTCGGGGCGCGGCGAGGAGAGCGGGAATTCCGGGATCAGGGCGCGCGCTTCGTCGTCGTTGCCGCGGGCGCGGCGCCACTGGATACGGTTGAAGATGAGGCCCGGATCGTTTTGAAGCGATTGCGGCACGCCGGCGACGGCGCCTTCGACATTCTTGGCCGATCCGATCAACGCGATGCGCGCCTTGGCCACCTTGGCGTAATCGTCGCCGAGGCGCGGCATCAGGCGTTCGGCGGCGCTGGTCTGTTCGGTGTAAAGGATCGTGTCGACGCGCGCGCGGTGATCTTCGGGCGTCAGGACGGCGCCGAAATCGCGCAGGAATTCGCTTTCCTCGGCGCGGTCGAAGCTGCCCGCACGCCAGGCTTCACGGGCCAGCGCGTCCGCTTCGGCGCTCCGGCCCTGAAGACGCAGCGCGCGCGCGTGGGCGACCTTGCCGTCCGTGGTGAGCGGCGGATATTTCGCGAACCATTCGGTGATGGCGCCCATCGCAACATTGTCGTCGATGGACGCTTCGGCTTGACGCCGTATTTCGGCCGAGGACGGCCAGTCGGGATGGGCGGTCAGAAACGAGGTGCGTTCCAGGAAGCCGACGTGCTGGCCGGGCTCGCGGATATAAGCCCATTCGATGATCTTCGATACGAGCGGATTGCCGGCCCGGCCGGCCGCCTGGCGCGCGGCGGACCATTGGCGTTTTCCCGCCGCCTTGACGGCCTGGCTCAGAAGGTCGCGGTCGCGCGCCGAAAGAAGGCGCGGTTCGGCAGGACCGGCGGCCGCCGCGGCGGGCTGCGAAGACGGCGGCGTATAGATCGGCGCGGCGCGCGCGGGAACCGGCGGTTTCGGCAGCGGGAGGATTTGGGTGGGTGCGGGCGCCTGACCCAGGGCTTGCGCGGACAGGACGGCCGCGGCGAGGCCTGAGAAAACAAACGCCATCGCGGCGCGCCGTAGCCGGCGCCCGGAAGGTGCGCGGTCAATCTTCGTAAACAGCGATGCTACCATATCCGCTTCTGTTGTCTTATGAGCACGCATAGACGTCAAGTAAATGCAGGGCTTCCAGGGCATTACGTGTGCGCAAGGCGAGGGATTCCCTGGGTTCTTGTGGCGGGGGGCGTCTGTGATAATGTCCGGCCTCGTTCAGGACGGTAACAGCCGTCTCACTTGCTGGGAGCTTCAAGATGTTCCGCGGTTCCATCACGGCCCTCATTACCCCGTTCAAGAAGGGCGCCGTCGACGAGAAAGCCTATCAAGACTTCATCGAATGGCAGATCAAAGAGGGCACCCACGGTTTCGTGCCGTGCGGGACCACGGGGGAATCTCCGACCCTGTCGCACGACGAGCATAACCGCGTGATCGAGCTGTGCGTCGAGGTCGCCAAGGGCCGGGTTCCCGTCATCGCGGGCACCGGATCCAATTCGACCGAAGAAGCCATTCAGCTGACCCGGCACGCCAAGAAGGCCGGCGCCGACGCCGCGCTGGTCGTGACGCCGTATTACAACAAGCCGACGCAGGAGGGGATGTATCAGCATTACATGGCGATCGCGAACGCCGTGGACCTGCCGATCATCATCTACAACATCCCCGGCCGCAGCGTGATCGACATGTCGATCGAGACCATGGCGAAACTGGCCGGCCACAAGAACATCGTCGGCGTGAAGGACGCCACCAACGACCTGATGCGCCCGATCCGCTCGCGCCTGGAGTTCGGCGAGGACTTCTGCCATCTGTCGGGCGAGGATGGAACCGCGGTCGCGTTTCTCGCGCATGGCGGGAGGGGCTGCATTTCGGTCACCGCCAACATCGCGCCGCGCCTGTGCGCTCAGCTCCAGGACGCCTGGCACCTCGGGGCCTACGACGACGTGTTTCGTCTTCGCGACGTGCTGGCGCCCGTGCATGACGCCATGTTCGTCGAAACCAACCCCACGCCGGTCAAGTTCGCCGCCAGCCTGCTCGGCAAGTGCGATCCGGACGTGCGCCTGCCCCTGGTGCCGCTGTCCATGAAGGCCAAGGCTCGGGTGGAAGAGGCGATGCGCGGCGCCGGACTTTTGAATTGACCACTTTTTGACCAATCGCCCTTTCGTCCTTACATGTAAGCCATGGCGAAAGAACTGATCTCGCACGGCGGCGTTGCGCAGAACCGCAAGGCGCGCCGCGACTATTTCATCGAGGACACCATCGATGCCGGCATCGTGCTGACCGGCAGCGAGGTTAAATCGCTGCGCCATGGCCGCTGTACGCTGACCGAAGCCTTCGCCCAGGTCTATGACGGCGAGATCTTCCTCGTGAACTGCCATATCCCGGCCTACGAGGGCGCCAGCCATTTCCAGCATGACGAGAAGCGCAAGCGCAAACTCCTGGTGAAGCGCAAGGAAGTCGACCAGATCATGGCGGCCATCGGCCGCAAGGGCATGACGGTCGTGCCGCTCGGCCTCTATTTCAACGATCGAGGCTTGGCGAAAGTCCAACTCGGGCTCGCCAAGGGCAAGAACCACGTCGACCGGCGCGACGATATCAAGAAGCGTGAGTGGGAGCGCGAGCAATCGCGCATCATGCGCGCGAAAGGCTAACGCACAAGAGCGATCACATGAGCGACGACGGCCCCGATCCGCAAGGCGTCAAAGAAAAACTGATCCGCGCCAAGGAACAGTGGGCCAAGACCGGGCGCGGCCTCACCGGGACCGCCGCGCCGCTCCGGGAGCGCCGCCCGCCGGGACAGCGCGTGACCGAGGATTTCCCCGTGCTCGATCTCGGGATCCAGCCCAATCTGAGCCGGGCGGACTGGAGCCTGACGGTGGGCGGGCGCGTGACCAACGCCGTGAAATGGGATTGGGCGGCACTGATGGCGCAGCCGCAGGTCACCCTGACCAACGACATTCACTGCGTCACGACCTGGTCGCGCTACGACAACCGGTGGGCGGGCGTCGCCATGCGTACGCTCCTTGAGCATGTGAAGCCGCTGCCGGGCGCGAAATTCGTGATGCTCAAAAGCTTCGACGGCTATTCGACGAACGTGCCGCTCGCCGATGTCGACCGGGACGAGGTGCTGATCGCGCACACCTGGCAGGGCGAACCCCTGGCGAAGGAACACGGCGGCCCGGTGCGCCTGGTCGTGCCGCAGCTCTATTTCTGGAAAAGCGCCAAGTGGTTGCGCCACATGACCTTTATGGACCAGGATCAGCCTGGATATTGGGAAGCGCGCGGGTATCATATGCGCGGCGATCCATGGAAGGAGCAACGTTATGGTTAAGACGATGCTGAAGACGTTCCTGGCCGCGGCTTTCGCGGCCGCGATGATGGGAGGCCCGGCGATGGCGGACACCGCGCACGATTTCGTCTTCGAAAAGCTCGAAGGCGGCAAGCTCGACATGTCGCAGTACAAGGGCAAGGCCGTGCTGGTGGTCAACACCGCCTCGTTCTGCGGCTACACGCCGCAATACGAAGGCCTCCAGAGCCTGTGGGAGAGTTACAAGGACAAGGGGCTCGTGGTGCTCGGCGTGCCCGCCAATAATTTCGGCGCGCAGGAGCCGGGCTCGGCGGCCGAGATCAAGAATTTCTGCGAATCGAATTACAGCGTCGATTTCCCAATGACGGAGAAAGTCGACGTGGTCGGCGGCGGCGCGCATCCGTTCTACAAGTGGGCGAAGGCCACGCTCGGCGACGCGCGCGCGCCCAAGTGGAATTTCCACAAGTATCTGGTGAACACGAAGGGCGAACTGGTGGCCGCATTTCCGAGCGCGGTGAAGCCGGAAAGCGCGGAGATCAAGGCCGCCGTCGATCAGGCGCTCGCGCGATAAGACTAGCGATAGGCGGCGATGCGGGCGGCGGGCTTGAAGCCGAGCCGCTCGTACGCGGCGCGTCCGGATTCCGGCGTCTGCAAGCTGGCCAGGCGCAAGCCGGCCTTCTTGGCGTCCTTCAAGGCCGCGATCATCAGGCCCCCTGTGTAACCTTTGCCGCGGAACGCGGCGGGCGAACACATGGTGTAGAAATTCAAGATGCCGTGGGCGCTGAAAGCTTCCACGACGGCGGCCGGCTCGGTGCCGACGTAGCCGATATACAGGCGCAGCGGCGAGGCCGGCGCGATGATGGCTTCCTTGGTGTCCGTATAGAACGTCTTGATGGTCTCGTCCCCGCCGGCCGCCGCGGTGAGCACATCGGCGAATTGTTCGACCTGCGCCGCGTTGCCGACGCGTTTGACGTCGAGCCCGCCGGGGATCGTGCCGGGGATGTTCACCGTGTCGAGCGTCATCGCCATCACCCATTCGTCGCCGGGGCTGGCAAGGCCGAAACTCTTCAAGGTCGGTTCCATGGCGCCGTGCCCGGACAGCGGGCCGATGATCCAGGTGAAGGGGATCTTCTTGCTCTGGAAATGCTTGATCGCGGTTTCAACGCGGTCGGCGCCGAACCTGGGATGAAGCGAACATTTGCCGATGGTGTTGAACGTGGCGTTGGACAAGCCGGAGTCGACCAGCAGGAGGTCCGACGTTTCCTCGACCACGGCGTCCTTGCGCGCTTTCGGCAGGAAGGCCGTGCGGTCCCAGAGGTTAGCTTCGAACGCTTTTAGAATAGCGCCGCGATCCATCACATACTCTTACCGTTCCAATCCAAGGCGTGCGTCCGAGGTTAAATACACCTGGAGTCTTAATCACACCCTAAGCCGTTCGATTAATTGCGTTTATGGCTTGATTCAAGGCGCCATGGAACATCGTCTCCGTCAACACGCCCGTGTTCACGTTGTAGCGGGAACAGTGATAGGAATCGGTCATATATAGTTTGTTATCGAAACTATGTACCACGCCGTGCCCAAAAGGATAAGCGGCCTTGCGCAGGCCCAGGGTCGACAGGACCGCGTCATGGGCGATACGTCCCAGCACCAGGATCGAGGTCAAACGGGGCATGGAGGCGATTTCGGACACCAGGAACCGCCGGCAGGTCTTTTGTTCGAGGGGTGTGGGCTTGTTTTCCGGGGGAACGCAGCGCACGGCGTTCGTGATCCGGGTGTCGACCAGGGTAAGGCCGTCATCGACCGATACGCCGTAGACGCCCTTGGCCCGGCCGAATTTGAGAAGGCTCGGATAGAGCAGTTCGCCGGCGTAGTCGCCGGTAAAAGGCCGGCCCGTGCGATTGGCGCCGCGCAGGCCGGGCGCCAGTCCGACGACCAGCATCCGCGCGTCCAGGCCCCCGAAAGCGGGAACCGGGTCATTGTGCCAGTCCGGAAAAGCGGCGCGGTTGGTGTGGCGGAATTCGGCCAGGCGCGGGCAGAGCCGGCAGTCCCCGGGCGGGGTATCGGGTTTCGGCGTATCAAGCGGCATGGACCGCTGTTAAGCCACATGCGCCGCCGGCGCAACCCTCGCGATACTTCCTTGGAGTTCAATCAGATCGACGAAGTTGTCGGCCTGGCGGCGCAGTTCGTCGGAGATCATGGCGGGCTGGGTCTTGATGCTGGAGACCACCGAGACCCGCAGGCCGCGGCGCTGCACGCTTTCGACGAGGCGGCGGAAATCGCCGTCGCCGGACAAAAGGACGATGTGGTCCACCCGGCCCGCGATCTCGAGCATGTCGATCGCGACCTCGATGTCCATGTTGCTTTTGATCCGCCGGCGTCCGGCGTGGTCGGTGAATTCCTTGGCGGGTTTGGTCACGACCGTGAAGCCGTTGTAGTCCAGCCAGTCCACCAGCGGCCGCAGCGGCGAGTATTCCTGGTCTTCCATCAGCGCGGTGTAATAGAAGGCGCGCACCAGCCTGCCTTTGGCCGCGAACAGCGCGAGAAGGCGGCGGTAGTCGATGTCGAAGCCGAGGGCCTTGGCGGTGGCATAAAGATTGGCGCCGTCAATGAATACGGCGAGACGCTCTTCGGGGTAAAAAATCACGACTCTCTCCAAAATTCAAATAAAACAAATAATTAAAATATGAAGTTCATAAAATACCGGAGCATCTGAAAGACGCTTGTGTTGATGAATTCAACCGGCCTATTCACCTTTCAGATGCAGATGGAACGCGCTCACCCCCGAATATTCCGCGAAAAATTTTGGTCCTCCGATGATCCTGATTGGTGTGGGCGCCAACCTTCCGAGCGCCGCCGGTTCCCCCCGGCAGACCTGCGAGGCCGCCCTGGCTCACCTCGGCCGGCTCGGTGTCGTCGTCGCCGCGCGTTCGCCCTGGTACGAGACGGCCCCGGTCCCGGTCTCGGATCAGCCCTGGTTCGTGAACGGCGTGGCGCGGGTCGAGACGGCCCTGTCTCCCGCCGGGCTCCTGGCGGCCCTGCACCTGACCGAAGCCGCCTTTGGCCGCTTGCGGACGCTCGCGAATGCCGCCCGGACCCTGGATCTGGACCTTTTGGCCTACCGGGATGTGGTCCGGACCGATGTGGCGCCGCTTCTGCCCCACCCCCGGCTCCACGAACGGGCTTTTGTCCTGTTCCCGTTGCGGGACCTGGCCCCGGCCTGGCGCCATCCTGTGCTGGGGGAAACGGCCGAAAATCTCGCGGCAAGGCTTCCGGAACAGGGCATTCGGCGGGCCGAAGCCTAGTTTTCAGCCTCCTCTCCAGGCAGGCAACCCCTTGAGCCCGGCGCCCATACCGCGTACATAAGCCCGCTTTCCAAGGTACGCTCACGTTCCTATATCGGGGAATGGAGGCGGACGGCGTTGACCCGTCCTCTATTTGCGCGCACCTTAAACAATCTTAAGCGAGGACGACGATGGCCCGCGTTACGGTCGAAGACTGCGTTGAGAAAGTGCCCAATCGGTTTGAATTGGTGATGGTCGCCGCGCAACGGTCGCGCGAGATCTCCGCCGGAGCCGAGCCGCGCCTCGAACGCGACAACGACAAGAATCCGGTCGTCGCGCTGCGCGAGATCGCCGACGAGAAGGTGAGCCCGGAAGAACTTCACAATTCGCTGGTCCAGAGCCTCCAGCGTCATGTGGAAGTGGACGAGCCGGAAGAAGACGGCTTCGACGCCATGGCCTCGAACCCGGAGTTCGCCGGCATCGCCGGTCAGATGAGCGAACAGATGGCCGCCGCGGCCGGCATGGGCGTGGAAGGCGAGGACGAGGAAGAAGAGGAAGCCTCGCCGAAGCAGACGGGCGCGCATCCGAAGGTGTCCTTCGAGGACGTCGGCGCCGACATGGACGACAGCAAGGGGTGATGGACAGGCGCGCGCACGCACAGATCTCAGTTCTCGCGAGCGCAGCGTCATACCTTCTGCCGCGCCGGACCCTTCATTCGGCCTCAATCTCACGACACGGTGCATCACCATGATGCGCCAATTCGAACTTGTCGAACGCGTGAAGTCCTACGATCCCGAAGCGGACGAGGATCTGCTGAATCGCGCCTACGTCTACGCCATGAAGATGCATGGTACGCAGAAGCGCGCCTCGGGTGATCCGTACTTCTCCCATCCGATCGAAGTCGCCGGCATCCTGACCAGCTACAAGCTGGATACCGCCTCGATCGTCACCGCGCTGCTGCACGACATCGTCGAGGACACCAAGGCGACGCTGGAAGACGTGCGCGGCCTGTTCGGCGACGAAGTCGCGCGCCTGGTGGACGGCGTCACCAAGCTCGCGCGCCTCCAGATCCAGAACATCGAGACCAAGCAGGCCGAGAACTTCCGCAAGTTCGTGCTCGCGATGTCGGAAGACATTCGTGTTCTGCTGGTGAAGCTCGCTGACCGTCTCCACAACATGCGCACGCTGCGGTTCATCTCGGATCCGGCCAAGCGCAAGTCCATCGCCATGGAGACGATGGAGATCTACGCGCCCCTGGCCGAACGCATCGGCATGCAGGAAATCAAGACGGAACTCGAAGACCTGGCCTTCTCCGAACTGCATCCGGAGGCGCGCGCCTCGATCATGACGCGCCTCAAGTTCCTTGAACTGCACGGCGGCGACCTCGTCGTGAAGATCATGGACGAGTTGGACCAGGTGATGCAGGACGCCGGCGTCGAGGGCTATATCTCGGGCCGCGAGAAAACGCCGTATTCGATCTGGCGCAAGATGCAGATCAAGGACGTGAGCTTCGAGCAGCTCTCGGACATCATGGCCTTCCGTATCATGGTCGAGAACAACGCCGACTGTTATCGCGTGCTCGGCATCATTCATACCCGCTATCCGACGGTGCCCGGCCGCTTCAAGGATTACATCTCGACACCCAAGCGCAACGGTTACCGCTCGATCCATACGTCGGTGATCGGCCCGGAACGCCACCGTATTGAAATCCAGATCCGCACCCACAAGATGCATGAGGTCGCCGAACTCGGCGTCGCCAGCCACTGGCGCTACAAGTCCGAAGACCTGTTCGGCTCGACGGCGAAGCCGGTCGAGGGACGCCAGTACTCGTGGCTGCGCGAACTGCTCGATATCCTCGAGCACGCGCAGTCGCCTCAGGAATTCCTGGAGCACACCAAGCTCGAGATGTTCCACGACCAGGTGTTCTGCTTCACGCCCAAGGGCGATTTGATCGCGCTGCCGCGCGGCGCCAGCCCCGTGGACTTCGCTTACGCGGTGCACACGGAAGTCGGAAACACCTGCGTCGGGGCCAAGGTGAACGGGCGCATCGTGCCCTTGCGCACGCGCCTGCAAAACGGCGACCAGGTCGAAGTCGTGGTGTCGACCGCGCAGAAACCGTCTCCCGAGTGGGAAGGTTTCGTCGTGACGGGCAAGGCGCGCGCGCATATCAGGCGCCGCTTCCGCGCCGAAGCGCGCGCCGAGTACATCAAGCTGGGACGCCATATCCTCGAACAAAGCTTCAACAAGGAAGGTCTCAGCCTCACGGACAAGGGGCTGAACGGCACCTTGGAGAAATTCGCCGTCGAGAGCATCGACGACCTTTACGCCAAGGTCGGCGAGGGGCGCCTGATGGGCCGCGAGGTGCTGGTTGCCGTGTATCCGGGGGCGCGCCTCGGCGCGGCGGAGGACAACGTCGTCAACCTTTCGCAAGCGCGCATGAAACATGCCGCCGATGCCGGCGACGCGATTGCCATTCGCGGCCTGACGCCGGGAATGTCGGTTCACCTGGCCGAGTGCTGCCATCCGCTGCCGGGCGACCGTATTGTGGGAATTTCCGGCGGCGGGCACGGCATCGACGTCCATGCCATCGACTGCGAACAGCTCGAAAAAGTCGCCGACCAGCCGGAGCGCTGGATCGATCTGGCGTGGGATCCGGACCGCGACAAGGAAGTGCATATCGGGCGCATCAATCTCGTCGTCGCGAACGAGGCCGGAAGCCTGGGCGCGCTGTCGACCGTGATCGCACGCAATTTCGGCAATATCTCCAACCTGAAGATCGCCAAGCGGTCGAAAGACTTCTTCGAGATGACGCTGGACATCGAGGTGAGGGGCGTGAAGCATCTGACCAACATCATCGCCGCTCTCCGCGCGACGCCGGCCATCAATTCCGTCGAGCGCGCGCGCGGGTAAACCTCCCTCCGTCCTGGAAATTCCCTGATGTTCCGCCGCCGTCAAAAGCTGAGCCTGCGTGCGAAGGTCGGCGGTATTTTCTGGCCGC
>JAYSFT010000078.1:0-13083 GCA_041913245.1 Rhodospirillaceae bacterium | reverse complement strand
TCGGTGATGGTGTTGTTGTCGAAGGGCATGCGCAGGCGCACCCACGCAAAGCCGACGGCGGCCATGACCAGGACGGGCGCGATGATCGTGAATATCTGTTGAAGCACGGGCTGCTGCGCGGGAAGCAAAGTGGACGAAAGCCATATCATATTGCCGCCGGCGATTGACAGGGCGGCCCCGGCACGGCCACCCTCGCCTTATGCCCATCCATGGAACCTGCGTGAGCATCGGACAGACCGGCGTGCTGATCAGGGGCGCGCCGGGGGCGGGGAAATCCGACCTCGCGCTGCGGCTGATCGATCGGGGCGCAATCTTGGTGTCCGACGACTATTGCGATGTGGCGGTGGAGAACGGCCGGCTGGTGCTGTCGGCGCCGAAGACCATCGCGGGCCGCATGGAAGTGCGCGGGCTGGGAATTGTTCCCGTAACCCATCAATCCTGCGTGCGGCTCGGCCTGATCGTCGAGCTCGCACGCGGCGAGACCATCGAACGCCTGCCGGAAAAAACCACCGAAGAGCTGCAGGGTATCAAAGTGCGCTGGATGAGCGTTGATCCCACACATGCTTCGGCCGACGCGAAGGTCAGAATAGCGGTGGCGACGGGGTCTCATGATGAGTGACGTGAAGAAGAACCGCGGACCCTTGAAGGTCGTGATCGTCACCGGCATGTCGGGCGCGGGAAAGAGTCTCGCGCTGCGCGCGCGGGAGGACGCGGGCTTCGAGACCGTAGATAACCTGCCGCTGGCGTTGCTGGGGTCCTTCGCCGCCGGGCACGATCATGGACCGGTGGCCATCGGGGTCGACGTGCGCACGCGCGACTTCGACGGACCGGGCCTGATGTCGCGCATCTCGGCCCTGCGGCGCGAGGAGACGCTGTCCATCGATCTGGTGTTCCTGGATAGCGACACGGAGATCCTGCAACAACGGTATACGGAATCGCGCCGCCCGCACCCGCTGGCCGACGACCTGCCGGTCGCGGTGGCCATCGAGACGGAGCGCCGCCTGATCTCGTCCTTGCGCGAGCAGGCGGACCTGGTGATCGACACCTCGCGCCTGGCTCCCGCCGACCTCAAGCGCATCCTGATGGGACAGTTCGGCGGACCGGGGAAGCGGCTCTTGCGCATCTTCCTCACCTCGTTCGGTTATCGTCACGGATTGCCGCGCGACGCGGACCTGGTGTTCGACGTGCGCTTCCTGAAGAACCCGCATTATGTGCCCGCGCTGAAGCCCAGGACGGGATTGGACCGCGCGGTCGGCGCTTACATCGAGGAAGATCCGGCGCTGGCGCCGTTCCTCGCGCGCCTGACGGCGCTGCTTGAACCGCTGCTTCCGCTGTATGAAGCGGAAGGCAAAAGCTATCTCACCATCGCGATCGGCTGCACCGGCGGCCAGCACCGCTCCGTCTATACCGTAGAACGATTAAAAGCCTGGCTGACGGACCACGGCGTCGCCTGCGAGGCCCGCCATAGGGATATCCATGCAAGCCCCGCTACAAACCAAGGTGAGGCCGCCCAAAACACGCCCACAGGTAGCGTAACGACGCGGTAAACCACCTACCAATTACATTACCAACTAGCTGTCGCTTCCCGTGGGACGATTGGCTAAGCTGCGCCGCCTTTCACGCCCCGACGGCCCGGCCCTTCAGCGCCCGCCGCTCCCGGCTGAAACAGGCACCCGCTCTGAAGTTTTAGGGATACGCGTCTTACCTCCATGCCCGCCTCGCAACCACTGATCGGATTGGTGCTCGTCACGCACGGGCGTCTGGCTCTTGAACTCGTCGCCGCGATGGAACATGTGGTGGGGCCGCAGTCGCAGGTCGCCACGGTGTGCATCGGACCCGAGGACGACATGGAGAAGCGGCGCGCGGAAATCATGAAAGCCGTCGGGACGACCAACGCCGGATCGGGCGTGGTGGTGCTGACCGACATGTTCGGCGGCACGCCGTCGAACCTCGCGATCTCGATCATGGACACCGCGCCGGTCGAAGTGATCGCCGGCGTCAATCTGCCGATGCTGATCAAGCTGGCGTCGGTGCGCGTCACCGAGAACCTTCAGAACGCCGTGGCGCAGGCGCAAGACGCCGGGCGCAAGTACATCAACGTGGCGTCCTCGCTTCTCGCGCAGGAAGGTCCGCGCAAGAAGTCGGTCTAGCGCCTTTCCCGGCCGCTGGACCTTTTCGCAACTCTTGGGGTTTGAACCGGCATGAGCGAACTCACGCGCACCGTGGAGATCCGCAACACCAAAGGCCTTCATGCGCGCGCCGCGGCGAAATTCTGCAAGACCGCCGGCCAGTTCGACGCCGAGATCCGCGTCCTGCGCGGCGAGAACAATGTCTCGGGCAGCTCCATCATGGGCTTGATGATGCTGGCGGCGGCGATCGGATGTTCGATCGAGATACGCACCAGCGGCCCGGACGCGCACAAGGCCATGGAAGCGCTGACGACCCTGGTGAACAACAAGTTCGATGAAGAATAGACCGGCGAAAGACAATCCGGGTTCTCATCGCGGCGCCGCTCACCGAAGCGAGCGCGCTTTTGAAGGTCTCGCCGTCGGCGCCGGTGTCGCGCTCGGCGTGGTCTATCGTCACGATTCGCACGCCGTCGTACAGGTGCGCGAGCGCCGCATCCCGGCGGCCAAGGTGCGCGCCGAACAGCACCGCGTGCTGGAAGCGGCCGCCGAGGCGGCGAGCCGCATCGAGGCCCTGCAGGGGCGCGCCAAGCGCATGGCGGGCGCGGCGGGTGAAGAGGTGGGCTACCTGCTCGAAGCTTATCAGCAAATGCTGGGCGGATCGCGCCTGCTGCGCGGCGTGCAGAAACGGATCGCCGCCGAGCGCGTCAACGCCGAGGCCGCGGTGATGAAGGAGATCGGCCTGATGGCCGAAGCCTTCGCGGCGATGGACGATCAATACCTGTCGGCGAGGATCGCCGATATCCGCGAAGTCGGCCGGCGCCTGGTGGAAAGCCTGGGCGGAAAGGACGTCGCGACGGGTCTCGAAGATCTGCCGGTGAACGCGGTGATCGTGGCCGACGAGCTTTCGCCCGCCGACACCGCCCTGCTCGACCCGAAGCGCGTGGCGGGGATCACAACCGTTCTGGGCGGCGTGGAAAGCCACACCGCCATCGTCGCGCGCAGCCTGGGATTGCCGGCGGTGGTCGCGCCGCCCGAGCTGCTGGCCGCCGCCGTGAACGGCGACGAGATCGTCGTCGACGGCACGGCGGGCCGCGTGATCGTCAATCCGGGCGCCGCGTGCCTGCGGAAATACCGGAAGCGCCGCGCGGCGTTCCTGCGCTCGCAGCAGTCCTTGAAAAAACTGAAGGGCGTGGCGGCGGTGACGCGCGACGGGTTCCGCGTGCATCTGCATGCGAATATCGAGCTGCCTAACGAAGTCCCCGGCGTGCTGGCGGCGGGCGCGGAGGGTATAGGGCTGTTCCGCAGCGAGTTCATGTTCATGAATCGCGAGCGCCCGCCGAGCGAGGAGGAACAGTTCGAGGAACTGGCCAAAGTCGTGAAGAAGATGGGCGGACGGCCGGTGACCGTGCGCACGCTGGACGTCGGCGCGGACAAGCTGGGCGACACCGTCGGCCTCAAGCCCGGCCCGAACCCCGCATTAGGTTTACGCGCGATCCGCTTCTCGCTGGCCCGGCGGAAGCTTTTTCTCACGCAGCTTTCGGCGATCCTGCGCGCGAGCGCCTTGGGGCCGGTGCGCATCCTGCTGCCGATGGTGTGCACGGTCCTCGAGATCAAACAAGTGCGCCGCATCCTCGCGCGCGTGGCGGCGGCCGTGAGGCGCCGCGGCATCAGGATCGCGGACCCCTTGCCGCCGCTGGGCATCATGATCGAGATCCCGGGCGCGGCGCTGGCCGCCGACGCCCTGGCCCAGGAGGCGGATTTCTTCGCGCTCGGGACCAACGATCTGACCCAATACACCCTGGCCATCGACCGCACCGACGAGCAGGTGGCATATCTCTATAATCCGTTGCACCCGGCCGTTTTGCGGCTGATCCAGTTCACGGCCGAAGCCGCCTCGGCGGCGCGCATCCCGGTCTCCGTCTGCGGCGAGATGGCCGGGGACGAGCGCATGACGCCCATTCTGCTGGGCTTCGGGATCACGGAGCTGTCCATGAATCCGGCCAGCCTGCCGCGGGTGAAGAAGCGGATCCTGGAGCTGAACCTCGCCTCCATCAGCGGACCGGTGCGCCGGATGACCGCCGAGTCCGATCCGGTCCGCCTGAAGGCCGTGGTCGAGAGGCTGAGCCGCGCCTAAACCGCCGCGCCGGGCGGGGTCCGCGCACGGCTCCCTTCCCCCGCTTCATAAGCCCGAGTTGCCGCCATGCGCGGCGACTGGTATATGGCGCGGCCTTGTCCACACCACACGCCGGCGACCCCGGAAACAGGAGAAGATTAATGAAATTCAAAGACTTCCGGGTGAAAGATATCGGTCTCGCCGATTGGGGCCGCAAGGAAATCGCCATCGCCGAGACCGAGATGCCGGGCCTGATGGCCCTGCGCGCCGAATACGGCGCCAAGCAGCCCCTGAAGGGCGCCCGCATCGCCGGTTCGCTGCACATGACCATCCAGACGGCCGTGCTGATCGAGACCCTGAAGCATCTGGGCGCGGACATCCGCTGGGCCTCGTGCAACATCTTCTCGACGCAGGACCAGGCCGCGGCCGCGATCGCGGCGAAGATGACGCCGGTGTTCGCCGTGAAGGGCGAGACACTGGAAGAATATTGGGACTACACCCACAAGATCTTCGAGTGGGCCGACGGCGGCACGCCGAACATGATCCTGGATGATGGCGGCGACGCCACCCTGCTGATCGTGCTGGGCACGGAAGCGGAGAAGAACCCGAAGCTGATCGCCAACCCGACGAACGAAGAAGAAACCGTGTTGTTCGCCGCCATCGCGAAGCGCAACAAGGAACAGCCGGGCTGGTACGCGAAGGTGCTGGCGAATATCCGCGGCGTCTCGGAAGAAACGACCACGGGCGTGCACCGCCTGTACCAGATGGCCAAGGACGGCCGCCTGCACTTCCCGGCGATCAACGTGAACGACAGCGTGACCAAGTCGAAGTTCGACAACATCTACGGCTGCCGCGAAAGCCTCGTGGACGGCATCCGCCGCGCCACCGACGTGATGATGGCCGGCAAGGTCGCCATGGTCGCGGGCTTCGGCGACGTGGGTAAAGGCTCGGCCGCCAGCCTGCGCAGCGCCGGCTGCCGCGTGATGGTGTCGGAAATCGACCCGATCAACGCGCTGCAGGCCGCCATGGAAGGCTATGAAGTCGTGACCATGGAAGACGCCGCGCCCAAGGCCGACATCTTCGTCACCGCGACGGGCAACCTCGACGTCATCACCGTCGAGCACATGCGCCTCATGAAGGACCGCGCCATCGTCTGCAACATCGGCCACTTCGACACCGAAATTCAGACCGAAGCCCTGCGTAACTTCAAGTGGCACAACGTAAAGCCGCAGGTGGACGAAATCGAGTTCCCGGACGGCAAGCGCATCATCCTTCTGGCCGAAGGGCGCCTGGTGAACCTGGGCTGCGCGACCGGCCACCCGAGCTTCGTCATGAGCGCCTCGTTCTCGAACCAGGTGCTGGCGCAGATCGAGCTGTGGAGCAACAACGCCAAGTACGAAAAGAAGGTCTACGTGCTGCCGAAGCACCTGGACGAGAAGGTCGCCGAACTTCACCTGGCCAAGGTGGGCGCGAAGCTGACCAAGCTGTCCACCAAGCAGGCGCAGTACATCGGCGTCAACCAGCAGGGCCCGTTCAAGCCCGAGACTTATCGCTACTAGAGCACGTTCCGGCGAAGTGCTGCGCGCGGAGTCGCGCCTCTTTTAGGGGCCGGCTTTCGCCGGCGCGGTTCGCCGTGGAACGTGCGACCAAACAAGAATCTAGGGCGTGTTGACGATTCGACATGACTTCAACACGCCCTAATATCCGCCCGCGGCTGTCGTCCCGAGGGGCGACAGCCGCGCATTCCGGCTGTATCTTGCCCCAATCGACAGGGTGAGGAGTTTTGGTGCCGGGGACGCTCGAGTTTCTTACGCCGCCGGTTTTGGTCGGACTGATCGCGGTCGTCGTCCTGGTGCCGCCGGCGGCCTTCGCACTGTGGCGTCAGCATCAGTACTGGCGCGAGGCGGAACACGGCGCCAGCCGGGCGCGCTATGGCCAGAGCGCCATCCAGGCCGCGCTGGAAACCGCCCCCGAAGGCTATTTCGCCTGGTTCCACCAACCCATCGCCGCCGAGGACCAGGACGCGCGCGCGCTGCCGCGCTTCAAGGAGACGGGCTATTGCTCGCGCCGCCTCGCGGTGCTGCTGGACCTGTTCCGGGGCATGGACGCGAGCTTCGACGACGTGACGGACGGCTTCGACAAGGCCTCGCAGGACCGCCTGCGCCAGGCCATCCACCACTTGCGCAACGGGGGTGACGGCTTCCAGGTCGATCTCGCCCACAACGCCACCGGCCGGCGCATCCAGGCGCGCGGCGTGCGCGCCGTCGACGCCGACAACCGGACCATGGCCGACGTGGTGTGGATGAGCGACGTGACCGAGGGCGCGGCGGCGGTCGACACGCTGACCACCGAAAGCGACATGCTGAAGCGCGAGTGCGCGCTCCTGAAGGCCGCGCTGAACGGCGTCGCCGAACCGGTGTGGCTGCGCGACGACGACCTGTCGCTGATCTATTGCAATACCGCGTATGTGAAAGCCGTGGACGGCAAGGACGCGCATGATGTCGTCGCGCGCGGGCGCGAGCTGGCGCCGCGCGTGGCCGTGCGCGAGGCGCGCGCCCTGGCGGCCGCGGCCAGGGCTTCGGGTGAAACGCGCCGCACGCCGTTCCACATGGTGATCGAGGGCAGCCGCCGCCTGATGGAAGTGACGGAAACGCCGGTGGACAGCGAAGCGCCGCCGCCGCGCGAGGAACACGAACATGCCAGCGCGCCCTTGTTCTCCGACGGCAGCGGCCGGCTGACGGCGGGTCTGGCCTACGACATCACCCGCCAGGAAGAACTGGAAGTGCGCCTCAAGCGCGAAGCCGCGGCGCACGCGGACGTGCTGGAGCGCCTGGGCACCGCGATCGCCATCTTCGGGCCGGATACGCGGCTCATCTTCTTCAACACGGCGTACGCGCAGCTGTGGGATTTAAGCCCGGGCTGGCTGCTGGACGGGCCGTCCTATGCCACGGTGCTCGACGCCTTGCGCGGCGAGCGGCGCCTGCCGGAAGTCGCTGACTTCCCCGCCTATAAAGAGAAGGAACTGGCGCGCTTCAATTCCCTCATCGAACCCACCGAAGACGTGCTGCACCTGCCCGGCGGCGGGACCTTGCGCCGCGTGATCGCGCCGCACCCCATGGGCGGCCTGCTGACGACGTATGAGGACATCACCGACCGTCTGGCGCTCGAACGCTCCTACAACACCCTCATCGCCGTGCAGCGCGAAACCATCGACAACCTTCAGGAAGCCGTGGCGGTGTTCGGCGCCGAAGGTCAACTGCGCCTGGCCAACCCGGCGTTCGCGGAATTGTGGAATATCAGCGTCGAGGCCTTGCGCGAAGGGCCGGTGATGGGCGCGGTGATCGACGCCTTCCGCGACTTCTTCGACGACGACACCATCTGGAGCCGCCACCGCGCCGTCATGCTGGCGGCGCTGGACGCCGAACGCCAGCGCCTGACGCAACAGGGGCGCGTGGTGCGGCGCGACGGGTCGGTGCTGGAGTTCATCTCGGTGCCGCTGCCGGACGGCGGCGCTTTGTTCTGCTACAACGACGTCTCGGCGCCCGAGCGCGTGGCGCAGCAGCTGCGCAGCCGCGCCGAAGCCCTGGCGGCCACCGACAAGCTGCGCTCGGACTTCATGAGCAACTTCCTGGTGGAACTCGAAGCCTCGGCGCAGGCGGCCGACAAGGATCCCTCGCGCGCCCGGGTGTTCAAGATCCTGGTGGAGGACATGCGCGATCTGTCCGGGATCGAGGCCGGGCAGCAGACGCTGCATCTCGATTCCTTCGACGTGCGCGCGCTGACCGACCGCATCGCCATCGCCACCCACGAAAGCTTCAAGCAGCGCGGCAAGAAGCTGATCGTGGACTGCGCGGCGGACGCGGGCTGGATGGTGGGCGACGGCGCGCGCATCAAACAGACGCTGTATCATCTCGTCATCGCCGCCCTGAAGACCACCCATGGCGGCGTGGTGGCGGTGGTGGTGACGCGCGAAGGCGCCCCTGAGTCCCCGGGCGTGGTGTTCGCCATCCGCTACGCCGCGCCGCATGACGGCCGCGCGCCGGCGCTGAGCATCCATCTCGCCCAGCGGATCGCCGATCTGCACGGCGGCAGCCTGACCACCAAGGCCGACGGCGGGGATACGGTGGTGACCGTACGGCTGCCGGCCGGCGGTAAATCGGCCGATGGCAAATCACAGTGGGCGGCGACTTCGTAATCCATGAGCGACCTGCCGCTTCTGAGTGAAATCGACCTTGCGAGCGAGCGCGACACCGCCGCCCTCGGGGCCGCGCTCGCGGAACTCGCGGACGCGGGCGACGTGATCGCCTTGAACGGGCCCCTGGGCGCGGGGAAAACCACCCTCGCCCGCGGCTTCATCACGGCGCTGGCCCAGGTGGACGAGGATGTCGTGAGCCCGACGTTTACCCTCGTGCAGGTCTATGAGTCCGAGGCCGCGCCGATATGGCATTTCGATCTGTACCGGCTGACGCAGGTTCAGGACGTGCTGGAGCTGGGGTGGGACGAGGCCTTGAGCGGGGGGATCAGCCTGGTGGAGTGGCCGGAGCGCCTGGGCGCGCTGCTCCCGCGCAACCGGCTGGACGTGGTGCTGAGCTCGGCCCCGGGACGCAATGAACGGCGCGCGGCGCTGCACGGCGGCGCACAGTGGAAGGACCGGATCGCGGATATGAAGCATGACTGACACCCGTGAAGGCGTGATCGCGGACTTCCTGCGCAAGCACGATTGGCACGCGGCCGCGCGCGGCCGGCTGGCGGGCGACGCCTCGTTCCGCAAATACGACCGCCTGAAGGGGCCGAAGGGCCCGGCGGTGCTGATGGACGCGCCGCCGCCCCACGAGGACGTGCGGCCCTTCGTGCGGATCGCGAAGCATCTGTTCGGACACGGCTTCGGCGTACCGGAGATCTTCGCGGAGGACCACGACGCGGGTTTGCTGCTGCTCGAAGACCTGGGCGACGACACCTATACGCGGCTGCTGGCGCGCGGGCATGACGAGCGGGAACTTTATGCACTCGCCGTCGACGCGCTGACCGCGCTGCATCGGCTGCCGCCGAAGGATGCCATTCCCGACGGCGTCAGTCCCTACGGCATGCCGCGTCTGGTGGAGGAAGTGAGCCGCGTGAACAGCTGGTACCGCCAGCTGGCGGGCGCGCCGCCCCTGTCGCCGCATGTGGAGCGCGCGTTCGGCGAAATCTGGGCGAGGATCCTGCCGCGCGCGTGGAAGGTGCCGACGGCGCTGGTGCTGTTCGACTTCCACATCGACAACCTGATGCTGATCCCGGGGCGGAGCGGTTTGGGGTCCTGCGGCATCCTCGACTTCCAGGACGCGGTGGCGGGACCGGTGACCTACGATCTGATGTCGCTGCTGGAAGACGCGCGCCGCGATATCGATCCGGGCCTCGTGACCGACATGAAGGCGCGTTACCTCAAAGCCTTCCCGAACATCCGGAGCGAGGATTTCGAGCTGTCCTGGGCGGTGATGGCGGCGCAGCGGCATACGCGCGTCATCGGCACCTTCGCGCGCCTGAAGCTGCGCGACAACAAGCCGCACTACCTGGTTCATATGCCGCGCCTGTGGCGGTACATGGACGCATGCCTCGCGCACCCGGCCTTGAGCGAGCTGAAGGCCTGGTTCGACACGCATTATCCGCCCGCGCTGCGGAGCGTTTCCGCATGATGCCGAAGCGCGCCATGCTGCTGGCGGCGGGGCTGGGGCAACGCATGCGCCCCGTCACCGACGTCATGCCCAAGCCGATGGTGAAGGTGGGCGGCAAGAGCCTGATCGACTGGACGCTGGACGCGCTGGACGACGCCGGTGTTCCCGAGGCGGTGGTCAACGTGCATTACCTGGCGCCGCTTCTGGTGAAGCACCTGGCGGGGCGCACGCGGCCACGGGTGGCGATTTCGGACGAAACCGCGCAGCTTCTGGATACCGGCGGCGGCGTGACCAAGGCGTTGCCCCTGCTGGGAGACGCGCCCTTCTTCGTGTGCAACTGCGACGCCATCGTCACCGGCGGCACGCCCGCGATGGAACGCCTCGCGGCGGCGTGGACCGATGCATTGGATGTACTGATGCTGGTGCATCCGCGCGCGAGCGCCTACGGGTTCGATGGGCCGGGCGACTTCTTCGTGCAGGCGGGCGGGCATATGGAACGCCGTGGCACGGCGGCGGAGGCGCCGTATGTTTATGCGGGCTTGTTCATCATCCACCCACGCGCCTTTGCCGACGCCAAGGTCGAGCCCTTCTCGCTGAATAAGATATGGAACACCGCCATCGCGGCGGATCGCATGAAGGCCGTCGTGCACGATGGCCGCTGGTATCATGTCGGCACGCCGGAAGCGATTGGTGAAACTGAAACCCTTCTCGCGCGGGAGCACCGTGAACATTAACGGGGAAAGCTGGCGGACTTTGGCTGCCGCGAAGCCGGCGGTTTTCACCATCCCGGCGCGCCTGGCTTTCGTCGACGTGCTGGCGCGCGGCATCCTCGCCGACGCCGGCGACGATCCCCTCGCGCTGACGCGCCTCACGGTCCTGCTGCCCACCCGGCGCGCGTGCCGGTCCTTGCGAGAGGCCTTCCTGCGTTTGAGCGGCGGGGTGCCGGTGCTGCTGCCGCGCATGATGCCGCTGAACGATCTCGACGAAGAGGATGCGCTGTTCAGCGGCTTCGCCTCCGCCGAGACGCTGGCGTCCATTCCGCCGGCCATCGCGCCCTTGAAGCGCCAGCTGTTCCTCGCGCGGCTGATCCAATCGCGCAAAGTGGCCGGGCGTGCGCCGCATCTGGAAGAGGCCTTGCATCTGGCCGCCGAGCTCGCGCGGCTGATCGATCAGGTGCAGACCGAACAGCTGGATTTCGCGCGGCTGAAAAACCTCGTGCCGGACGCTTACGCGGCGCACTGGAAAGACACGCTCGCCTTCCTGGAGATCGTGACGCAGCTGTGGCCGAAGGTCTTGCGGGAAGACGGCACGCTCGATCCGGTGGAGCACCGCAACCGGGTGTTCGCGGCGCAGGCCGCCGCGTGGACGGCTCATGCGCCGGGGCCGGTGATTGCGGCTGGATCGACGGGCAGCGTGCCGGCGACGGCTGATCTGTTGCTGGCGATCGCGAAACTGCCCGAGGGCTGCGTGGTGCTGCCGGGACTGGATCAAGCGCTGGACGACGCGGGCTGGGACGCGCTGGACGAGACGCATCCGCAGTACGGGATGAAGGAGCTGCTGGGCCGTCTCGGACTTGCCCGTGAGAATGTGCGGCTGTGGCCGGACACAAAAGACGCCGAGACGGCGCGTGAAACGCTGATCACAGAAACCATGCGCCCCGCCGCGACCACGGAAAGCTGGCGGGCGCTGGCGGGGATCGGCGAAGAGGCCATCGCGGCGCTGGCGCGCGTGGACTGCCCGGGCGCGCGCGAGGAAGCCGAGGTCATCGCGTTCATCATGCGCGAGGCGCTGGAAACGCCGGAGCGTACCTGCGCGCTGGTCACCCCGGACCGGCGCCTTGCCGAACGCGTGGGCGCGGAGCTGAAGCGCTGGAAGATCGACATCGACGATTCGGCGGGACGGAATTTGGACCGCACGCCGGTGGGCACGTTCCTGAGATTGACGGCGGCCATGGTGGCTGACGAATTCGCGCCGGTGGCGACCCTGGCGGCCTGCAAACATCCGCTGGCGGCGGCGGGATTGGATGAGATCGTTTTCCGCACGGGCACGCGCGCGGCGGAACGCTTCATGCTGAGGGGCCCGCGTCCGGCGGCGGGCCTTGCAGGGCTGAAGGGTCTGGCGGCGACGCTGACGCATCATCGGCGCGACATCACGCGCTGGACGGAGCGGCTGGAACGCTGTTTCAAGGCGTTCGCGGATGTCATGGCGAAGGACGATGTGGCGCTGGACGACGTGCTGAACGCGCATATGGAAGCCGCCGAAGCTTTCGCCGAAACGCCGGAGGCCCCGGGCCCCTTGCGCCTGTGGGCGGGCGAGGACGGCGAAGCTTTAGCCGCCTTCGCGGCGGAACTGGCGCAATACGGCGGTTCCGTGCCGCGTTTCGCGCCCCGGCTTTATCCCGCGGTGCTGAACGCGCTGCTGACGGGCCGCGTCGTGCGCCCGAAGTTCGGCAGACATCCGAGGCTCGCGGTGCTCGGCCCCTTGGAAGCGCGCTTGCAGCGTTTCGATGTCCTGATCCTGGCGGGACTCAACGAAGGCACATGGCCGGGCGACGCGCCGGCGGATCCGTGGATGAGTCGGCCGATGCGCGCGGCCTTTGGCTTGCCCTCGCCGGAAAGACGCGTGGGCCTGGCGGCGCACGATGTGGCGCAGGCTTTATGCGCGCCGCGCGTGATCATGACGCGCGCGGTGAAAGCCGACGGCACGCCGACAGTGCCCTCAAGATGGCTGATGCGCCTGGAGCAGGTGATCAAGGCGGCAGGTCTCGCCGAGGCCTGGCGCGCGGCGAACGCGCCGTGGCCGGCCTGGGCCAAGGACCTTTCGCATCCGGCGCAAATCACCGCCGCGAAGCCGCCCGCGCCGCGTCCCCCGGTGGCCGCGCGGCCGCGAAAACTTTCGGTGACGCAGATCGAGACGTGGATGCGCGATCCTTACGGGATCTATGCAAAGTGCGTTCTGGGCCTGGAGGCGCTGCCGGAACTGGATCAGGACGCGAGTCTCGCCGATTACGGTTCGTTGACCCATAAGGCGCTGCAGGACTTCATCACCGCGTATCCGTCGGGTCCGCTGCCGGACGACGCGCAGGAACAATTGTGCGCCATCGGTAGGGGGTTGTTCGATACCGGCGCCGTGCGTCCCGCGGTGATGGCCTTCTGGTGGCCGCGCTTCGAGCGGATCGCGGCCTGGTTCG
>JAYSFT010000077.1:0-13116 GCA_041913245.1 Rhodospirillaceae bacterium | reverse complement strand
TCTTGAGCGCTTTGAGGGCTTGGTCGACGTTATTGTCGCGCACTACTACCTGAACCAGGACCGTCTCCATCGGTTGGATAAATTAAAGGGCGACGGCCCAACAGGTACCCGTCGCCTTTGAGGGCCGGGGATATAACATAGGGTCTTGGGCCTGGGAAGGCCGCTTTACGCTTTGTTTGGCCCAATTTTCAGAGGTGTAGCGAATCTGGTGCATAGATGCCACAGGTTGCGCCGGCCCGCCGCCGAGCCCCTTGGTTCGCTTCACTTTTCGCCGTCGCGGTTCTTCCGGGACTGACCTATATAAGCGTTCAGGAGCCCACGGAACGGACCCCCCAGAATGGCCATCCAGCCCATAGCCCGCATGGGCGCCGATATCCTGAAACGCCGCGCCGCCGAGGTGAGCGACTTCAAGGATCCCGGCCTGCCGGTCCTGGTGAACGACATGATCGACACCATGATGTCGGTGCGCGGCATCGGCCTCGCGGCGCCGCAGATCTCGGTCTCCCGGCGGGTGGTGATTTTCTTCGTCCCGGGCGAGCGGAACGGCGGGGTCGAGATTCCGCTGACCGTCATGCTCAATCCGGTCCTCACCCCGACCACCCCGTATCAGGCTGAAGGCTGGGAAGCCTGCCTCTCGGTCCCGGGCCTGACCGGCAGGGTCCCCCGGTATACCGGGCTGCGCTATAGTTACCATGACCTCAAAGGCCAGAAGCACGAGGTCGACGCCAAGGACTTCCATGCCCGGGTGGTCCAGCACGAGTGCGACCACCTCGACGGCATCCTCTATCCGCAGCGTATGGCCGACATGACCAGCCTCGCGTTCGCCGACGTCCTGTCGAGCGAGGCCGCCGCGGCCGGTAAGAAATTGGACCTCGACCCGGAGGGTTAAAGATGAGTGATCCCGTCGCAGAAGCTAAGGCCGAGAAACTCGCCCATAAGGACGCCGTCCTGCGCGCGGCGCTGCCCAACGTTCCCTTCGATGGCTGGAGCATGGCGACCCTCGAGGCCGCCGCCGCGAAGGCGGGCCTTGGCCGGGTGGACGCTCACCGTCTGTTCCCGGGCGGCGCCAAGGACGCGCTCGCCCACTTCCGGAACTTGGCCGACCGGTTGATGCGCGAAGACCTCGCCCGGCTGGACCTCGCCGGGATGAAGATCCGTGAGCGCATCGCCGCCGGGGTGCGCCTGCACCTCGAACGCTGGACTCCGTACCGCGAGGCGATCCGTTCCGCCCTCGCGCTCAGTCCGCTGCCGCCCTTCGCCGGGGATTCCTTAAAAGGGTGGTACAGCACCGTGGACGCCATCTGGCGGGCGGCGGGCGACAAGTCGACCGACTACAATTTCTACACCAAGCGGGGACTGCTCGCGGGCGTCTATGCCTCGACGCTTCTTTACTGGCTGAACGATCGGTCCGAGGGCTGCGCCGAGACCTGGAAGTTCCTCGACCGGCGCATCCAGAACGTCATGGAGATTCCCAAACTCCAGAAGCGTTTCACCGACGGCCTGAAGCTGCTGCCCGATCCGCGCCGTCTGTTTCATCGTGTCCGCGAACGCGCCTCGGGTTCACGCCGCCGCACGCCGGAATATTGAATCTATTCCATATACTTAGGACTCGCCGCTCAACTTGAGAGTTCACATTAAGAGAGAATTTTTTTCTCTCAGCGGCTGCGTGTTTTGAGCAGGTTGACGTGGCCCATCTTGCGGCCCGGGCGGGCTTCGCTCTTCCCATACAGATGCACCCGCGCGGACTTGTCGCTCAGGTATCGCTCCAGCTTGTTCACGTCGTCGCCGATGAGATTGACCATCGTGATGTCCGCGTGCCGGACCGGGGTCAGCAGCGGCAGGCCCGCCACCGCGCGGACGAGCTGCTCGAACTGGTCGACCCCGCCCGCGTCCATGGTCCAGTGGCCCGAGTTGTGAGGCCGCGGCGCCATCTCATTGCACAACACGTCACCCGATGCCGTGACGAACATCTCGACCGCCAGCAGGCCGACCAGGTCGAGCGCTTCGGCCGCCCGGGTGGCGATGCCGAGCGCGGTCTTCGCCGTCGCCGGCGCAATCTGGGCCGGGACGGCCGAGGTCGACAGGATATGGTTGGCGTGGTCGTTCTCGGCGGGCTCGAAGGGCACCACTTGGCCGTCGGCGGAGCGCGCGACGATGACCGAGATCTCGCAACGGAAATCGACGAAAGCTTCCAGCACCGCGAAGCCGTCTTCGGCCGGCGTCCTGCCGCCGGTGATCGCGGCCCAGGCGGCCTCGGCGTCGGCCGGTGTTTTGATCTTCGCCTGGCCTTTTCCGTCGTAGCCCATGCGCGCGGTTTTCAGGACAGCGGGTGTACCTGTGGTCTTAAGAGCGGAGTCTAAGTCCTTGCGCTGATTCACGATTGCCCAGGCGGGTGTCGCCGCGCCGATGGAAGCGAAGAACTGCTTCTCCTTGATGCGGTCCTGGGCGATCTCCAGGATATTCGGGGCCGGGCGCACCGTCAGGCGCGACGCCAGCTCGCGCGCGGTCTGCACCGGCACGTTCTCGAATTCAAAGGTCACCGCGTCGACGACTGCCGCGAAGCCGACCAGGGCGCCCGCGTTCTCATAGGCCGCGACCGTCGAAGCGGTGGCGACCTGTTCGGCGGGGCTGTCCTTGTCCGGACCGAAGACGTGAGTCTTGTATCCCAGGCGCGCGGCCGCCAGCGCCAGCATCCGGCCAAGCTGGCCGTTCCCGAGAATGCCGATGGTTGCCCCCGGAGGAAGGCGGCGTGGTTCGCGGTCCATGGTCTGACTGGTGGTCCTGATTGCCGGTGTTAACGCGCGACCTTCTCGGCCACGGCTTTGGTCTGGGCCGCGCGCCAGGCTTTCAGGCGCTTGGCGACGTCCGGGTCCTGGAGCGCGATGATCGAGGCGGCGAGGAGGCCGGCATTTTTGGAACCCGCCTTGCCGATGGCCAGGGTGCCGACTGGAATTCCGCCGGGCATCTGGGCAATTGATAGTAAACTATCAAGGCCCTGAAGCGCCTTGCTTTCCACCGGCACGCCGAGGACCGGAAGCGTGGTCATCGAAGCAGTCATGCCCGGAAGGTGCGCGGCGCCGCCGGCGCCTGCGATGATCACCTGGATGCCGAACTCTTCGGCGTTGGTCGCATATTCATAGAGGCGCTTCGGGGTGCGGTGAGCCGAGACCACCTTGGTCTCATGGGGCACGCGCAGTTCGTCCAGGACCTCCGCCGCATGGCGCATGGTCTCCCAATCCGACTGACTGCCCATGATGATGCCGACGACGGGCGTTTTGGCCCTTTTGGTCGGCTGCTTGGTCGCTTTCTTGCCCATCGAAAACCCCCTGGGGCCGGAAAGCGGCGCACTTTATATGGGCCGGTAAGAATTCGCAAAGACATAAGGGGTAGGGTCGGCCACGATATCCCCATGAGGACCGGGGCCCGGATGCCCGATATCACCCAACCTGAGACCGTCCGAACGGTCGAACGGCGCCTTGAGGGACGTTCCCAGGGTGGCGGTGGGGGACCCGCGCCCGAGCAGCCCGCCAGGAAGGTGGCCGCCAATTACGAAGAGGCGGCCAAATCGAAGCCGGCGGACGACCGCATCACCATTCTCGGCATTCCCGTCGAACAGATCACCCCGGCCACCCGGGCCGCCCTCGGCGGTCTGGTGGCCGAGATCAACTTCCTGCGCGGCGTCGTGAATCGTCACGAGAAGTCGGCGGGGCGTAAAGCCGACACGCCCAGCACCGGGTTCATGGAGCCCGAGATGTTCGTGAAGGCGCTCGGCGGCATGCTCGCGCAACCCGCAGCGCCGGGGACCGCCTGGACGCTCCTCTTGGTTCATGTGCCGACCTACGAAGACATCCGCCGCTCGTCCGGCTTGCTCGCCGCCAACGGTGCGCTTGCCGACGTCGCGCAGCGCCTGAAGGACTTCCATCCCGCCGCGATCGATCCGGCCACCGGCACGGTGGTCGAGATGGCGACGGCGATGGCGAACGCATTTGCCGTTCTCGGCTATGTCGGCGGCTCGAACCTCGCCGCGCTCACCGCATTCCCTCTGGATCAGGACCCGGCGGCGCTTGGGCGGTCCGTGCGCGCCCATCTCACCGCGAGTGGTTATCTTGTGAGCGGCATCGACATGGCGCTGGTGATCAAGACCGCCGCCGCGCCCGTCGGCCCCGGCGAAAGCGCGATCCTTGCCTTGGGCCGCGTCGACCACCTGCTGCGCACCAATTGAAGGGCGACGGTGCGATCACGCACCACTTGTCATTGCGGACTTCGTCCGCGTTCGCCGGTAGGGGGAATCCTAAGCGATGATGTCCGGGATCAACCGCCCGCGCAGGGTGGTGATCTGATCTTTCAGCGCCAGCTTGCGTTTCTTCAGGCGGCCGACCTTGATCTGGTCGAAATCGCCGTCGTTGGTCAGTCGGTTGATGACGTCATCGAGGTCCCGGTGCTCGAGTTCGAGCTCGGCCAGCTTGCTTTTGACCTGTTCCTGATCCCACTGCATGCGTGGCGCGCCGCGACCCTAGAAAAAGAAATCCTGAGTGAGCCTCGACGTTCGCGGCTCAGTTGTTGACAGCCATCCCTGCCGCCGGTTGTTACACCAGCCGGTTGTATGATTTGCCGATATTTCAGGAGTTTACACGTCCGCCTGTGGCCCGAATAGGGGCGCGCGGCGGAATCTCCGCCGCCGCTCGGCCCGACTCCGGAAAAAAGCGAAGTTGCGCGCCTCGTATTTCGCGCGTGCACCGTGAACCCAAAGTGAGGGAGTTCAATATCTTATCTTGAGCGCTGGAAATCGCCCGTTTTTCGGGCGTACACTTTTCGGGTTGTGAAACAGGATCCGGAGGATTTCGCCTATGGGTCAGGATGCGAGGACGGAAGCGCTTCAGGCCAAGCACGAGGAAATCGACTTCATACTCTTCGAGGAAGAGCGACGACCTCTCCCAGACTTCTCGCTGGTTCACGAACTCAAAAGAAAGAAGCTGAAAATCAAGGACGAGCTCCACCGCATGGCGGTGAGTTAGCTCCGGTCAATTCAGACATAACAAGCCAATCGTCTAGGCGCCGATGCGGGAGACTCGCCCGTAGCTTAGCGAAAGGGTAGGATCCCCAAACGATTAAGGCCCATCGCCGGATGGGCCTTTTTTTTTGAAATCGCGGGATCCTGTCGACCCCTAAATCTGTTCGCCGTTCTCGGCGGCCGGCTCTGCGGCCGGGGCGTCAGCCGGAGCATTGGCGGCCGCTTCTGCCGCTTTCGCCTCACGTTCGCGGCGGTTCGCTTCGCGTTGTGCCGCTTTCGCGGCGTTCGTCACGCGGCGCTGCGCGATCACCACCATCTTTTCCAACTCGGGCTCAGTGCAAAGCCCAAGGGTGACGGGGTTCTGAGGCTTGATGTTCGCAGCGTTCCAATGCGAGCGGTCGCGCACCGACAGA
The DNA here is from genome assembly GCA_041913245.1 of Rhodospirillaceae bacterium. GTDB lineage: Bacteria > Pseudomonadota > Alphaproteobacteria > Rhodospirillales > Rhodospirillaceae > SHVO01. The sequence goes on along the minus strand of JAYSFT010000077.1, from coordinate 7,692 downwards.
ATCGTCGGCTTCGTGGTTCCGATTAGACGGCTGATCTGCGCATCGGTGAGTTCGGGATGATGCTTGAGCAACCACGCGATCGCGTCGGGGCGATCTTGGCGCTTTGACACCGGCGTATAGCGTGCGCCTTTGGCACGCGCTTTCGGGATCGGAATGTCCGTCTTGTTCAGGCGCAGCTTGACCTTCGGGTCGCCTTCGGCGCGCTCGAGGTCTTCCTGAGTCAGTTGGCCGTTGGCAACGGGATTCACGCCGACAATGCCGATCGCGACTTCGCCGTCGGCGATAGCCTGGACTTCCAGTTCGTGCATGCCCGTGAATTCGGCGATCTGTTCAAACGACAGAGCCGTGTTTTCCACCAGCCAAACGGCTGTTGCCTTCGGCATAAGAGGCAGCACCATAGTCTCTTCCTTTCGGATTGGGCCCGGGTCGCGGGGCGCCTGTGAGCCGAGCCGCCGCAAAACCGGACGGCCGACGCCGGCAGGTCCGGCGGGCCCGGTAGTTTTAGGTTACCGGGTATATATCGGTTTTAACGCGTCAGGGTCAAACCGTTTCCGGGATTTTTTTCCTAAGTCATTGTAATAAGAACGGTATTTACCGCTCGTTAAGGCACGAGAATGATTTTCCCGATATGCCCGCTGCTTTCCATCAGCCGGTGGGCGGCCGGCGCCTCGATCAACGGAAAAGTGCTGTGGATAACCGGTTTGAGACGTCCGGCGTCCAGCAGCGGCCAGACTTTCTCTTTCAAGACGGCCGCCAGGCGGCCCTTGAAGGCGTCGTCGCGCGGGCGAAGGGTTGATCCGGTCAAGGTCAGGCGTTTGACCATGACGGGCGTGAGGTCGAGTTCCATCCTGCTCCCGCCCAGGAAGGCGATGTTCACCAGCCGGCCGTCCGGCTTCAGGACGCGGATGTTGCGCTGCGTGTAACCGCCGCCGACCATGTCGAGCACCACGTCGACGCCGCCGCCGGGCGCGCGCGCTTTGATCTCTTCACCGAAATCCTGGGTCTTGTAGTTGATCGCGAGGTCCGCGCCGAGCGCGCGGCAGGCCGCGCACTTCTCGTCGCTTCCTGCGGTCGTCACCACATAGGCGCCGAACGCATGGGCGAGTTGGATCGCGGTGGTGCCGATCCCGCTCGAGCCGCCATGGATGAGGATGTTCTCGCCGGCCTTCAGCGCGCCGCGCTCGAACACGTTGTGCCACACCGTGAAGTAATTCTCGGGCAGCGCGGCGGCTTCGCGCGCGGAGAAGATCCTGGGATAGGGAAGGCAGGCGCTTGCCGGTGTCACGCAGTGATCGGCGTAACCGCCGCCCGGCGTCAGCGCGCAGACATCCTCGCCGACAAGCGGCCATGTTACCTCTGCACCCACCGCGATCACGCGGCCCGCGACCTCGAGGCCGGGCAGGTCCGACGCGCCCGGCGGCGGCGGGTACAATCCCATGCGCTGCACGATGTCCGGCCGGTTGACGCCGGCGGCGGCGACGCGGATCAGGACCTCATGAGATTTGGGGCGCGGGCAGGGGCGATGGGCAAGCACAAGCGCGTCCGGTCCGCCCGGCGCCCGGATCTCCATGCATGTCATCGTCTCGGGAAGCGACGCGGCCATTGCGAGCCCTTATAACTGTCCGCTACCTATAAGATGCTTGCGGGCATGGAGGAAGGGCGATGGACACCGACGATCTCGATCCCATCAAGAAGAAGCCGGTGAAAAAAGATATCTCGCGCATGTCCGTCGGCGATCTCAACGACTATATCGCCGAGCTGAAAGGCGAAATCACCCGCGCCGAGGGCGAGATCGCCAAGAAGCAAAAAGCCCGCGCGGGCGCGGACTCGTTTTTCAAATCGTGAGTGTTGGACGGAAGAGGCCCGCGGCCGCTTAAAGGTCCGCGAGTTCGTTCTTGTGGGCGTCGCTCCAGCCCACTTCGAACAGGCGCTTCGAACCCTGGATGCCCTTCATCTCGAAGGCGCCGCGCGGGATGAAGCCGAACTTCTGGCCCTTGCAGCCGTCGACGACGGCCTGCGAGACCCAGATGTTGTCTTTCGCGGCCTTGTCGCAGATGCGCGCGGTCATTTGCACGGCGGCGCCGAAGAAGTCGTTTTCCTCTTCGACCGCTTCGCCGGCGTTGATGCCGATGCGCAAGTGAACGTCGACGTTCGGGTTCGCCGCGTTATGCGCGTCGATCTCGCGCTGGATCTTGATGCAGGCCGCGACGGCCGACGGCGGATCGGGGAAGGTGGCCATGATGCCGTCGCCGGTGTGTTTCACTTCGCGGCCCTTGTAGGCCTGGATGGCGCCGCGTACGGCGGTGTTGTGCGCGCGCACGGCCTTCTGCGCGCCGGCATTGCCCAGCCGCTGCGTCATGGCCGTCGAACCGACGATATCGGTGAAGACGAACGTGATGACCGACGGAATGGCGGCGCGCTTTTCCGGCAGGTTCCAGTCCGAAAGCAGCCCGGAGATTTGTCCCGCGACGCCCGCGTTGCCGCCGAGGTACTCCTGCATCGCCTTCACGCCGGCTTGGATCATGCCCGCGTACTTCGGGTTCTTGCCGTGGCTCGGCAGTTCGACGCAGAACGATTCCGCGCGCTCGCCGGGCATGCCGGTGGCCTGCAGGCCCTGCTTGACGACGCCGAGCTGCGCGTCGCGCGGCAGGCGCTTCGTCTGGCCGATGACCGAGCCCGCGCCGGCGACGTACAGATTCAATCCAAAGCGCGAGAAGGTGTTGAGCTCGCCCGGCGTGTGACGCATCACGTCGCCGACGAACTTGGTGAACGTCGCGCGCGCTTCGGTTTCGGCCGGCGGCATCTGCGGCTGAGCGGCGGGTTTCGGGGGCGGCGCAGCTTCGCGTTTCGGCTCCGGCGCATGAGGCCCGGGCTGTTGCGGTTGCGGCGCCTGCTGCGGGTCCGGCGGCGGTGTCTCCGGTTCGGCCGGAGGCGCGTGCGTGCCGATCTCGGAGCCCATGTCGGCGTCGAGCGAGGGCGGGGCGTCTTCGGCGTCCATCTCCGCGTCGATGGCCGCGCTGTCCTCGGCCAAGTCTTGAGCCGCATCTTCGGCCATCGACTCTTCTCGCGCGCCCTCGCTGGTGACCTGATCGAACTCGGCGTCCTGCGCGGGTTTCTTCTTTGGCGCTTTCGTCATCATCATTTCGGGGCCCGGCGCCGGTCTCGGCGCGCGCGGGCCCGACTTCAGCATCGAAAGGATGCCGAACTGCTTCTGCAGGTTGACGAACATGGACATGAAGAAGCTGAGAACGAGCGTGCCCGCGACCATCGCGGTGTAGTCGCGTTGCGGCAGCATCCGCATCTCGACCAGACCCGCGACGCCGATCGCCGCGGCGATCGCGCAGACGATCGCAATGGCCGCGCTGGTGCCGATCACGATCAGGAAGCGCGCGACGGCGCTGCGTTGTTTCTTCTTTTTCTTGCCGGACTTACGCGCGGGCGCGGCTTGGGCCGAGCCGCCTTTTTGTTGCGGCTTGGACGCCTGCTGCTGCTGGGCGGCGGCCGGACGGGGGGCCGCGCGCACAGCCGTTGGGGCCGGTTTTTTTGCGGCCTGCTTCGGCGGTGTCTTGCCGCCGCCGTTGCCCGGACCGATCCCGAACATGTCCGAGCTGTCGTTGATGTTCTTGGCTTTCGCGCTCTGCCAGGTGATCGCGTCTTCGGTGGTGTTGGTCGCGGCGTTGAAGGTCTCGCGCACCACGCGGGTGGCGTAGCCTTCCTTCTGTTCGACGGTCTTGGCTTCCTCGATAGCGAGGTCTCGTTGACTGGCTTCAAAAGAGGCATGAAGCTGCCAACGTCCGTTCTGGTTGTAATAGACCTCGAAGGTGTCGCGCGCCATTGTTGACTAGCCCCGCGCACGCCCCTTGAAAAACCATCGGGAAAACCATCGGAAACAGCGATGGCGCGCGCGGACTTTGACTCCCCTTAACCCGTTGCCGTCCTATTTATTTTGCCGGTTGGCTGCAAACGCGAAATGCGGCAACCGTACAATGCGAATAATACCCTAAGGATGGATTAAGCCGCCCAACCGGACGTCGATGCCTTTACGGCGCGTTAACGGTGTGCGCCGTCGCGGCGCGGAAATCGTTCGCCGGCACATGCTCATAGAGCGCCGGCTCCTCCGCTTCGGCCTCCGCGGCGATCTTCACCAGCGCGGTGGCGTCGTCGTCGGCCGCGAGCGTCTGTGAATCGCCCGAGGCTTCGGCCGCTCTTTGCACCCGGCGCTCGGCCAGAATCTCGCCGTCCACGGCTTCCGCGGCGGCCGTTTGGGCTTGACGCATGACATGCGATGTCAGTAACGGGTCGTCATGGTTCGTGTTTTCGACCACGGCCACGGCCAGTTTTGCGCCGTAACTCGCGGTGAAGCGGCGTTGGATCTCGACGGCCGCCGTGAGCGCGGCGCTCGCCTGCTTGAACTGCGCAAAGATGCCGGTCCCGGTATGTTTGACCTCGTGACCGCGATGTGTGGCGAGCACGCTGCGCACCACGCTGTTGTGCAGGCCCATGGCGGCGTCGCGCGCGGCTTCCGCGGCGTTGTCCGGCAGGCCCTCCGGCGTGACCGCGAAGGCCGGTCCCATCCGCAGTTCCGTCAGCACGTAAATGTCGTGCGGCGAAGGCTCTTGCGCGGCGGCGGCCGGCGGCGGCGCGGCCGGGCCCGCGGGCTGACCGAACGGCGTGCGCCATCCCGCCAGCGCGACGGCCAGGATCCGCGCGACATCCGCGCCTTCCAGATGTTTGGCCAGCGCGGTGCGTCCCAGATTCACCAGTGTCGCGTTGGCGGGCGCCGCGATCAGATCATCGTGTTGTTGCAGGAATGTGCCGATGCTCGCTGAATTCACGCCGACCGCCGCCAACGCTTCCTCGATCAGTTGCAGGCGGCCCGTGTCGGACGTGCGCGCGGTCTCGGCCAGGGCCGCGGCGGCGCCGGCGATCGCGAGCGAGATGCCGCGCCGCGTGACCGGGTCGTCCGGCATGGTGCCCGCGGTCGCCGGCTGGATAACGTCGGCCACGAAGCGGCGCAGCACCGCGCGCTCCAGCGGTAGTGGTTCCGGCGGCGCTTTTGTGAAGCTGGCGGCCGCCGCCGCGGCCTGAGCGGCGGCGGCCTGCGCGGCGGCCGCTTGGGCGGCGGCGGCTTGCAGCGCGTCGGCTCGTTTCGTTGCCTCGGCGGCGGCATTCTCCGCCGCTTCCTTTTCCTGTTTTTCCCGGCGCTCTTTCTTCTCGCGCTTCTTGCGTTCCGCCGGTGTTTCCGGGTTCAGCAGCTCGCGAAGCTGCGGCGACATCTCCGGCTCTGTCTGGGGCAAGGGCGGCGGGTCGTAGACGGCCTCCGGCGCGGGCGCGGGATCGCCGCGCATCGCTTTCAATTCTTCAAGCGCGCGTTCGGCTTCGGCGAGCGCGAGGGCGGAAGGCTGTTTCGCGCGGATCTTCGGTGCGAACTCGGCCGCCAGCGACTTCATGTCGGCGGGCTTGTCCGCCTTCTCGGGCCCCTGTTGCCATAGATAGGAAAGCAGCCGGTGCAGCGGAAGTTTCGAGCGCGATAGCGACAGGAAGAAAAAGAAGAAGAAGACCGCGTAGGCATAGGTCAGGATCGTCGTCGACACGTTCGCGCTCACGGGCAGCCCCGCTTCGATCGAACGCTTGAGGCCCCACGACAGCACGGCGGTCGAGACGGTTGCCGCCACGAGGCTGAGCATCGCCGCGACGACGCCTTGCATCAGGAATTGACGTAGACCCAGCCGGCGGCGTGCGCCGCGCTGTTTCACGGCGCCGCCGGCCGCCCCCTGGCGCGGCGCGCCCGGCGCGTGGCCGCGGCGCTTCAGGGTCTTGCCGCTCTCGCGCAGCGTACGCGCCTTCGGGCTGATGTACGCGGTCACCAGCTCGCTCTCGTTGATTTCCGGAAAGTAGGTCTCGGCGACGACCTTGGTCGGCAGGCCGGTCGTGAATTCCGTGGTGCGGGCGTCCATGACGGCCGCCTTGCGCTGATCGCTGCCGTAACGGGCATGGATGGTCCATCGCCCGTTGTCGAGCACGTAGACCTCGAATTGGGTGATGGCCAACATTACGACTTTAAGTCCGCTTGACTGGCGTGAACGATCCCCCGATCAACTCCCCCGCCGGCCCATAAACGTCCGGCCGGATGTAAGGTTGCGGGAACGCCCACCGGCGCGGCAGCTTAACACAAAAAAGCCGCACCGGAGACCGGTGCGGCTACTATATCTAGTGGTGACCTGCGCGCCGGGCCTGGAAAGCCGGGCGCGGCGGGGCACGGCGTTACTTCTTGGCGAACGCCTTGAAGCGCTTGTTGAATTTGGCCAGCTGACCGCCGGAATCGATCATGCGGTGCACGCCCGTCCAGGCCGGGTGGCTCTTCGGATCGATTTCGAGGCGCAGAACGTCGCCCGCTTTGCCATAGGTGCTGCGGGTCATGTACTCGCTACCATCGGTCATGATGACCTTGATCTCATGGTAGTCGGGGTGAATATCCTTCTTCATCGCGCGCCTCTAAAACTTGGACTTCCGGCCAAGTGGCCGGGAAAGGCGGCTGTATATAGGGTTCGCCCACGCCCCGCAAGGGCTGGAAAGGGCCGTTTTGGCTGAATCGGGGAGGTTTTAAAGGCCATGGGACAAGCAAAATCGCCTGAGCGCCGAAGGGCTTGTCGGCTGGAACTGGACCGCACGCGCGCGCTTTTGGCCGCCGGCGACCTGGACGGTGCCTTTCATCACGCGCAAAGGGCCCACGTTCTGGGCCAGCCCTGGCCCGGCCCGCATACCGCGGCCCATTGGCTGATGCTGCGGATTGGCTTGGCGCGGCGGGACAGCCGGGAAATCTTCGGTCAAATCATACGTCTGGCGGGCGGGGGCCTCCTGACCGCGATCGGCCGCGTGCCGGAGGGCAATACGGGCGGTGCGAACGTCTCTCCGGAAAAACCTGTGCCCGTTGCGCCCGACCTCGCGAATCTCTGCGGCGAGAGCTAAGATCGGCGTCTTCCACCGCTGATATGTTGAAGAAGCGGCGCGTTTTCGAAAGCCTGTTGCAATTATCAACGTTCCAACCGTTGAGACCGCACCATGAATGAAAATCGCAAATTGGCTGAAATTCAAAACATCGTCGCCATGTGGCGCAGGCCCGCCAATGCGCTCACGAGCGCCGAGGCGATGAGCGAGATTCGTGATGTGCTCGAAGGGTTGCCGCGCCCGCCGGCCAGCGCGGTCCATGACGATCGCATGCCCGCGCCCAAGGCGCTGCGCGCGAAATCCTCGTTCCTCGGGTAACGCCCTCGAACTTTCTCGCGCCGGGGCGTTGTGCTTATGACAGCCCGAACCCGTGAGTGTTCCATGCAGTTTACCGAGGGCGAAATCCAACGCTCGGCGATGCTGCTCGCCCAGCGTTACGGCGCGGACGCGCTGCCCATGGCCACGCGGCGCCTGCGTCAACTGGCGAAGACGGACGATTCCGTCGGCGCGGGGGTGTGGCAGAGAATTGTCGACGCCCTGGAGCAGATCGGCCGGCCGGTCCATTGAGCCGGTATTTTGAGGGCTAAACCCGCATTTCCAGGCCTCTGCCATGCTTTTCGCACAGGTGGCGCGCCGGACCGGTTTCGACTATACCACCGTTCATCCGGTGCCCCGGTTGCGGCGCGCTCTTCCCAAAGGTTTCTTTCGTGGCGTTTCCTCACACTACCCCTGCGCTCGCGCGCG
>JAYSFT010000076.1:0-13128 GCA_041913245.1 Rhodospirillaceae bacterium | reverse complement strand
CCGTCGCGCTCACCCGCATGATCTCGGCGGTGTTCCGGCGCGGCGGCGATGTCGGTTTCGTGGTGGAGGAATTGAAGGCGGTGTTCGATCCGCGGGGCGGCCAGTGGATGAACGGCCGTTATGTCCCCTCGCTGCTCGCGGCCATCGGCGACGTGATCGAGAAACACATGCTCGACACCGGCGTCCTCGCCCAGGACCGAGCGGCGCGCCGGCGCGACGAGAGCAAGATCGTGACCTTGAAGAACGCCGGCGCCGGCGGGCGTGACCGGCGTTTCCGCGCCTGTCCGAAGTGCGGGACCTATTCGCTTTTAAGACAGGAAGACTGCGACACCTGCACGAGCTGCGGGTATTCCAAGTGCAGCTAGGCAACCCTGGCTCGGGTTATCCACAGCTTGCCCCCTGACTTATCCACAGAACGCGAGCTAACTCCTTGGAATTCCGCAATATTACCGTTCGATGACACCGTCATAAAACTGCTGCGCAAAACCCCGGACTCTGAGAGAGTTTCCGGCGCGGGCCGCTCGCCAAAAACCGTGAAAACGGACCTGGCCTCGGCGGCGCGCTCGAGTCTCGGGGGTGGCCATTCGCGCGCACACGCACATCGGAGAGACAAAGACGTCTCGCGCCGTTTCGGGCGCTTCCGCGCGCACGCGCAAAACCGCCGCCAAGAAGCGCTTCACCCGCCCCGCATCGGCCCAAGGCCGCGCCCCGCGCTGGAGCAAGGCCGCTCCCATCACCTTCAAGACGCGGTCGACGCTGGACGATGCGATGGCCGCGGTGATCGCCGGTTGCCGCGATCATTGGCAGGGCAACCTGCCGGCCGCGCTGGACGGCCGCAACACCGAGGGCGTGCACCAGGTGCGCGTCGGATTGCGCCGCTTCCGTTCCGCACTCTCGCTGTTCAAGACGTTCGTGCCCGAGAACCAGCGTGACTGGCTGAACGCGGAAGGCAAATGGCTCGCCAATCAATTGGGCGCCGTCCGCGATCTGGATGTTTTCCTCGCCGACATCGAGAAGCGCCGCCGCCCCAACGACGCCTCCGCGGCCGCGCTCGCAAACGCCGTGCGCGTGGCCCGCGCACGCGCACGCGTCGGCGCGATGAACGCGCTGCGCGGTTCCCGGATGCGGCGGTTCGCCGCGCGCGTGGAGACATGGCTCGACGGCCGCGGCTGGTACATCGACGGCGTCGAGGTCCCCGATGCCGGCGCCTTTGCCCGCGAAACCTTGAACAAGCGCATGAAGAAGATCCAGGCGGTCGCCGCGCGCGCCGACAAGCTCACGGCGCCGGAGCGCCATGAACTGCGCATCGCCGTGAAGAAACTTCGCTACAGCCTCGAATTTCTGACGCCGGTGCTGCCGGAAAAGCGCGCCCAGCGTGCGGGCGCCGTCCTCAAGCGGCTTCAGGATAGCTTGGGCCATCTCAACGATCTCGATGTCGCCGAACGCACGCTGGCCCTGGTGGCGGCGCGCGCGACGCCGGCCGAGCGGCGCCTCATGAAAAAAGCGGGCGACGCCCTCAAGACCGCGCACCGCAAAGCCGCCGCCAAGGCGGAGCCGGAAACCGGGCGCCTGTGCCACAAATTGGTGAAGCTGCCGGCGTTCTGAGGGATATACGCCCCGGCAACGAAACCGGTCAGCCCACCAGCTTCATCATCATCCGCTCGAGCTCCGGCGCGACCTTATACATGTGGCGGTACTGGAGCACTTGTTTGGCGATCAGCGCCAGCCGCTGCTCGAACGGCATCAGCTGCGCGGGTTTCAAGAGCGGGGGATTCATCGGGGGCACGTCGGCGCGCTGGAACTCGACGGCCATGCTGACGCGGGAGTCCTTGGCGAGCGGCGAGCTTTTGCTGCCCCAGTGCAGCAGGGCCTGATTCCAGGCCAGCACGTCGCCGGGTTTGGCCGGCAGCGCGCGGATGCTGGGAAGCTCGAAGCGCCACTCGCCCTCGCGATTGGTGCCGTACGTCGGGTCATGACGCGCCGGCACCACGTACATGCAGCTGTTCAGCGGCGTGGCCTCGGTCAGCGGAATCCACACGGTGATGGAATTGGGCAGGCCGTCGGGACGCAACGTCACGCCGCCCTTGTCGCGGTGGGGCGCCCAGCCGGAATCGCCGTTGCGCGGATCGACGTTCCACACCCAGAAATCGGGCAACATGGCGTAGCCGCCAAGCAGGTCCCGGAACAGGGAATCGAGCTGGCAGAACGGCAGCCAGAATTCGTCGTAAAGGAAGGCGAAGACCGTCGACAGGCCGTCGGCGTAGAACTTGCGAACGGTCTCGGCCATCGGCGCGAGGTCCACGCTGAAGGGCACGTCCGACTGCTGGAAATAACCATCGAGCAGGAGCTGCTCGCGGATGGCAATGACGCGTGCGGGATCGAATGCTACCGGGCGGGCGGCGCGCAGCAAGCCCTCGTCTTCGATATGCAGATGCGGCGCGAGCGCGGCCCAGGTTTCACGCTTGGTGATGGTCTCGAGAGACAGGACGGCCATGGGAATGTCGGAAAAAGGTAAGCGGGGACAACGCGTCTTTCAGCTTCTCACGCTCCGGCAAAAATGCAATGCAGATGGTACCAAAAGGGGAGCGGGAAGGCTTTCAGATGCCGAGCGGCGCCAGCGACGACGATATCCTGCGCGGTCTGAACATGCTGATCGCGGGCAACTACGACCTCGTCCCGTACGACGAGCCGGCGAGCCCGGGCCTGGATCCCGAACATGTTTTCGCGCTGGCGGCCCGCTACGGCCAGGCGCGCGACGCCCGCGATATCGACGTCCTGGATCTCGGGTGCGGCATGGGCGCGCAGCTCGAACGCGTCGCCGGCCTCACGACCGGCAAGATCGTCGGCACGGATCTGTCGCAGTCGGCCTATGTGAAGGCCGTGGCGCGCACGGCGCGCTTCGGATCGCGCTGCCGTTTCATGTGCGCCGATTTTCTCGATCTCGACGCCGACAAACTCGGTCAATTCGATCTGATCTACCACGTCGGCGTGCTTTATGTGACGCCGCCGCCGGTGCAGCGGCATCTTCTGAACCTGATCGCCGACAGCCTGAAGCCGGGCGGCGTCGCCGTCATCAGCTACTACGCCGGCACCGTGCCCCTGCTGATGGCCGGTCTGCACAAGGTGCTGCGCGCGAGCGCCGAAAACGCCGAATCGCCCGCTGAACAGGTGCGCACCGCGCGCGCGCAAATCCGCGTCATCGCCAACACCATCGCGCGTCAGGCCGGCGATCACCGCTTGATGAGCGGCGTGCTGCAGCAGGTGTCCGGCACGCCGGATGCCATCTTCTTCCACGAGATGCTGAACCAGAGCTTCGGGACGCTGACGACCTCGGCGCTGGAACTGGCGCTGGGCTCGCGCGGGGTGCATTTCCTCAATTGGATGCAGCCGGCGCCCTTTGAACCGGACGCCTCGCCGAAAGCGCGCGCCATGATGGCCGACGCCTACTCTTTCGCGGGCGGCGGCTATTTTTACGGCGTCTTCCAAAAAGACCCTTAAGCGACCGGAACCGGCGCGAGCGGCGTCGACAGTTCGAGCGGCAGGGCGGTCGAGTATTTGATCTCTTCCATCACGAAGGTCGAGCTGACGTCGCTCAAGGCCACGCGCTTGATCAAGCGCTTATAGAACGAGTCATAGGCGTCCATGTCCTTCACCACCACGCGCAGGAGATAGTCGATGTCGCCGGCCATGCGCCAGATGGCGGTGATCTCGGGCATCTCCTTCACCGCGCGGGCAAACTTCTGCAGCCACACGTCGTCGTGCTGGCTGGTGCGGATGATGACAAAGACCGTCAGGCCGAGATTGAGGCGCTTGGCGTCGAGCAGCGCGACGCGCGCCTTGATGATGCCCGCCTGCTCCATCTTTTGAATGCGTTTCCAGCACGGCGTCTGCGAAAGCCCAACCTTCTGGGCGATCTCGGCGATGGAAAGACCGGCGTTGTTCTGCAAAAGGGCGAGAATCTTGCGGTCGATGGGATCGAGCATGGCGACTCCTAGGAGGCTTTCACCGCTCTTGTCCGGCGTGCGCGGCAGCATCGGCGAAAGGCGACAGCACTGTTCGTAAGGGGAATATTCATCTCTTTTTGAGACAATTGTCCAGGCTAGGAAGATATTTCTTTCCCTCTTTCCCGGTTTTCTGCTATCCGGCATGGGACTCGAAATTTACCCCGCGCGTCCCTATGTGGAGCGCCCCGGGGCTGGATGTGGTGGGAGTTGGTGATGGCCGGTGGCCTTGTTTCAATGCTGCGCTCGATCAAGGCGCGCGATCCCGCGGCGCGCTCGCTATTTGAAATCGCGCTGCTGTACCCCGGTCTGCGCGCGCTCGCCTTCTACCGGGTAGCCCATGTCCTGTGGGGCCTGCGCCTGTCGTTCCTCGCGCGCCTCGTGTCGGAGATCGGCCGCTGGCTGTCGGGCATCGAGATCCATCCGGGCGCCACGATCGGCAAACGCTTTTTCATCGACCATGGCACCGGCGTCGTCATCGGCGAGACCGCGATCATCGGCGATGACGTGACGATGTATCACGGCGTGACCCTCGGCGGCGTTTCCACCGCCCAGACGGGCCTGCGCCGTCACCCGATCGTGGAAGATAAAGTCATCATCGGCGCGGGCGCGCAGGTGCTGGGACCGATCACCGTCGGCCACGGCGCGCGCGTCGGCGCCAACGCCGTGGCTGTACGTGACGTGCCGCCGGGGGTGACCGTCGTCGGCATCCCGGCGCAGGAAGCCCTGCCGCGCGGCGCCGTACAGGCCGACAATTTCGTTCCCTATGGCTCGTGCGACGACAAGGCCGATCCGACCTCGCGCGCGATCGTGGCCCTGTTGAACGAAGTCGAAGCGTTGCGCCGGCGCATCACGCAGGTGGAAAGCGAATTTCGCGAACCTTCGACCGCGAATTCATGGCAGTCCAACGAGCCGCGCCTGAAGAAGGTGCACGACGCGTCGGACCTCAGCGGCTAAGCGTCCACGGGTTCTTCGACCTTCACCACCACCAGGGTGCGTTCCTGCCCCCAGGGCATGGAATAAGTAATGCGCTGGCCTTCCGCGAGGCCAATGAGGGCGGCGCCCACTGGCGTGAGCACCGAGACGCGCCCTTCGGTGATATCGGCTTCGTGCGGCATCACCACCGTGATCACCACCGGAGACGGGCGCGCGAGATCGTGGTAGCGCACGCGCGCGCCAAGCCGCACGACGGGCTTCGACGTCGCGGACACGACCTCGGCGCGGTCCAATTCGTGTTCGAGGTAGCGGCCGACGGGCGTATCGCCGGCGAGATCGGCGAGTTTCGAGAGCTTCTCGAAGTCGCCGGTAAGTACGGTCAAAGGCGGCTCGTAAGAGGCGCGCATGGAAAATCCTCCAAAAAAAAGCGATGAGCCGGCGCGATTCGGCGCCGGAAGTTGTTGTCGAGGCGGTTGAGAAAGGAGCGCCTAAGAAGCGGCGCTTTGTGATGCGCGCCACCCGGCGCGCGCGCAGCTTCTTAGGCCCCGTCGCCTACGAGAAGACGACCGGCGTTGCCGTGGCCAAAGAGGTGCGGACAAAGGTTCATGCCTTAAACATGGGCCTTCCCGGGCGAAAGTCAACCCCGCGCGCTTGCGGATGACGCCGCGCCGCGGGATATACTGGGCCCCGCGTTTCGCCGCCCGGCAACAGGATCTCCCATGGATACGCTTACGCAAGCAGCGGTGTTTTTCGGCGCGGCGGTCCTCGTGGTCCCGATTTTCCGGCGCTTGGGTTTGGGCGCGGTGCTGGGATATCTCGCCGCCGGCGCCGCCATCGGCCCCTTCGGCCTGTCGCTGATCGCCGACGTGGAAGCGGCCGCGCACCTGGCCGAATTCGGCGTGGTGCTGTTGCTGTTCATCATCGGGCTTGAACTCAATCCCACCCGTCTGTGGACCATGCGCAGCCTGGTGTTCGGGTTGGGCAGCGCGCAGGTGCTGGTGACCGGGGCGCTGCTGGCCGCCGCGGGCGTGTATTTCGGCCTGGGCGCCGGCGCGGCCATCGTGACCGGGATCGCGCTGGCCTTTTCCTCCACCGCCTTCGTGCTGCAAACCCTGGCCGAGCGCGGCGAACTGAAAGACCGCCACGGACGCGCCGCCTTCGCGGTGCTTCTGTTTCAGGATATCGCGGCGATTCCCCTGCTGGCCGCCGTTCCGTTCCTCGCCCCGGATCAGATCGAGCGCGACACCGCATCGCTTCTGCTGGGCGCCGCGCGCGTCGCGGGGGTGCTGACCGCGGTGGTCGTCGGCGGACACTTCCTGCTGCGCCCGATCCTGCGCATCGTCGCGAGCACGCGCATCCCCGAGCTGTTCACCGCCACCGCGCTCCTGATCGTCAGCGGCACGGCGCTCCTGATGAATTCCGTCGGCATCTCGATGGCCTTGGGCGCGTTCCTCGCGGGCGTCCTGCTCGCCAACACCGAATACCGCCATCAGCTGGAAGCGGACATCGAGCCCTTCAAGGGCCTTCTGCTCGGCCTGTTCTTCATGTCGGTGGGGATGGGCCTGAACCTCGGCCTGATGAAGGAGAATGCGCGCGACGTCGCGCTGCTGGTCGCGGGCCTGATGATCGTCAAGGGCGCCGTGCTGTTCGGCGTCGCGCGGATCTGGGAGCTGAACAACAAAGCCGCGGGCGACTTCGCGCTCGCGCTTCCGCAAGGCGGAGAATTCGCGTTCGTCATTTTCACGGCGGCGATCGGCGCGGGTTTGATGGCGCGCGACGTACACGATCTTCTGGTGCTGGTGGTCAGCCTTTCCATCGCCGCCACGCCGCTGGCGCGCATAGGCTACGACTGGCTGACGCGCGGCCTGGTGCCGCCGGCCGACCCCGACTACGACGTCGCGCCGATCACGGACCACCCCGTCATCATCGCCGGCTTCGGGAGGTTCGGGCAAATCACCGGGCGCATCCTCGCCGCCAAGCACATTCCGTTCATCGCGCTCGACGCCAGCGCCGAGCAGGTGGATTTCGTGAAGCGCTTCGGCGCGGAAATCTATTATGGCGACGCCTCGCGCCTTGAGCTCTTGCGCGCCGCACGGGCGGAGAGCGCGAAGATCCTGGTGCTGGCGATCGACGACATGGAGGCCTCGCTGCGCACGGCCGAGACCGTGGCGCGGCACTTCCCCCATTTGCAGATCTACGCACGCTCGCGCAACCGCCAGCACACGCACCGGCTGATGGATCTGGGCGTGCGCGTCCTGCGGCGCGAGACCTTTCTGTCGGCCCTGGACCTGACGAAGGAAGTGCTGCGCGGACTTGGGATCAGCGCCAAGGAAGCCGAGCGTACCGTGAAGACTTTCCAGGAGCACGACGAGCGCCGCCTGGCCGAGCATCACACCCATTACAACGACGAGGAAAAAATGCGCAGCCTCGCCAAAAGCGCGGCCAAGGAACTGGAAGAGATGTTCATGCGCGATGCCGCCGAACAGGTGGCCGACGAGGCCAAACCGGGCCGCCCGCGCGCGGCTTGACTGAACCTTGACGATTGCCTACGGCCTCGGGCACGACATCCACGCCTTTTGACCGCAAGCGGGTAACCATGACCGAGCCTCTGAACTACAGCGACGATTTCCTGCGTTCGATCCTGAAGGACGTGCGCACCATCGCCATGGTCGGCGCGTCGTCGCACTGGAACCGCCCCAGCTATTTCGTCGCGAAATATCTGAAGGCCAAGGGTTACCGCGTCATCCCGGTCAATCCGCAGACCGCCGGCCAGGACCTCCTGGGCGAGAAAGTCTACGCCTCGCTGAAGGACATCCCGGACAAGGTCGACATGGTGGACGTCTTTCGCGCCTCGGAATACACGCCCGGCATCGTGGACGAAGCGATCGCCGTCGGCGCCAAGGTGGTGTGGATGCAGCTCGGCGTGCGCAACGATGAGGCCGCCGCGAAAGGCGAAGCGGCCGGCCTCACGGTCATCATGAACCGCTGTCCCAAAATCGAATTCAGCCGCCTCGCGGGTGAGCTGTCGTGGAGCGGCGTGAACTCGCGCTTGATCTCGAACCGCGCGCCCGCGGCCCCGACCGCCGGCGCCGTGCGCGGCGCGCCCCGTCCCGTGGCGGCCGGCGACTACGGCTTCGAAACCCGCGCCGTGCATTCGGGCGCGATGCCAGATCCCGTCACCGGCGCGCGCATCACGCCGATCTATCAGACGGCGTCCTATGTGTTCAAGGACGTCGACCACGCCGCCTCGCTCTTCAATCTGCACGACTTCGGCTATCTCTATACGCGCGTGTCCAATCCGACGGTCTCGGTGCTGGAAGAGCGCCTGGCGAGCCTCGAAGGCGGACGCGCGGCGGTGGCGACGGCCTCGGGCCACGCGGCGCAGTTCATCACCTTCTTCACCCTGCTGTCGCCGGGCGACGAGTTCGTGGCTTCGCGTAACCTGTACGGCGGCTCGCTGACCCAGTTCGGCCTGTCGTTCAAGAAACTCGGCTGGACTTGCCATTTCGTCGACCCGAACGATCCGGAGAATTTCCGCAGGGCCCTGACACCGAAGTGCAAGGCGATCTTCATCGAGAGCCTGGCCAATCCGGGCGGCATCGTGCTCGATATCGAAGCTATCGCGAACGTCGCCCATGACGCCGGCATTCCGCTGATCGTGGACAACACGCTGGCGACCCCGTTCCTGTGCCAGCCCTTCGCCTTCGGCGCCGACATCGTGCTCCACTCGACCACCAAGTTCCTGGCGGGGCACGGCAACTCGCTGGGCGGCGTGTTGATCGAGTCCGGGCGGTTCGACTGGGCCCAAGGCAACAAGTTCCCGTCGCTGACGGATCCGGAGCCGGCGTATCACGGTCTCAAGTTCTATGAGAACTTCGGCGATTTCGCCTTCACGACCAAGGCGCGCGCCGTGGCCCTGCGCGATTTCGGCCCGGCCCAGGCGCCGATGAACGCCTTCCTGACCATCATGGGCATCGAGACCCTGGCGCTGCGCATGGAGCGCCATGTGAAGAACGCGCAGATCGTGGCCGAATTCCTGGAGAAACATCCGAAGGTCGCCTGGGTGTCCTACGCGGGCCTTCCCGGCAACGCGTACTATGCGCTGGGGCAGAAATACCTGCGCCGGGGCGCGGGCGGCGTCATGACCTTCGGCCTCAAGGGCGGATTCGACGCGGGTGCGAAGCTGGTGGAATCGGTGCGCCTGTTCTCGCACCTCGCCAACATCGGCGACACGCGCAGCCTGATCCTGCACCCCGCGTCGACCACGCACCGCCAGCTGACGGCCGAGCAGCAGATCGCCGCCGGGGCGGGCCCGGACGTGGTGCGCCTGTCGGTGGGGATCGAAAGCGCCGACGATCTCGTGGGCGATCTCGACCAGGCGCTGGCGCTGGTCGGCTAACCGCCGAGGGCCGCGCGTACCGCCCCTTCGAGCTGGGAGAGGGTCAGGGGCTTCTGCAGCACCTCATAGCCGGCCCACGCACCGCCGAGGCCGTCGCGGCCGTAACCGGTGATGAACAGGATCGGCACCCGCGCCAGGGCCAATGTCTCGGCCAGGGGAAAGATCGCCTCGCCGCCGAGATTGACGTCGAGCACGGCGAGCCCCGGCGTTTTTTCCGCCGCAAGCTTGAAGCCGCTTTCAAGATGGCTGGCGTGCCGCACGGCGCCGGCGCCGAGTTCGAGCAGCATGTCTTCGATCAGGAAGGAAACCAGGCTTTCATCCTCCACCAGGAGGACATCGACGCCCTGCAGTTCCGCCAGTATGCCGGTCATGTGCGCCTATGATCCTCGTGCGGGCCTAAAGCGGGATTTCAATGGTGCAGGTGAAGCCTTCCGGCGGATAAGCCGAGGCGTAGGCGCCTTTGAGTTCGGCGCTGACCGCGCGTTCGATGAAGCGCGAGCCGTAACCGCGTTTTCGGGGCGGCTGCGCAACCGGCCCGCCGCTTTCGCGCCACTCGAGGCGCAAGCGGTCACCGGGCACATGGGACCAGGCCAGACGCAATTGGCCGGCGCCGGCCGACAACGCGCCGTATTTCACGGCGTTGGTGGCGAGTTCGTTCAGAACCATCGCGACCGGAATGGCGATCCGCGGCGCGAGAATGACTTCAGGCCCTTCCAGGATCAGCCGCTCGCGCGTGCCGTAAGGTTCGATCACGGCCCGTGCGATATCGGCCAGGACCGCGCTTTCCCATTTCTGGGTGCTGAGAATGTTATGCGCGCTGGACAACGCGAGCAGACGCGATTCCGCGGCGGTCCGGTAAGCCTCGTTTTCGGGGATGTCCGGAAGGCCGCGCGCGACGATTGCCTGGACCGCGCTCAATGTGTTCTTCACGCGGTGGTTCAGCTCGTTCATCAGCAAGGAGCGCTGACCCTCGGCGCGCACGAGCTGCGTCGCGAGTTTGCTGGCGAACAGCAGGCCGACCAGCAGCATCGTGACGCCGATCGCGACCGTCAGCACCAAGCTGTCGCGCGCCGGCCGGTCCAGGCTCGCCTGGGGCATGCCGATGGCGAGCACCCAGCCGGTTTCCTCGGAGCGCGTGAAGGCGGCGAGGATCGGTTCGCCTTCGAGCGAAGCCGCCGGCACGATCCGGTTGTTGCCCTTGGCGAACTCGGACTTGAGATAGTCGGTCGCCGAGGTGATCTGTCCCGCGGGCAGACGCGGCAGGCGCGCGATGTGGTGGGCGGAGGCGTCGTAAAGCGAAACCACCCATCCCTCGGGAAGCGCGAGACGGCGCAGGATTTCGAAATAAATCTCGCGCGGCGGGCTGTAACCGACGACATAGGCCACCTCGCCGCCGCGCATCACGGGCACGTTGACGGTGAACGTGGGATCGTTCGTGACCCCGCCCACATAAATGTTCGAGACCGCGGGCTTTTTGGTGCGCATCACTTCATGGAAAGCGTCGCGGTTGGTCCACGGCGCGAGCGGACCGCGCCGCCGGCTGTTGAAGACGTGGTTGCCTTTCGCGTCGCTGACCGCGACCACATATCCCGAACGCACCTGGATGAAGCGATCGGCATCGTCGCGGAACTCCTCGAACTCGCCTTCGGCGAGTTCCGGTTCGAGCGCGAGGACCTGCAGCGCCGAAAGCTGGTTCTGGAGTTCACGGTCGACCGCCGCCATCCCGCTTTTCGCGATCTGCAGGGCGCGGTCCGCCGCTTCGTCGTGCGTGCGCGCATATCCGCTGTAGACGATGAAGCCGGCCAGCAGGAGGACCGGGAGGATCGTGCCGGCGACAAGCAGGGCGAGACGCACATGAAGCGAAGCGGGCGCCGCGCCGGGCACGGGCACAAAGCCGGCGGCGCGCGAACGCGCGGCGGCTTCGGGTGCTGTGTCGCGATGGGTGTCCATCTCAGCCTTGGCGTTTACCGGCGTCCCGGTCATGTGGCCCACGATCGGGCGCCGACTTTCCACACCAAATTGTTATCGTCGCGCCGGAGGCAAGTCCATCGACGCGAGACCACACGCGAAACGTGTGGACGGTTCGTCCCCCATTCGAGGGATGGAAAGCTTAGAGGCCCGCGACCTTGCGGACGGCCGCCACGACCCGGTCGACGTCGCCGTCCGCCATGGCCGGGAACAGCGGTAGGCTCACGCACTTCGAATAATAGGTCTCGGCACCCGGGAAGGTCTGGCGGCCGTAGAGGCCCTGGTAATAGGGCTGAAGGTGGACCGGCAGATACTGGACGCCGACGCCGACGCCTTCGGCTTTCAGACGGGTGACGAAGTGCGCGCGCTCCATGCCGATCTGGGGGAAGTCCACCAGGACGGCGTTGAGGTGCCAGCCCGGGTTGCCGCCGACACGGCGGATCGGCTGGATCACCGGCGCGAGGGGCTTCAGCGCCTTCTCGTAGCGGCCCATGAGCTCCGCGCGACGGGCGAGCCAGCCGGGAAGCTTCTTAAGCTGGCTGCTGCCGAGCACGCACTGCATGTCCGACAGGCGGAAGTTCCAGCCCAGTTCCGGCATTTCATAGAACCATGGATTCGGCGTGCCGTCGGACGCGTGCGTGAACTCCTTCATGACGGGATCGTCGTAGTTCTTCTCCATCCCGTGGCAGCGCAGAATACGCAAGGTCTCGGCCAGCTTGGAATCGGCGCAGGTGATGGCGCCGCCCTCGCCCGTGGCGAAGGCCTTCACCGGATGGAACGAGAAGCAGGCGCCGGCGACGTCCGGCAAGCCGCCCACCGGAACGCTTTCGTTGCCGGGATATGTGCCGCCGAGCGCGTGGCAGGCGTCCTCGACCACCGCGATGCTGTGCTTCTTGGCGATGGCGACAATGCCCCGCATATCGCAGCACTGGCCGTTCATATGGACCGGGATCGCCGCCTTGATCCTGCCGGGCGCGCCGCGCTTGATCGCGGCTTCAAAGGTTTCCGGCGTCATGAGCGCGGTCGTGGGATCCACGTCCGCGAAGATCACGTCGGCGCCGACATAGCGCGCCGCATTGGCCGTCGCGAGGAAGGTGACCGTCGGCACGATGACCTGATCGCCCGCCTTGACGCCGAGCGCGAGCATCATGAGGTGCAGGGCCGTGGTGCCCGACGAGCAGGCAATCGCCTCGTTGGCGCCGCAGACCTTGGCCAGATCCGCCTCAAAAACGTCGACGGCCGGACCGTCCGTCATGGGCGCGCCGGAGCGCAGGAACGCCACGATGGCGGCAATGTCATCCTCGTCGACGATAGGGCGGGCGTAGGGCAGCAACGGCTGCGAGACGGTCATCGGCTAAGTTCCTCTGAAAAGGGCGCCCCGCAATAAGCATGACCGTACGCAGCCTGCAAGACCCCCTTGTTACACGGCCTTTTTTCAATAGCGCGCGGCGTTATGTTAGGCTGGCTGCCCCGCCAGATCGGCGAAAAGGAGGCTTCAATGACTGCACGATTCTCCCGTCCGGCCGCCGCCCTCGTTTTCGCCGCGGCGCTCACCGTCGGCACGACGGCCTTCGCCCATCACGGTTGGGAATGGGCCGAAGAAAAACAGACCACCCTGGAAGGCACGATTCGGGAAATCTACATCGGCCCGCCGCATCCGACCCTGAAGGTGGAAACGGCCAAGGACGGCCTGTGGCAAATCGACCTCGCCAACCCGAGCCAGACCTCGCGCTCGGGCTTCGCGGAAGGCTCGGCCCAGCCCGGCAACAAGGTGGTGATCCTCGGCAACCGGTCCGCCCAGAAGGATCAGAAACTGATGAAGGC
>JAYSFT010000075.1:0-13356 GCA_041913245.1 Rhodospirillaceae bacterium | reverse complement strand
GAAGGTGATCAAGACCGCCGACGAAATGGCCTCGACCATCAATCAGATCTCGTAACATCGGTTTTGAGGACGTTCGCCATGGGTAAGTTGGTTCGTACGGCTTCGGTAAACTCGCCGTTCGGCTATCGCCGAACGGTCGGGAGCTTCGCGCTGTCGCTCGCCGTCATGCTTGCCGCCTCCCCCCTCGCAGCAGCCACGACCGTCGGCGGAAAAACGGGCGGCAGCGCGAACACCCTCGACGAGGGCCTGCGCCTCAACACCGCGATCACGGTGCAGGCGGACGTCGTCACCCTGGGCGACGTGTTCCAGGGCTATCTGTCGCGGCCCGAGCGCGTCGTCGCCCAGGCACCGAAGCCGGGCCAGCGCATGACCCTTTCGGCCGAGTGGCTGGAAGACACCGCGCGCACCTACGGCCTCGACTGGCGTCCGGTCAACACCTTCGACCGCGCGGTCGTCTATCAGCCGGGCCAGACGGTGAGCGGCGCGGAGATCATCGCGCAGGTGAAAGCCGCGCTGATCGCCAACGGCATGCCGGAGAACTACGGCGTCGCCGCCGCGACCACGATCGCGCCCGTCACGGTGGCGATGACGGCCTCGACCGACGCCGACGTGCGTGAAGCGGTCTACAACGCGGGCAACCGCAGCTTCTCGGCCCTGGTGCAGATCCCGCGCAACGATCCGCGCGCCATCTTCATCCAGCTGCGCGGCGCCGCGTTCCCGACGGTCCAGCTGCCGGTCCTGAAGACGGCCGCCGGCAAGAACCGCACGATCACGGCCGACATGATCGATCTCATCGACGTCGCCGAGGACCAGGTGCGCCCGGCGACCCTGACCGACCCCAACCAGCTGATCGGCAAGACCCCCAAGCTGTTCCTGAAGGCCGGCCAGCCGATCCGCGAAAACGACGTGACGCAGATCACCATGGTCGACGTGCCGGTGCTGATCACCGCCGCCGACCGCGATACGCGCATCGCCACGACCGATGTGAAAGTGGTGGCGATGAACGCCGCGAGCCTTCCGGCCGACGCCGTCACCGACGCCGCCTTCCTGATCGGCAAGACCCCGCGCCGCAACCTGGTGGCCGGAACGCCGATCCGCCGCGCCGACGTCGCGGCCGTCAAGCAGATCGAGGTGCCGGTGCTGGCGCGCGACGTCGCCCGCGGCACGGAACTCACCGCCGACGACATTACCTTCGTCATGATGAACGAAGGCGACGTGGTGGGCGACGTGGTGACCGACGAAGCCGGCATCGTCGGCCAGACCGCCCGCCTGATGCTGCGCGCCGGACAGCCCTTGCGCAAATTCTCGATGACCAAACCCATCGCGGTCGAACGCAACCAGATGGTGACGGTGCTGTGGACCGTGAAGTCGATGAATCTGACCGCCCAGGCCAAGACGATGGAACGCGGCGCGGTGGGTGAAGTGATCCGCGTGACCAACACCAAGAGCAACCAGACCGTGCGCGCGGAAATCATCGACAGCCGCACGGTGCGTGTGGCGGCGCCCGACCAGATGTCCTCGCGCTAAGAAGACAGAACGTTTTTACAAGGAAAACGGCCATGACCAAGACACCCCTCTTCCGCCTCGCGGCCTGCCTGTTCACCGCAAGCCTGCTGTCGGCCTGCGGGACCGCCGAGCGCCTGTCGCGCATCGGCGCCAACCCGGCGATGTCTCCGGTCACGAGCCCCACCCAGCATGAAGACTACCGCCCCGTCAGCATGCCGATGCCCACGCCGCTGATCCTGGAGCCCGCCGCGAATTCGCTGTGGCGCCCGGGCGCGCGCGCCTTCTTCAAGGACCAGCGCGCCAAGCAGGTCGGCGACGTGCTGACCGTGGTGGTGAACATCCAGAACGAACGCGCGCAGCTGCAGCAGCAGACCAGCCGCACCCGCGACAACACCGAAGGCGTGAGCACCCCGAACGTGTTCGGCATCGGCGCCCTGCAGGCCGATCCGGGCCTCGACGCCACCAGCAACTCGAACTCCACCGGCACGGGCTCGATCCAGCGCTCGGAAAGCATCAACCTGCGCCTCGCCGCGACCATTCTTCAGGTGCTGCCGAACGGCAACCTCGCCCTCGCGGGCCGTCAGGAAGTGCGCGTGAACGGCGAGCTGCGCGAACTTCTGGTGGCCGGCGTCATCCGCCCCGAAGACATCCGTTCCGACAACACCATTTCCTGGGACAAGATCGCCGAAGCCCGCGTCTCCTACGGCGGCCGCGGCATCGTCACCGACGTGCAGTCGCCGCGTTGGGGCCAGCAACTCTTCGACGTCCTGTTCCCCTATTAGTTTGCGGACGGAAGGCCGGCGGCCGAACGGGAATCACCCCCCGCGCGTCCGCCGGCCTTCCCGCCGCGCCTTCTGTCTCGCCGTTCACATCCATGGCCGGCGCAGAAGCAAACTCCGGGCTGGTGGAGATCTTCCACCAGCCCTTATTTTTTGCGTTCGCGGCGACTGTTGCATTCGTTCTTGTTGGTCATGCCGGGCGCAGCCCAGCATCCAGGGTCGCCGGGCGATGTTACATGCCCCGACCCCCGCATTCTCGGCATCTTCCCGCGCGTGAAAACCCGGGCCGGGACGACACGTCGTTTTTGTGATGACCAGAAAGGTTTTCGATGTCCCCTCACCCAGGAATAAACGCCTTCCCGGATAAACTTTTTCGTTAACGAGAGGTGAATCCTTTATCGGACCGTCCGCCGGGTTGCGCGGGGAATCCTTGAAGAGTCCGAGGGTTAACGGCGCGCAGGATGCGCGGTTAGGGCCGCTTTTGAACCCTAAGTCGATGAAATTTGGCCGCGAAAAAAGGGCTTCGCACCAATGGTTAAAACCGTTTGTTAACCATTCGGGCTCATACCTCATGACCGTAGAAAGTCGCGTGTTTCCACTCGCTGCCTCGCCACCACGGTATGACTTAGCAAAGGGGATAAACGGATGAACATGATGAGCACTGCCACCACGGCGCACCTCACTGTCTTTGAGGAAGACGCCCTCGCATTGACCCAGGCCGCGCTGGAAATCAGCCGCGCCTATGAATCCAAGGACGAACGCCGCCTTGCCGCCGCGCTCGACCGGAACCTGAGACTGTGGGTCGGAATCCGCACCCTGGTCTCGTCGGCGGAAAATCCGCTGCCCATGCAGATCAAGGACAACTTGATCCGCCTCTCCAGCTTCGTTGCCCAGAAGACCTTCGAAATGCAGAACGGTGCGAACGCGAAGACGATCGAATCGCTCGCGAACACCAACCTGCAGATCTCCGAAGGTCTGCTGGACAAGCGCAGCGCTCACTAAGCGCCGCTCTTCGCACAGTCATACCACTGGCAAGACGCCGCTCCGAAAGGGGCGGCGTTTTTGTTTTGCCGATACGGCGCGCTTAATACGGAGCCGGCGCCGGGGCCGGCGGGGTCATGTTGCTGTTCGGCGTGGTGTCCGTGACCGGCGGCGTGCCGGTGGTGAGCGAGTCGCCCGTGCCGGTGCGGTCCGGCATCAGGAAAATCCCGATGAGGGCCAGCACGACGACGCCGACCGCAATCCAACCCGCCGTACGCCTGGTTTCAGGAGTCATCGCCATGGTGAACCTCCGTGTTGTGGATCGGGAGGAGCAACGGCCCGCGGGCGCAAGTGTTCCGGCGGCGCAACCCTTGGCGGCGGGCGCGGCTACTTCTCTACCGCGAGATCGCGCTTCGACCAATCTTCGAACGAGCCGTCGTACAACACCGCGTCATACCCGAGGGTGCGCGCGGCGAAGACGATGCCCGACGCCTGCTGGCCGATGTGGCAATAGACGATGAGTTTGTCGCCCTGCTTCACGCCGGCTTTGTCGAACGCGGCCTGGAGCGCGGCGGCGGAGGAAATGTTCGCCTTCTCGTCCGTGAGCGCCGTGATGGGCACGTTCCGCGCGCCGGCGATATGGCCGGTCTTGTGCGGCTTTTCCTTCGAGCCGCCGGTTTGCGTGCCGTCGTAGAAGTCCGGAATCCGCGCGTCGATGACCGCGTAACCCGGCGTGTTCACATGCTCCTGAACGAATTTCGCATCGACGACCACGTCCTTCTTCATCTTGAGGGGCGAGAGCGAGCCGATGTGATCGGCGGGCGTTTCCGCCGTCAGGGGGCGGCCTTCGCGTTGCCACGCGGCCAGGCCGCCGTCGAGCAACGACGTGCGCGCGCCGAGGCCCGCGGCGTCGAGGGTGAAGACGACGCGCGTGGCCTGCTGCGGGGCTTCGGCGTAATAGACGACGATGCGTGAGCGGTCGCCGATGCCGAGGCCGGCGAGTTGCAGGCGCAAGGCGGGTTCGGACAGCATTTCGAGCGTGCCGGCGTCGGAGGACATCGAGATGTCCGCGAGCCGCACCAGGCGCGCGCCCGGGATGTGCCGCGCGTAGCTGTCGGACGAACCGACGTGGAGGATGACGAGGTTGGGATCGCCGCCCTGCCCGGCGAGCCAGGCGGTGGAAACCAGCATGGCCTCGCGCGGCGTGGGAGACGCGGCGGCGGTGAGCACGAAGAGCGCGAGCGCGGCGACGGCGGCGCGGAGTTTCATGGAAGATGCCTCCGAAAAACGGCGAATGGAAAAAGCACGCTACCCCGGCGACGGCGGAAGGCCCAGGGCCGCGCTCATAATGTTCTTGCTTTGTTCTCATGACGGGCATAAGCTTCGATTCCACGCAAAATGGGCTGATTCAGGAGGCGATGATGGCGTCTTACGGTGGAAGCGCGGGGGACTGGGTCCGGCAGGTGGTCGAGCGCTCGCAGGCGCAACCGATGAGCACCGAAGAGGTCTGGAAAAGCCTGGAGCGCTATGTAGGCGCGGGCGACAAGGCGCTGATCCGCTTGCAGGCGGTGCTGGAATATATCGACGCGGAGCTGGTGGACCGGCGCGGCGGCGCGGTGATGCGCGATCTGTGGAACACGGTCGCGGATTATCAGGAGCGCGTGCAGGAAGCCGCGGCCGCGGCCTGAGGAGAGCGGCCATGTTGCGTTCCATCGGCGTCATCCCGGAGACGGCTCCAGGGTGACCAGAAACCAAACCATCGCGCAGCTTGCAGGCGAAAACCGCAACCGACGGCCGGTCCCGGCGGCATGCGCGCGCGCGTAACACGTTCAAGAGAGCCCTTTTCCGGAACATTGAAACGAGTCGGCTTATTTTACTTCGCGTGGATAGAAGCCGCGGGATCAAGCGGCCGCCGTTTGGAAGAAACAGGAAAGGGTAATGTCATGCATAACGCAGCTTTGATGACGGTCGGCGCCGTCGCCGCGCTCGGCGCGGCGTTCGCCATGCCGGCGCGGTCCGACGGCCCGGCCGGCCCCGGCACCTCGGCCTACAACCTGCATGACGACGATCATGCCGAATATGTGCAACGTCAGACCGACGCTTATGACGACGCCCGCCGCGCGCAAAACGCCGTCGACCGCTCCAACCCCGCCGTGACGGCCGCGGCGGAAGAAAACATCGACGTGCAGGCCCGCCGCCTGCCGAACGGCGCGCCGGTGGCGGTGCGCGGCATGGTGACCAGGATGTCCGGTACAGCGATGGTGATCGAACGCGCCGGGACGCGCATCCACGCCCGCCTTCCGGGCCTGGTGAACGACGAGATCCGGCGCGGCGACGACGTGACGGTGTTCGGCCGCGTGTCCAACCGCGGCGACGAACTCGCCGTGCGCTCGGAAGCGGTGCTGCTCATGACGGGCATGGACCGCGGTCACCTGTTCCTGTCGCCGTCCAAGCTGGACTCGGTGAACAAGTTGAACGCCCCGGTGAGCCGCGGCGAAGCGCGCGGCGCGCTCGACTACTACCGCTCCAACTTCACGCCGCTCTAAAGGAGAACCGCCGCGAACTTATCTCCGATAAATTTTCGCGCGTTCCACCCGCGATGCGGGGAAAGCGAGTCCGCGAAAAAATATCGGAGATAAGTTTCGCTGTTTTTTATGCGTTCGCTATTTCTGCTTCTTAGCGGGGAGCGTGTACGCGTAGATCACGGCGGTGCCGATCTTCTCGGTTTTTTCAGGCTCCCATCCGGGCACGGAGAAGTCGTGGCAGACGACGCGCGTGCCGGGCTTCAGGGCGGCGAGGGTCGGTTCGAGTTTCTGGAGCATCTCGGGCAGAAGGTAGATCGTCACCACGTCGGCTTCCGAGAAATCGAACCGGAAGACGTCCTTCTCGACGAATGTGGTGCGCTCGGCGACGCCCGCACTTTTAGCGTTCGCGTTGGCTTCCTTGTTGCGCACCGGATCGATGTCCACGCCGACGCCTTTCGCCGCGCCGAAATCGCGCACGGCGGAAATCACGAGGCGGCCGTCGCCCGAGCCCAGGTCATAAACGATATCGCCCGCGCCGACCTTGGCGGCGGTCAGCATCGCGTCGACGATAGGCTGGGGCGTCGGCACATAAGGCGCGTCGAGCGGAACGCCCGTATCGCCGACAAACCGCGGGCTGCTGGCCGCCGAACCCGGCGCGGGGCCGAACAGAAGACCCGCCGCCACGACGCCGGCGAGAACACGCTTGAAACCCATCCTGAGGCACTCCCCACCATACGACGACCGCGAACTTTGGCACGGGCGTGCCGTCCGGTTCAAATTATTCAGGCCGATCAGATACTTATCCCGCGATAAGTACGCGCCCGCAACCCCTTGGAATATTGGAACAAATTTTCTTTCACCGGCGTTCTTAATGTGGAACCCGGGGGGGAATCCGGGCGGGGAAAGGTTGTCATGTACGCGATTTATTTTCACGACGGCGCCGGCGGACGCGCTTTCATCGCCGCGGTCGACGAGAAGCATTCGGCCATGTCCATGGCCAAACTGCTCTCGCGCCAGGATCCCCGGGATGTCGTAGTGGTCGAGAACCGCATGATCGGCGACACCGTGCTGGTCGCGGTTTTCCGCCGCGGCGTCCCCGAGGCCGCCCATCAGGACGCCGATCCTTCCCCCGAGCCGCCGGGCGCCGCGAAAGACGCCCCGGCACTCAACACCTAATCCGAGCGGTGCGTGCGCTCCATGCGCTCGTGACGTTCCTGGGCTTCGATGGACAGGGTCGCGATCGGACGGGCTTCGAGGCGCTTCAGGCTGATCGGATCGCCCGTCTCCTCGCAGTAACCGTAGGTGCCGTCCTCGATGCGCTTCAGGGCGGCGTCGATCTTGGCGATGAGCTTGCGGGCGCGGTCACGGGTGCGCAGTTCGAGGGAACGTTCCATCTCCGTCGACGCGCGGTCGGCGAGATCGGGTTCCTGCGCGCCGCCTTCCTGCTGCAGCGTTTCGAGAGTCTCTTCGGACTCCTTCAGGAGTTCGCCACGCCAGTTCAGAAGCTTGCGGCGGAAATACTCCTGCTGCTTCGCATTCATGAACGGTTCTTTTTCGGTGGGCCGATAATCCGGCGGAACCGTGAGGGTCATCGGCAAAGGTCTCCGTTGCGAATGGCGCGGGAATATATGGGGACGCCCCACCTGTCCGCAAGGTGGCGTATGCGCCTGATTTGGCAGGGTTTTTAATAAACCAAACAGCTTCCGTTACGGCGAATGGGCCTCTGAGCGGCTTTTGCCGGCGCTAAATCCGCCGGCTGAGCTTGGCGATTTCGACCTCGGCGCGCAGCTCGATTTCGTCGAGCAGGCGCGAGATCACCGCATCGGCGCCGCGTTCGCGCTTTTCACGCACCATGCGGGCGAGATCGCCCAGGCGGTCCTTGGGCACCGTTCCCAAAAGCAGGCCGCGGCGAATTTCCTCGAGGCGGTCCAGGAGTTCGGCGCCCCGTTGCGCGCGGCGCTTGCGTTCCTGATAATCCGGTCCGGCGCTTTCGGCGCCCACGGACTGCGCGGCCAGGAGGCCGCCGACATTCACGACGCCGCTCACCCCCTCGGCGGTATCCGGGCCGGAGGCCTCGTCCGCCCCGCCCAGCTTATCGAGCTCGGCCGAGAATTCGCCGGCCTTCCCGGCCGCGCCCGTTTTGCGGGCCGCACCGGTGCCCCGGACGGTGGATGTGGACTTTGGACCCTCGACCTTCACGGAAGGCGGCCTTTCCTCGTAACCAGAACGGGCTAAGATATTGGGAGGCCTTCATTTTGGCCGTCCCGCCCCGTTCCCCTAATGTCGCCTACGGGACCGTCTTATTCAACCGGGTAAGAATTGCCGGGCGGGATGGGCCGGAAGTGCCCCAAACGGCGGCCCCGCCCCGTTTACCCGTTATAAATACTCAATATTTCAATGGGTTAGATCTAACCCGGAGCTGGCACGCTTTTCGCATCCAAAGCGTCGGGAAAGTACGTGTGCGCCCAGGATTCGCGCCGGAAGGCCGAAACGGACGCATTTGTGAAGACGAGGATGATAATGACCGCTGTACGCCGCCTGGCCATGAACGCCACCTGGGTTGACCGTCTGTGGATGGTCGGCATCCATGTGGTGATGTTCGCCCTGCTGCTGACGGCGGGCTCGGCGCACGCGGCCTCGCGCGTGAAGGACATCGCGGGCTTCGAAGGCGTGCGCGAGAACGTGCTGGTCGGTTACGGCCTGGTGTTCGGCCTGCAAGGCACCGGCGACGATCTGAAGAAGATCGGCGCCACCAAGCAGTCGCTGCTCGGCATGCTCGAACGCCTGGGCATCAACAGCCGCGACGACCGCTTGGAAACGGCGAACGTCGCGGCGGTGATGGTGACGGCCACGCTGCCGGCGTTCGCCCGCCAGGGCGGCAAGGTCGACGTGACCATCAGCTCCATCGGCGACGCCGACAGCCTGCAGGGCGGCGCGCTGGCGGTGACGCCGCTGCTGGGCGCCGACGGCGAAGTGTACGCGCTTGCCCAAGGGAATGTGCAGGTCGGCGGCTTCACGGCGCAGGGCGCGGCGGCCACCGTGACCCGCGGCGTTCCGACGTCCGGCCGCATCCCGAACGGCGCCACCGTCGAACGCGAAGTGAATTTCGCGCTGGCCGGCATGAAGACCGTGAAGGTCGCGCTGCATAACCCCGATCTGACCACCGCGCGCCGCATCTCGGATGCGATCAACGCCTATCTCGGCACGACCGCCTCGGCCGCCATCGATCCGGGCACGGTGCAGATCGTGCAGCCGGAGGGCTACACCGGCACCATGGTCGAGCTGATGACCGCCGTGGAACAGCTGCGCGTCGAGCCGGATCAGCCGGCGCGCGTCGTGATCGACGAAAACACCGGCGTGATCGTCATCGGCGACGACGTGCGCATCTCCACCGTGGCGATCGCGCAGGGAAATTTGACCATCCGCGTCACCGAAACCCCGCAGGTCTCGCAGCCGGCGCCGTTCTCCGAGACCGGGGAAACGGTGGTCGTGCCGCGCACCGACATCGAGGTCGACGACGACAGCGACCGCCGTCTCGCGGTGGTGGACGCCGGCGTCTCGCTCCAGGAACTGGTGAACGGCCTCAACGCGCTCGGGGTCGGTCCGCGCGACATGATCTCGATCCTGCAGGCCATCAAGGCCGCGGGCGCGATGCAGGCCGAAATCGAAGTGATGTAAGCGCAAGGATCACCGTCATGGACGCCGCAGTTTCCATCCTCGACAACGCCAGAGACGCCTACGCCACCGGCCTTTCGGCCCAGGTCGCGAAGAAGTCGGGCGCGAGCGCGCAGAGCGCCGCCCTGCCCGGCCTGAAGCTCTCGGCCGCGGACGAGAAGAAGACGCGCGAAGCGGCGAAGGACTTCGAAGCTTTTTTCATCGGTCAGATGATGGAGCACATGATGGCGGGCGTAGAAACGGATCCGATGTTCGGCGGCGGCCCCGGCGAAGACATGTGGCGCTCGATGCTGAACCAGGAATACGGCAAGGAGCTGGCGAAGTCCGGAAAGCTGGGCATCGCCGACCATGTCATGCGCGGCATGCTGCTGGCCCAGGAACAGCGCGATCAGCAGACCACGCAGGTGCGCGTGCCGAAGATGAGCCAGACGGGTGAAGAACTTCAGACCGCCACGCCGCCCGTGACCAGTCAGATCCGCCGGTAATTAGTACGTAAAGAGTATCGTCATGAATATGGTTCGCCGCGATCTTCCCCAACAGGCCCAGCGCAACGCCGCGCCGAGCACGCCCGCGCGTCCGGGATCCGCTCAGCCACCGCAAGCGGGTGCTTCGCAGCCGAGCCGCCCGGGCCTGACGATGCCGCAACGTCCGGGCATGACGCCGCAAGCCGCGCGCCCGGCGCCGGCGGGACGGCCCGTGCCGGCCACGGCGAAGGCCGACGATCTCGTCATGGTGATGCGTCAGCTGACCGAGCTCCTGACCAAGGAGAACGCGGCGCTGAAGAAGCACAAGATGGACGAGGTCAAAGCACTGGCGGAACGCAAGGAACAGCTCGCGCGTCTGTACCAAGGTCATATGAACGCCGTGCACAAGGACAAAAACGTGCTGGCGGCGCTGGACCCGGCGCGCAAGAGCGCCATCGCCCAGGCGGCGATGAAGCTGGGCGAGCTGATGCAGCAGAACGCCAGCCTTCTGAAAGCCAACATCGAGTCCATCAACATGTTCTTCAAGTCGGTCACCGAGGCGCTGAAGCACCGCCACGAAGAACGTTCGGCCGCCTACTCGCGGTCGGGTTCGCTGGGTCAATACGCGGTGACCAAGCGCAGCCTGGCTGTCAGCTACAATCAGACGATGTGAGCTAGACCATGTCGCTCAATCTCGCCCTCACCTCCGCCATTTCGGGCCTGCAAACGGCCCAGGCCGGCCTCGACGTCATCTCGAACAACATCGCGAACGTCCAGACCGAAGGCTATACGCGCAAGCAGTTCCAGCCGCAGTCCATCGTGCTCGCGGGCATGGGCGCGGGCGTCGCGCTCGGCGACATCGTCAACAAGGTCGACCAGAACCTGCTGCGCGACCTGCGCGGCCAGAAGAGCCAGCTCGGCCTCCTGCAGACCCAGAACAGCTACTTCCGCCGGGTCCAGGACACCTTCGGGACGACGCAGTCCAACAGTTCGATCTCGAACCAGCTGAACAAGATGCAGCAGGACTTCACCACGCTCACGGCCTCGCCGGAGACGGTGAGCCAGCAGCTCGCGGCGGTGCAGGCCGGCGTGGCGACGGCCCGCAACCTCGCCGACATGAGCAAGACCGTCCAGACCCTGCGCATGAACGCCGACGTCGAAATCGAGCAGTCGGTCCAGAACATCAATTCGCAGCTGAACAACATCGCGTTCCTGAACGACCAGATCGCCTTCAACGCGGCCACCAACCGCCAGACCGAAGACCTGGAAGACAAGCGCGACACCGCGCTGAACAAGCTGGCCGAGCAGATCGACATCCGCTACTTCAAGAACGCCAACGGCTCGCTCACCGTGTTCACCAGCGACGGCACGACGCTGGTGGATTCATCGCCGGTGCCGATGTCGCACGCGGCCCTGACCCAGGTCGGCCCGTCGACGAGCTATGCCGGCGGCGACTTCAACGGCATCTTCGCCGGCGTGCGCGACATCACCGCCTCGATCCGCGGCGGCAAGCTCAAGGGCCTGATCGAGATGCGCGACAACACCCTGCCCGACATGCAGGCGCAGATCGACGAACTCGCCCGCGCCCTCAAGGACCAGGTGAACCAGGTGCACAACCGCGGCACCTCGTATCCCAACATCGTCAACAACCTGACCGGCAGCCGCAAGTTCACCGCGCCGTCGGAACAGGCCGTCAACTTCTCGGGCGCCGAACCCGTGATCATGCTGTACAACCAGCAGGGCGAAGAAATCGCCTCGTCGCGGCTGTTCGACACCGGCGGCATCAACTTCACCAACGGCTCGTCGCTGGACGCCCTCGCCACCGACATGCAGAACTGGATCCAGGCGCAGGATCCGCAGCTGGTCAACGCGACGGTGCAGTTCACCGCCGACGGCCAGATGTCGATCAACCTGGGCACGGACGTGGTCGGCATCGCCTTCCGCGACGAAGAATCGGCCATCAAGGGGTCGAACCAGAAGGACGTGACCGCGCAGGTCGACCTCGACGCCGACGGCACCTACGACAAGACCTACAAGGGCTTCTCGAACCTGTTCGGCCTGAACGACTATTTCGCCACCGCGCCGAACCTGGCGCAGTGGGATACGGGCTTCAAGCCGGCCAACTATTCGCTGAACATCCCCGCGTCGACGACCCTGAAGTTCGCCGACGCGACGAGCATGGCGAGCGGCACCAACCTGATCTCGTCGATCACCATCAATCCGGCGGACTCGCTGGAAGTGATCCGCGACAAGATCAATTCGGATCCGCTGCTGCAGAACCGCATCAGCGCCGACGTCATCCCGGAAGGGTCCGGCAAGCGCCTGCGCATCCAGCATGAACAGGGCGAAGACCTGATCATCACCGAAGCCGGCGGCACCACGGGCATGGACGCGCTGGGCCTCAATTGGACCGCGACCGGGTTCTCGCAGAACCTCAAGGTCAGCCAGACGCTGGTCGACGACAGCTCGCGCATCGCGCGCGGCGACATCCAGCTCGATCCGCTGACGGGCGAATACCTGCTGGCGAACGGCGACAACACCATCATCGCGCAGCTCGCCGCCGTCATGACCGCGCCCGGGTCGTTCCTGCCGGCGGGCTCGCTGTCGGGCTCCGGCGTGACCTTCTCGGACTACGGCGCGGCCATCGTCTCGCGCAGCTCGACCCAGGCGGCCGCGGCGGACACGAACGTGAAGCTTCAAAGCGATTTGCACGAAGCGCTCGAAACCAAGCAGTCGGAAGTCTCGGGCGTGAACCTCGATGAAGAAATGTCCCAGCTGATGGTCTACCAGCAAACCTATGCCGCATCGGCCAAGGTGATCTCGACCACCCAGCAGCTGCTCGACATCTTAAATGACCTCATCCGCTAAGGAATGAGGCAGGAGTAGAGCCATGGTCTCGCGTATTTCAACGTCGGTCTCGAACCAGGTCCTGGTCAACCGCATGCTGGAGCAGCAGCAGCGGGTGAACAACGAGCAGCAGCAGCTGTCCACGGGCTTCAAGTCGCAGGACTACATCGGCATCGCGCAGGACAGCTTCCGCCTCCTGAACATCGAGAACGAACGCGCGCGCCTGTCGCGCTACATGGCCAACAACGATCTGCTCGCGACGACTTTGAAGGCCCAGGCGACCTCGGCCACCGGCATCGACGACACCGCCCGCATGATCCGCAGCGAGCTGATCCAGTTCGCCAGCCGCGACCTGTCCGCCCAGAACCCGGAAACCCAGGCGGCGGCGCAGGATCTGCAACAGAAGGTGTTCTCGGCGTTCAGCCAGGTGCAGTACTTCCTGACCCAGAAGATCGACGGTAAATACATTTTCGGCGGCGCCAAGAGCGACACGCCTCCGATCAGCTTCGACTACAAGAGCCTGAAGGAATTCCAGCAGTTCTACGACG
Organism: Rhodospirillaceae bacterium; assembly: GCA_041913245.1. Classification (GTDB taxonomy): domain Bacteria; phylum Pseudomonadota; class Alphaproteobacteria; order Rhodospirillales; family Rhodospirillaceae; genus SHVO01. The sequence goes on along the minus strand of JAYSFT010000075.1, from coordinate 31 downwards.
GCATCAACGCGGTGTTCCCCTCGACGCGCGT
>JAYSFT010000074.1:0-13410 GCA_041913245.1 Rhodospirillaceae bacterium | reverse complement strand
GGCGGTCGAGCGTGTCGACGCGGCGACGCGTAAACTCATGGATGACATGCTCGAGACCATGTACGAGGCGCCGGGCGTCGGCCTTGCCGCGCCGCAGGTGGGCGTGTCCAAGCGCATCATTGTCATTGACCCGGCGCGTGAAGACGAAAAGCCGGCCCCGCTCAAGATGGCGAACCCGGAGATCGTCTGGGCCTCGGCGGAGACCAAGCCGCACGAGGAAGGCTGCCTGTCGCTGCCCGAGGAATATCAGGAAGTGGTGCGCCCGGCGTCCATCAAGGTGCGCTATGTCGACGAGCACAACGAAATCCGTACCCTTGATGCCGACGGCCTTCTCGCGGTCATCATCCAGCACGAGATGGACCATCTCGAAGGACTGCTGTTCGTCGACCATCTCTCGGCCCTGAAGCGCAACATGATCATCAAGCGCCTCACCAAGATCAAGAAGTTCGAGCAGAAGTCCGGCAAGCGTACGCCGGTCGAGGCTTGACGCGCCGAACGCCGAGCGGATTTGGGGTCAGATTCCCGTTCGCTTGAAGATTCTCGAAACACGCATAGTGTTTGTGGGGTGTTTGTGGGCGAATTGGAGTCTGACCCCAAATTCGCGGACTCGATGGCTGTTGAGTATCTTGCATGCGTATCGTCTTCATGGGCACTCCCGATTTTTCCGTCGCCGCGCTCGCGCGTCTGGCCCAGCGTCATGAGGTGGTGGCGGTCTATTCGCAGCCGCCGCGTCCGGCCGGCCGCGGCCGGCAGTTGCGTCCAAGTCCAGTCGCAATGTTCGCCGAAAAACACGGCATTCCCGTTCACACGCCGAAGGGCCTCAGGAAACCCGAAACCCAGGCGGCGTTTCGCGCACACAACGCCGATGTCGCCGTGGTCGCCGCCTACGGGCTCATTTTGCCGCAAGCGGTCCTCGACGCGCCGAAATTCGGCTGCCTCAACATCCACGCCTCGCTCCTGCCGCGCTGGCGCGGCGCGGCGCCGATCCAGCGCGCGATCATGGCCGGCGACAAGGTCAGCGGCGTGACCATCATGCAGATGGACGCCGGGCTCGACACCGGGGCGATGTTGATGACCCGCGAGACTCCCGTCACGGACGCGACGACCGCGCAGGCCCTGCACGATACGCTCGCGGCGATGGGGGCTGGTTTGATCGTCGAAACCCTCGGCGCCCTCGAAGGGGGACGCCTCCTGCCCGTGCCGCAACCGGCCGGGGGCGTCACCTATGCCGCGAAAATCGACAAGGCCGAGGCCCATATCGACTTCACGCGTCCCGCGCGCGAGGTGCTGCGCCATATTCACGGACTTTCGCCGTTCCCCGGCGCGTGGTTCGCCCATGGCCCCGAACGTATCAAGGCGCTGACCGCCGAGATCGCCGAAGGCTCCGGAACGCCCGGCCTCACCCTCGACGACCGGTTGGCCGTTGCATGTGGAGACGGGGCCGTGCGCCTGACCGCCGTGCAGCGGGCGGGCAAGGGCCCGGCGCCCGCCGACGCGTTCCTCAGGGGCTATGCGTTGCCCAAGGCGACCCGGCTCGCCTAAAATTCTCCGCAGCCAGAGGATCGTTCTTATGTTCGGACGCCGGCCGAAAATCATAGCGCGCGGGGAGGCGGTTCACCTGCTCCCGCCGACGAAGGATCAGGCGGATGAATTCGTCGCCATGACCGTGGGCAGCCGCAACTTCCATGAGCCCTGGGTTTATCCGGCCACCGACGAGCGCCGCTACCGTGCTTACCTGGACCGCCTGGAACGCGGCGCCGCGTTCGGCTTTCTTGTCTATCGCAACGAAGATGCGGCCCTGGCGGGGGTCATCAATCTCAATGACATCGTCATGGGTGGTTTTCGCTGCGGCTCGCTCGGTTACTACGGGAACGCGATGTTCGCGGGCCGCGGCTATATGACCGAGGGCCTCGCGCTGGTGCTCGACCATGCCTTCACCGCGCTGGAGCTTCATCGTCTTGAAGCCAATGTGCAGCCGGGCAACGCCGCCTCCCTCGGTCTCATCAAGCGCCTCGGCTTTCGTAAGGAAGGTTTCTCGCCGTCTTTCTTGAAGATCGGCGGCGTCTGGCGCGACCACGAACGCTGGGCGATCCTCGGCGAGGAGTGGCTCTCCGTGCACAACGCCTCGGACGTGGGCCGACAAGCTCCAATTCTCGCCTGAAAGCGAAATGGTGTCTGAGCCCTTTTCGCGATTTGCATGCGCCGGCGGGGTTTTCTAAAACACCTCATGCCCCGCTTTAAACTCATCATCGAATACGACGGTTCGCCCTACGTCGGCTGGCAGCGCCAGGACAACGGTCCGTCCGTCCAGGGCGCGCTCGAAGACGCCGTGCGCGGCTATTGCCAGGTCGATGCCGTCGTTCACGGCGCGGGCCGTACCGATGCCGGGGTCCACGCCCTCGGCCAGGTGGCCCACATCGATATCCCGCGCGATGACCGCCCCCACGTCGTGGTGAACGCGCTGAACGCTCACCTGAGGCCGCATCCCATCGCGGTGCTCAGTGCCGAAAAGGTCGACGAAGAATTTCACGCGCGCTTCTCCGCGCTCGAGCGCGCGTATGAATATCGGATCCTCAATCGCCGTGCCGCGCCGGCCCTCGACATCGGCCGGGTGTGGTGGGTGGCGCAGCCGCTGGAGGCCCGCGCGATGCATGAAGCCGCGCAGGTGCTTGTCGGCAACCACGACTTCACCAGCTTCCGCGCGGCCGAGTGCCAGGCGAAGTCGCCGCAAAAGACCCTGGATCAACTCGACGTCGCGCGGCACGCCGACATGATCGTCGTCACCGCGCGGGCGCGCTCGTTCCTGCACCATCAGGTGCGCAACATGGTCGGGACGTTGAAACTCGTGGGTGAGGGCAAGTGGGCGCCGCGCGATGTCGCCGCCGCACTCGAAGCGCGAAACCGCTCCGCCGCCGGCCCCACCGCGCCGCCCGACGGTCTCTACTTCGCGCGCGTGAAGTATTAGATTCTCGCTATCAAGGCGCCCGCGAGGAACGTCAGCGTGTAATCGAGCACCACGATGCTCATCGCCGTGCCGATGGTCACGCGCAGGCCGACGGCGCCGATGAAGGTGGTGTAAACCGCCACCGCCACCATCGCGAACAGTTTGAAGAAGCTATAGGCCTGCATCGGAAGCAGGCCGACATCGCTCAGTAACGCAAGGCTGAACAGCGGCACCGCGATCGGCAGCTGGAACCAGTTGTAGGGCACCATGTGCCAGAAATAGCGGCTGCCGCGTCCCAGGAAGCGCGACACGTACATCATCGCGAAGGGGAACAGCGTCCAGGTCAGAACGTAAGCCAGCGCCTCGACGATGCCGTAAGCGACCGGACCGAGTGTCGAAGACGTCTTGCCGTAGGTCAGGAACACATGGGCGAAATGGAATGGCGCGGCGATCGCCGCGACGATATAGGACGACCAGAAACCGTGCGGGCTGCGGTCGAAGAACTCCCAGGCGCGCCCGTCGAACTTGAACAGCAGAGCAAGGCCGTACAGCGCGCTCGCGAGTTCGCGGGGGGACATCTTATTTAAAGTATCCCTCGAGGATCGCGAAGTAGATGCGCGTCAGCGCTTCCAGGTCCGCCACCAGGCAATGTTCGTCCGCCTTGTGCATGCTCTGCCCGACAAGGCCGAACTCGCACACGGGGCAGGCGTTCTTGATGAAGCGCGCGTCCGAGGTGCCGCCCGTGGTCGACAGTTCCGGCGCCGCGCCGGTTACGCTCTTCACCGCGTTTGCGACCAGCTCCGTCAGGGGCCCCGGCATGGTGATGAAGCTTTCGCCCGACACCGAAATCGCCAGCTCATAGTGTCCGCCGTCGGCGGCCAGGTCGAAGGTCTCCTTGATCCACTTGCGCAGGGAATCGCCGGTATGCAGGTCGTTGAAGCGGATATTGAAGCCCGCGCGCGCCATGGCCGGGATCACGTTGGTCGCCGCGTTGCCGACATCGACCGTGGTGAGGGCGACGGTCGACGGCTGAAAATGCGCGGAACCGTTGTCGAGCGGCTGGGCGATCAGCGCGGACAGCATCTTCAGGAGGCGCGGGATCGGGTTGTCGGCGAGGTGCGGGTAAGCGCTGTGGCCTTGCGTACCGTGCACCAGGAGCTTTCCGGTAAGACTGCCGCGCCGGCCGATCTTGATCATCTGGCCGAGCTTGGTGGGATTGGTCGGCTCGCCCACCACGCACGCATCCAATTTTTCGCCGCGGGCCGCGAGGCGCTCCAGGACTTTCACGGTGCCGTTGACGGCGTCGCCTTCTTCATCGCCGGTGATGAGCAGGCTGATGGAACCCTTCGGCGCGCCATGTTTTTGAAGATATTGCGCGGCGGCCGCGGTGAACGCCGCGACCGCGCTCTTCATATCGGCGGCGCCGCGGCCGAAGAGGCGTCCTTCGATGACCTCGGCCTTGAACGGGTCGGTCGTCCAGCCGTCGCCCACCGGAACCACATCCGTATGTCCGGCGAAGCAGAAGTTGGGTCCGCTCGTGCCGAGGCGCGCGTACAGGTTTTCCACCCGCGGCTTGCCCTGGTCCGCGAAGGCCATGCGTTCGCAGGTGAAGCCCATGCCTTCCAGCGCGCGCGCCAAGACATCGAGCGCGCCTTCATCCTGCGGCGTGACGCTCGGCCGCTTGATCAGCTCTTGGGCGAGCCGCAGCGCATCGATGTTCGTGTTGACGCTCACTTAGTCACGCAACAGTTCGTTGATCGAGGTCTTCGAGCGGGTCTGCGCGTCCACGCGCTTGACGATCACGGCGCAGGACAGGCTCGGGCCCGGGCTGCCGTCCGGCAGCGGCTTGCCCGGCATCGCGCCCGGCACGACGACGCTGTAGGCGGGCACGCGTCCGATGAAGATTTCCCCCGAGGTGCGATCGATGATCTTGGTGGTGGCGCTGATGAACACGCCCATCGACAGCACCGCGCCTTCCTCGACGATCACGCCCTCGACGACTTCCGAGCGCGCGCCGATGAAGCAGTTGTCTTCGATGATCACGGGGCCAGCCTGCAGCGGCTCGAGCACGCCGCCGATGCCGACGCCGCCCGACAGGTGAACGTTCTTGCCGATCTGCGCACAGCTTCCGACGGTCGCCCATGTGTCGACCATGGCGCCGGTATCGACGTAGGCGCCGACATTCACGAAGGACGGCATCAGCACCACGCCCGGCGCCACGAAAGCCGAGCGGCGCACCACGCTGCCCGGGACCGCGCGGAAGCCGGCCTGTTTGAATTGCGCGTCCGACCAGCCCGTGGTCTTGAGCGGCACTTTGTCCCAGTAGGCGGCGTTGGCCGGGCCCGGCATCTGCGCCATGTCGTTGAGGCGAAAGCCCAGCAGCACGGCCTTCTTCAGCCACTGATTCACCGACCAGCCGTTCGGTCCCTTTTGCGCCACGCGCGCGGTTCCCGCATCCAGCAGGGCGAGCGCGGTCTCGACGGCCTCACGCGCCGTCCCTTGCGTTGACGGGGAGAGGCTGTTGCGATCTTCCCACGCGCGTTCGACCGCGTCTTGTAATGATTTGATATCCATCATGATTTCCTAAATTTCGAGAGCGGAAAGCGGCACGGGTGCCCGAACATAGCCACTGGCCAGGGTGAGTCAATCTTGCCAGCTAACGCATTGGCGTAATTTAGTTCGGTCAGGTAACCTTCTCGTCGATTAACGGGCCGAACAGAAAGTGGCCTGACCGTAAGTGGGGATGCTCGTGGGTAAAGATCTGGCGCGCGAAGGCGGCGCTTCATCGTCGGCCTTTGGCGGTAAAAGCGAAGTATTATCGTTCGAGGTCTCCCCGGCGGCGCTTGAACGTTACGAAGAACCGGTGTTCCGGATCCTCCCGACGGGCTTTATCGAGCCCGCCAACCCGGTGGCGCTCGAATTCGCCGCGCGCCTTGCCCCGGAGGATATGGCCCGGCTGAAGGCGGCGGCCGACAAATCCACCGCGGCCAACCGCGCCCTGGTCGACATGGTCGATGTCGGCCCCGAGGGTAAACAGCAAAACCTCCAGGTCAGCCTCGTGCCGCTGCGCGACAACGGCGGGACTCTCCTGTTCGTACGCGATCTCACCCTCGACAACTCCTTGCGCCTGGCCCTTGTCGACAGCCGCCGCCGTTACAAGGACTTCATCGAGATTTCCACCGACTTCGCCTGGGAAACCGGCGCCGACGAACGGTTTGCTTTTGTCCCCCCGCGCGGCGCGCTCGGCTACACGGCCGACGGCCTCATGGCCATGGAACCGCGCCAATTGCTGGTCGCCGACGCGCCGGGCGTCGAAGTGCCCTTCCTCACCAGGCGCAGGATCGAGAACGAGGAGCTGTGGCTGCGCCGCCCCGACGGCCGGACGGCCTGCGTCATCGTTTCGGCCATGCCGCTCATCGCCCGCGACGGGAAGTGGATCGGAGCGCGGGGTGTCTGCCGCGACGTCACCGAAACGCGCGACCGCGAAGCCATGCTGACCCGCGTGCGCAATCGTGAGCGCGTTCTGACCCGTATCGTGCGCGCCTTCCGCGACGAGGTGAATCCGGAGGCCATGCTCAGCGTCGCGGCTGAAGCGCTGTCGCGCGGCCTGGGCGCCGAACATTGCCATATTTTCCGCGCCCTTTCGGAAGACGCGCCGCCGAATCCCGTGTCGCCGGGTTTTCAACTCGCGGCGCGTTACGGCGATCTCGAAGCAAGTGAAGCGGCGGCGGTTCTGAAAACCATCGGTGAGGGCGCCGCCGCCGTGGAACTCCTGCTGGGCGGCATGCAGGTGCTCGCCGCGCCGGCGCGCTATCAGAATGCGTCGAACGGCGCCGTTGTCCTCTGGCGTTCGGTCGAACGCGGCACATGGAACGATGACGACCGCCTGCTCATCGGCGATATCGCCAATCAGGTCGGCATCACCATCGAGCAGTTCACGCACCATGAACATGTGCTCAAGATTTCCCGCACCGACGCTTTGACGGGCCTCTTGAACCGGGGCGCATTCGTCGATGGGCTGCAACGTTTTCTTGTGCGCCTGACGCGCGACGGCGGCCACGGCGTCCTGATGTATGTCGACCTCGATAATTTCAAGGCGGTCAACGATACCAAGGGCCATCAGGCCGGGGACGACGCGCTTTTGAAGGTGCGTGACATTCTCGTGCAACACACACGCCCCACGGATCTTATTGCGCGTCTCGGCGGCGACGAATTCGCCATTTGGCTCAACGGCGCCGATCTCGCCATCGCTAAAACGCGCGCCGGGGAGTTCCTCGAGCGCATGAAGGAACTCGGCCCGTATTCGGCCGGCCCGCATCGGCCCCTTGGCATGTCGGCCGGCATCGCGGTGTGGAACCGCGAAAGCCGGGAAACGCTCGACGGCCTGCTCGCGCGCGGCGACGCCGCCATGTACCAGGCCAAGCGCGGCGGGAAGGGCAATTTCGCCATCGCGCCGGATGCGGCGGTATCTCCCGCCGGGGGAACGTCGTAATGCCGGCCTCCAGACCCGCCGGGTCCAAATCCAGCGCTCCGGCCAAAGACCGGTTGATCCATCTCCTGGGGATCCCGGGCCAGAAGGTGACCTACGAACAGGCGCGCGATCTGCTCGACCATCCCGAGGTCGAGGTGCGCCGCGCCCTTGCCGAGCGTACCGACCTTGAGCCGGAAATCCTGTTCTTCCTTGCCCGCGACTCGGACACGGTCGTCCGCCGTTCCATCGCCGCCAATGCGGCGACGCCTGAAAAAGCGTCCTTGCTGCTCGCGGCCGACGAAGACGCCGATGTGCGGTCCGATCTCGCCGATCGCCTGGGCAAGATTCTGCCGGGGTTGAGCAACGCCGATCAGGAAAAGGCCTGGCGCACCATCCATCAGGTGCTCATCCTGCTCGCGCGCGATCAGTTGCCGCGTGTGCGCCGTGCGTTGTCGGAGGCCCTGAAGTCGGTCCCCAACGCCCCGCATGACGTGGTGTTCACGCTCGCCACCGACACCGAAGCCACCGTCGCGACGCCGGTGCTCGAATTTTCGCCGGTCCTCACGGACGAGGACCTGCATGCGATCATCCAGGCCAGCCCGCTCACGGCGCAGCTGGTCGCGATCTCCCGGCGCATCAACGTGGGCGAAGAAGTCTGTAACGCCATCGTGGGCGCCGGCAACGTCGACGCCATCACCTCTCTTCTCAAGAACAAGAGCGCGCAAATCCGCGAAGAGACGCTCGACGCCATCATCGACGCCGCGCCGCGTCAGGGGGGGTGGCACGAGCCCCTGGTGCACCGGCCCAACCTCAATTCCAAGGCCGCGCTGCGTATCGCCGAGTTTGTCGCGGCTTCTCTGGTGCAGGAACTCGCACGCCGCGCCGATCTCGATCCCACCACGATCACGACTCTCGACAAGCTGGTGAAGGACAAGCTGCGCAAAGACGACGAGAACGTGGGCCTTGCCGCCGACGACCCGGGCAACACGCTCACGGAGGACGCGCTTGCGATGGCGCAGCGCCAGGTCGAGGTGCTGGCCCGCGCCGGCAAGCTGACCACGCAGGCGGTCATGCAATTCGCCGGCGACGGCCCTTCGCCGATGATCGTCGCCGCGCTCGCTCATCTCGCCGACGTGCCGCTGCGCGCGGTGGCCGAGGTCGTCCGCACCGCCAGCGCGAAGGGCATGCTCGCCGTCGCCTGGGCCGGCGACTTCACCGCCGAGGAATCCGCGCAGCTCCAGCTCAAGGTCGCGCGCGTGACGCCTGAATCCCTGATCCGTCCCAGGGCCGGCGGAGGCTTCGACGCCACCGAAGCCGAGCTCGAATGGCAGCTCGAGATGTTCGAAGAGGCGACGGGGACTTAATTAAGGCGGCGGGATGCTCACCTTCGCCATGCTCGCGGCCGGCCTGTTCATGGGATTCACCGTCAGCACGGCCGTGCGTGAAAGCGCCTACGGCTATTACCTGCGCTACTATGCCGCCGCCGGCCTCGGGCGCCGGATGACCGCGTACGTGGCGAGGGGTGTCGCCTTTGTCTTTGGCGTGCTCTTTTATCTCTGCATCGGCGTCGGCGTATGTGTGCTGATCGCCTTGGCGTTCATGTTCGTCGGTTATGCTTACGAACTGCTTTTTATGTGAGAAAATCGTCAATTTCTTGACAAATTTGTTTTTTTGAAGGATAGTTTAAATATACTGTGCCGATTGAATTGACCGCGCCGCCGAGCGCGGTTTTTTTATGGCGCGAGGCACAGTGCTCTTGGTGCCAACCTCTCACGCAACACATATCTGGTAGGTTCGCCATGCTCCATGGCCCTGCTCCTTATCCGGTGGACGCCTTGGGCGTTCATTTATCCGCCGCTGTGCGCGCCGTGACGGACGCAACCCAAGCGCCGGTAGAAATGGCCGCGCAGGCTGTACTCTCCGTCGTCTCGCTCGCAGTCCAGAACATAATGTCTGTGCGTGTGCCCACAGGCGAGATTCGACCTGCCTCCTGTTTCTTTCTGACCGTTGCCGAAAGCGGCGAGCGTAAGGGTGCGGTCGCGGGGCTGGCCCTCGGGCCGGTACGGGCGCGCGAGGAGGAACTTGCACGGGCGCAGCCGCTGGAAGAGCTTGACTACCGCGCGCGGCTTCAGGCGTGGCGGCTTTATCGCGCGCGCGTGGTGCGCGCTACCTTGCGTGAATGGTCGGTGAAAGCGAGCGCGCGTGGCGAGAGTGATGCGGCCATCGCCGATGCGAAGATGCTTGCGCGTAAGCCGTTGCCGCCGGCGCCGCCGTTCTTGGTCGTATCCTCGGCCCGGATTGGCGGTCTCATGGACCAACTTAAGGCGCGGCCCAATCTCCTGTTATTCTCCGATGCGCCCGCGCCGCTTCTACGTGCCGCAAAGCTGGCGGGGGCGGATTTTCTCCGCGAAATATGGGACAACGGTTCGTTTACTGCGGGGCGAGGGCGAGGCGCTCAGCGTGTCGTGAACCGCCGCCTCACCGTCCATCTCGCCGTCCCGCCGGATGAAGCTCGCGCCCTTTTGACCGACCCCACGCTGGCCCGCGAAGGTGTGCTTGCGCGCTTCCTGATCGCGGCTCCGGCCTCGCGCATCGGCGCGCGGTCGTGGCGCGATCCAGTCCTCGATTCATGCATGGTCGATTTCGCGCGCCGCATCGGCGCGAACCTTGATCCCGCCGCCGCAACTCCGGCCGACATCGCGCAGGTGATGACCCGGGTCGCCGATTTCTCGCCGGCCGCCCGCGCCTGCTGGACCGCTTACGCCGGGGAGATGGAGCATCGCATGGGTTCCGGCGGCGACTTTGCCGCTGCGCGGGCGCTCGGCGCGAAGCTCCCCCAGCACGCCGCGCGCCTGGCGGCGCTGATCGCGGGTTACGAAAACATGGCTGGGATCGACGAAGCGGCGGCCGAGGGCGGGATCGTGCTTGCGCGCTGGTATGGCAGCGAGGGCTTGCGGCTCTATGGTGCGTCACCCGGTCATACGGCGCGCAATGAAAGTCGGGAAGTTCTTGCTTGGCTCCGTCGAAGCCATCCAACCGACACCTTTGCGCTCTCGGATGTTTACAGCGCCGGGCCGTCCTTTGCGCGCACGGCAAGTTCCGCGCGTGCGCTCCTTCGGACCTTGGAAATGGACGGATACGTGCGCCTCTCGGCGATCTGGAAACGCGGGGGAGAGGCTTGGGAGCTTACGAAAAAAAGTCGGGAATAAGCGGCGGTTTGAGCTTGGAAAAAACATCTGCGGTTGATGCGGGCGATCCGAATGAGCAAAAATCGCGGTGCGATAAGTGCTTACGCCACATTGTTCATGCTGACCTGGATGCGGACGAAATGCAGACGGATCGAAACGCTTAATTCACCCCGCGCTCATGTGATGGAACCGGAACGGACGGCATCGCATCGAGCGGCACCGTCGTCGAATACTTGATCTCTTCCATGACAAAGGTCGAGCTGACGTCGCTCAACGCCACGCGTTTGATCAGGCGCTTGTAGAACGAATCATAGGCGTCCATGTCCTTCACCACCACGCGCAACAGGTAGTCGATATCGCCGGCCATGCGCCAGATGGCCGTGATTTCCGGCATTTCCTTTACGGTGCGGGCGAACTTCTGCAGCCAGATGTCGTCGTGCTGGCTGGTGCGGATGATGACAAAGACAGTCAGTCCAAGATTGAGTCTCTTCGCGTCAAGCAGCGCCACGCGCGCCTTGATGATGCCGGCGCGTTCCATTTTCTGGATGCGTTTCCAGCACGGCGTCTGGGAAAGCCCCACCTTCTGCCCGATCTCGACGATGGAAAGTCCGGCATTGTTTTGAAGCAGCGCGAGGATCTTGCGATCGGTGGGATCGAGCATGGCAGGCTCCGGCGAAAAAAGTGGAAAGGCCGGCCGGAACCGGCCTTTCCGAGGCGCGGCAGGCTTTAGAGTTTGAAGCGGATCCCGGCGCGGAAGGTGCGGCCGTTGCGCCAATCGGCGTAGTCCTGCGTGGACTGCGACTGGAACAGCCCGCCGCTGACTTCGCCGGCGACAATCGGCGGCATGGCGTTGGTCAGGTTCTTCACGAAGAAGAACGCGTCCACCGTGCCGTTGCCGTATGCGAGGACCTTGTAGTTGACCGAAAGGTCGTAGGAATAAGCCGCCGGGATGGCGTTGAGGTTGTAGGTCGGGTTCCCCGCGCTCGAAACCGGGCAGCCGGTGGAGCAGACAACGCGCTCGTTGCTGTACACCGACGAACTCACGCCGTTGGCCGTGAACGTGACCGCGACCGGATCGAGATCGTAGGTCGCCGCGGCGGTAAAACGGAAGTCCGGCGAGCCGGGCGTGCCCGCCTGGTCGGTGACGGCCGGGATGGCCGCCGGATTGTTGGTCTTGCGCGAGATCACATGCGTGCCGAGACCGCGCAGCGTGACGTCGCCGCCCCAACGATCGGCCACCGCGGACAGCGGGAAGCGGTAGCTCGCCTCGATGTCGATGCCCTTGGTTTCCTGCGCGATCACGTTGGCCGGACGGATGTTCACCTGGGTGAGCAGGTTCGTCGCCGGGTCGCGGACGAGGAAGGCGCAGACCGCCGTTTGCCCGTCGCGGCACTGGTCGATGATCTGTTGGCTGTTCAGCGTCGCGATCGCGTTCTTGATATTGATCCGGTAGTAGTCGACCGAGGCGTTGAAACCGGTCAGGAATGTCGGCGAGAACACGACGCCCAGGCCCGTCGTATCGGCCTTTTCCGGCTGCAGGTCCGGATTGCCGCTGGTGACCGTGAACACCGACACGGGCGCGTTGTTGTTGAACGGATCGGTGATGAAGCTGGTGTTGGAGCGCCCGCCCAGATAGAGGTCGCCCAGGTTCGGCGCGCGGATGTCGCGCGATTGCGTGGCGCGGAAGCGGATGTCGTCGATCGGCGTCCAGGCGGCGCCCACCTTCCATGTGGTCACGTAGCCCGACGTCGAATAGCTGGTGAAACGCGCGCCGGCGTTCAGGTCGAACGCCTGTGCCCAGCTTTCGTCCTTGGCCAGCGGCACGACGGTTTCCACGAAACCTTCGGTCACGCTGAAGGCGCCGGCGGAGTCCTTGTAGTTGCCCGAGAAGAAGGCGGTGGCCTTATCGAGCGCGCTCGCGAAGGCGAACAACGTCTCCTTGCGGTGTTCGGCGCCCAAGGCCAGCGACACCGGGCCGGCCCAGGTTGAGAACGGCTCGCCGCTCACGCTGGCCGCGGCCACGTTCTGGCCCAGCTTCGCCAGCAGGTAGCTGTTGCCGTACACATAGCCGATCGTGTCCTGCGGAACCTTGCCGTAACCGAAGTAGGGGAAGGGTTTGCACAAGGGATCGTCGTTGGTCGTCACGGCGTCGGCGTTGACGCGGCAGACGATCGTTCCGTCGGCGCGGCGCACGGAATCCACGGCGCGCAGGTAGTTGGCGTTGATCATGTTGGTCAGCACGCGCACCGAGTTATGGGTGGTGGTGCGCTGGACGTAGGCGTCCCACGTCCAATTGGCGCCGAACGCGTCGAAGCTGCCGTCGAGGCCCGCCGTATAGCCGCGGAAGGTGCGGTTGTTGTTGGGACGGGCGATCGGCAGATCGTTGTTGTTGCGCCCCATCGTCAGCGTGGTGAGGCCGAGGGCCTGCATCTGCGAAAGGATCGGGGCCGGGATGTACGGGTTGTCGATACGGATCGTGTCGGAGCCCAGCTTGTAGCCGTACGCGTTGTGGGAATAGCCGAACGTGTGGCTCCAATGGAGCTGCGCGTAGGCCGTGACATTGTCCGTCACGTCGTAGCCCGTGCGCAGGAACACCGTCTTGCGCACCACCTTCGCCTGAAGGTCGGAGGTGCGGTCGGTGCGGGTCAGTTCCCAATCGCCGCCCGACATCAGGCTGCCGCGATAGCCCAGGGGCCCGTAGCGGAACGGATAGGGATTTCCATCCGCGTCGAACTGGATGCCCTTCAAGGGACCGGCGGTGATGAGGCCGCCCGGCGCGGCGTTGGCGATGCCGACGTTGGGCAGGA
>JAYSFT010000073.1:0-13426 GCA_041913245.1 Rhodospirillaceae bacterium | reverse complement strand
TCCTGGCTGAGATGCACGTTCACTTCGGTCAGTTTCGCGACATCGCGCTCGGTGGTCGATGTCAGCGCGCCGAGGTGAAACACGCCCTTGATCTCGCCCGCGCGTTCGACAAGGTGATTGGTGAGGAACTCGGGTGGAACGCGCCGCGCTTTTCTTTTCGCTAAGTTGTGCGTCTTGTGATCGTTCTCGCAGCGGTCGATCACGGTGACGGGACCGAGGCCGCGTTCTTCCAGAACCGCGACGAGATTCGAACCGATGAAGCCGGCGCCGCCGGTGACGATATACATGATGACACTATATAGGGTTGCTTCGCGCCGGGCCCGAGCGGATATTATCGCCAGGCAAGTCCATGGAGAGCCTCGGATGCAATCGCAAAATCGTATCTTCGATGATCTCGCGCGCCTGTCGGGCGGCGCTTTGAGCGCGCTGTCGGGCCTGAAGCAGGAGATCGAGGCAATGATTCGCGACCGGCTCGAGCGCGTGATGGCCGACGGCGGATATGTGCGCCGTGAAGAGTTCGACGTAGTGCGCGCCATGGCCGCGGAAGCGCGCGCGGAGCAGGAACGTCTCGCCGCGCGCGTCGCGGAACTCGAGAGCAAGGGCGCGAAGTAAATCCGTGTACGCGCGGCGCGCGTAAAGCGTTGCGCCGACTCTCACATTTGACTTATCCACAAGAATTACGCGACTCGGCGGATTTCCTCGCTATTTTGTATTGCGAGCGTTTTTTCCCTACTATATCTTGAATCTGTACCCTTGTTATTCAAGGGATCGGCCCAGGGGATGGGGCGGGGTCCAGACCCGCGTTTTGGTATGAGGGGAGGGTCTTTTGCAGTCCAAAGATACGCTTCGCCGCCAGTCCACCAGCGTCAGCAACCCCATCGATTTCATCGAAGAATTCATTGCCGGCAAGGAATGGGTGCACGATCGCCGCTGCGAAACCGAGCTCGCGGTGGAAGCCCCGGGTTCCTGGTGCGACTACGGCATGTTCTTCGCCTGGTCGGAAGACCTGAAAGCCCTGCATTTCTCCTGCGCCCTCGACATGCGGGTGCAGTCCAAGCTCATGGCGCAGGTTTACGAACTGCTCGCCAAGCTCAATGAGCGCCTCTGGATGGGCCACTTCGCCATTTGGGTCGAAGAGGGCATTCCGATGTTCCGCCACACGGTGCGCCTGCCGGACCGGCTGGACAGCGACCTCATCAGCGAACTGATGGATCTCGCCGTGGCCGAGTGCGAACGCTACTACCCCGCCTTCCAGTTCGTGATCTGGGGCGGCCGCACCGCGGAAGACGCCATCGCCAGCTCGCTGCTGGACACGGTCGGAGAAGCGTAACACCACGCGAAAAAGTACCATGGTCACCCTGGGCTTCGCCCAGAATGACAGTAAGGTTTCTTTCCAAACCTTTCTCGTGCGGTGGGGCAGGTGCTATCGTTGCATCCATGCAAGGCACAATTCTCCTCGTCGGCTGCGGCAAGATGGGCGGCGCGCTCCTCGCCGGCTGGTTCAAGCGCGGACTTTCACCGGTTGACGCCATCGTCGTCGAACCGGCGGGGCGCGACAGCGTCACCGCCTGTTCCGATCACCGCGCGCTGACCGTATTGCCGCACATGAGCGACGTGCCGCGCGACTTCCGCCCGGACGTCATTCTGTTCGCCGTGAAGCCGCAGATGGCCGATCAGGTGATCCCGGCCTACAAGTCCTTCACGCCGCAGCATCCGGTCTATCTGTCGGTGCTCGCGGGCAAGCCGACGTCCTATTTCCGCAAGCACCTGGGCGACGAGGCGGCCGTGGTGCGCGCGATGCCCAACACGCCGGCGGCGGTCGGAAAGGCGATCAGCGTGCTCTATGCCGCGCCGACCGTCAGCGAGGTGCAGGCGCGCGTGTGCGAAGTGCTCATGAGCGCCGTGGGCCAGGTGACCTGGATCGGCGACGAAGCGCAGATGGACGCCGTCACGGCGGTGTCGGGCAGCGGCCCGGCCTATGTGTTCCTGCTCACGGAATGCCTGCGCGATGCGGCCGTCGAGGCCGGGCTGTCGCCCGATCTTGCCTCCCAACTCGCGCGCGCCACCGTGTCCGGCGCCGGCGCGCTGCTGGAAGCCGGCGAGACCGATCCGGCCGTCCTTCGCAAGAATGTCACCAGCCCCGGTGGCACCACCGAGGCGGCCTTGAACGTTCTGATGGCCGAGGGCGGCATGAAGCCGCTGTTCGCGCGCGCCGTCGCCGCGGCGACGAAGCGTTCGAAGGAACTGGCAGGCTAGTTCACGCGGGAGGTCGATGTGGCCAAGAAACCCTCGAATAAAAGCACGAAAGCGCCCCAAGCGCTCCCGATGAGCGACGCGGACCGCATTGTCGACGCGGGTCTCGCCGAAGCCGCGGCTCTTGGGTGGCGCAACGTTTCCATGTCCGCCGTCGCCGCGCGCGCGGGTCTTCCGCTCGTCGCGGTGCTTATGGCCGCGCCGACACGGGCGCATCTTGTCGCGAAGATCTTCGACCGGCTGGATGCGCGTATGCTTGAAGGTCTGTCGGCGCGCGTCGACGCCGACAGCGTGCGTGACCGCCTGTTCGAAGTCGCCATGAAGCGTTTCGACGCGATGAACACGAATCGCGACGGCATGCGCGCCGTCGTCGCCGGCGCCCGTTTCGATGCGCCGGCGCTGGGGGTCGCGCTGTGCCGCGCCGACCGGAGCGCGGCGATGATGCTGTCCGCCGCCGGCGTTTCGCCGGACGGCCTGTTCGGCTGCGCGCGCATTCAGGGCCTCAAGGTGGTGCTCGCCTGCGCCCTCAAGGCGTGGCTTGACGACGACAGCGCCGATCTCGCCAAAACCATGGCGGCCCTCGACCGGGCGCTGGAACGCGCCGAGAGCCTCGTGCGATTCCGCGGGTTCGGACGCTCGCAAACCGAACCGGCGTAGGACTGTTCTTGATGCGTACGGCTCTTCTCGCGTTTGGGGCGGTTTGTTTGCTGGCGGCCGCCGCCGGGCGCGCGGGCGAAATACGCGCGGCCGAGGGCGATCCCAATCCCAACCATCCGGGCGAGGTCGCGCTGGGCAGGGACGGCACGACGTGGGTGTACAAATCGTTCCCCGCGTTCCTGCCGCTCTACACCTTCGAAGGCGATACCGACGGCAAGTCGAACTGCGATGTCGTGTGCTCGGCGGTGTGGCCCATCATCCGCGCGCCTGAACACGCCTCGCCGACCGGCGAATGGACGATTGTCCAGCGCGACGACGGTCGCAGGCAGTGGGCCTACAAAGGCAAACCGGTCTACACGTTCTACTACGACCGTCCGTACGAACCGCACGGCGACGGCCGCACGGTCGGCTGGTGGCTTGAGGAGAATTTCGACGGCACGCCGCTGCCCGGCGTGAAGCCGAAACCGAAAGCCAAGGACGCGCCGCCGAAACCCGCGTGGCGGCTGATCGTGCCTTAGAGCAAGTCCAGGAAAAGGGAATACCGGATGGCGATTCAAACAAAAGTCATCCCGTCTAAGCCCGCTCGAACACCGCGATATAGCCTTTCACATCGGCGCCCGCTTCCCGGCGCAGCGCGACATCAATGCCGTGTTTCAGGCGTAACCCTTCCTGCGCGGCCTGCGCGACGACATGCGCTTTATTGTGCGAAAAGCGGGCCGTCAGTTCGAGCCGCACATCGGCTACGTCTTCGGCGGTTTCCAGCGACAACGCGAGGACGCCGCCGCGCCCCAGACATCGTGCCGCCGCGCGCAGGAACGGTCCCGTTTCACCGACATAGATCAACATGTCCAGGGCCGTGATCAGATCGAAGCCGCGCGCCATTCCCGCGAGTGTGGCGACGCCTTCGCCGGCGATGAGTTCGCCGTAAAGGGATTTCGCCCGAGCCTGCTCCAACATGCGTGGCGACAGATCCACGCCGATGCGTTCCGGAATGGCGTAATGCTCCGCCAACGCCTTCGCCATCAGGCCGGTGCCGCAGCCGACATCGCACAGTTTCTGGAAGCGCTCGCGCGCGGGATAGGTTTCCTTCAACAACGCCGTGGCGCGCCGCGGGGCGTCATAGGCGAGAGCGCCCTCGAGGTGGGCGTCGAACTGATCGGCGACGCCGTCGAACAGCGTGCGGATGTATTCGTCCGGGGCGGAGGTGGCGCGCTCGCGCGCCCAGGCGCGGCGCATGTGGCGGGCCTGGGCGTCGTCCGGCCGGAGCGCGAGATAGGCGTCGGCCGCCGCGACCGCCTGATCGGTGTGGCCCGACTTCGCCAGCGCGCGCGCGAGCCCATAGGCGGCTTCCGCATTCGCCGGATCGCACGCGAGCGCGATGCGAAAGGCTTTCCGCGCCTCGTCGTGGCGCGACAACTCGACGAGGGCCTGGCCGTAGATCGCGTGCGTGCTCGCGAGTTTCGGCGCCAGGCGCACGGCCGCGGCGGCCGCGGCAAGCGCCTCTTTCGGGCGTCTCGATCTCAGCCGCACCGCGGCCAGGTTAAGCTGCACGGCCGTGATCGTCGGATCGCAGGCGATGGCGTGCTCCATCCATTGCTCGGCTTCCTTGAGCGCGCCGCGTTTCATCAGCAGGCGCCCCAGCTGGCCGGCCGGCGGCGCCTGCCGGCCGTCGAGCGCGAGCGATTGGCGCAGCGCCGCTTCGGCTTCCGCGAGTTCGGCGCATTGTATGGCCGCGTCGGCGAGGCCATTCCAGAGCGCCGGCGCCCGCGGCGTGCGTTCGATGGCGGCCTTGAAAGCTGTACGGGCCTCGGTGAAACGACCCGCCGCCGTGGCGTGGATGGCCCAGCGCTCCCAGGCGCCGGGCGCGTCCGGGCGATACCGGCACAGAAGTTCCGCGGTGTCGGCGGCGGCCTCGCGGTCTTTCAGGCCCGTGAAGATCCGTAGCGCCGCGAGATTGACCGCCGGGCTTTCGGGAAACCGCGACAGCGCGGCGCGCGCGAGATCGGGCCCATGCCCGAACGCGCCCAGCGCGGCGAGCGCGGCCAGCGTCTCGACCTGTAGCGCCTTGTCGTCCGCCGCGCGGCGGGCTCGCGCCACAAGCGCCTCGGCCGCCGCCCGCGATGTAAGATCGGCCTCGCCCACGTTCGCGGCCCCCATGTTCCTCAGGCAAAGAGGACCCGCTGCCGGAAGGTTTTGCAAGCCGCTTTCGCGACGCCGCCTGATTCCAAAAGGATAAAGGCGGCCGTCCAGCGCCTTACACTTCGCCCCGTACGAGTTCGAGGACGTCGCGGTCGACGATCTGGATGCGGTTGAGGTTTTTCTGGATGATCGCGCCGCTCTGTTTGAACTGGCGCAGCACGCGGCTGACCGTCTCGATGGCCATGCCCAGGTAATTGGCGATGTCGGTGCGCGTCATCGGCAGGTGGATATATCCCTTCTCGGCGCCGGCGCGGTCGGCCATGTCGAGAAGGAACCACGCGATGCGTTCCTGAGCCGACTTATGGCAGAGCAGCACCATGCGCTGATAGGCGCCCTGCAGGCCGCGCGCGGTCACTTTGCGCACATGGCGCGCGAAGAGTTTGTCTTTCACCAGCAGTGCTTCGACGGCGCGGCGCGAATAGCGCACCAGCGTGCAGTCGATCACCGCTTCGGCGGAGAAATAATATTCGTCGTCGGTGTCGAAGCCGAGCAGATCGCCGGCTTTCAGGAATTCGCAGACCTGGCGGCGTCCATCGGCCATCAGCTTCACGAGGCGGATGCCGCCGTCGAGCAGGCGGTAGCAACTTTCGGCGGCATCGCCTTCGGCAAAAATATCGTGGCCGCGTTTCACGACGATGCCGGTGGCGTGATCCGCGAGCAGGTCGAAAGCGCGCGGTGCCGGCACAAACGCATCCTTGGCCCACGACGCGGTGTCGCGGTCGTTCGCGAGAGTTCCAGGGACCGTCTGTAACATGTTAGGCTCCTCGCTCGTTCGGATAGCCAAGTTCCTATGCGGCGAGGATGGACGAGACCGGCCCGGTCCAATATTGGGGGTTGTCCGTAAGGGCTTTTACGTATGCTGGCGGGCGTGGGGTCTTTTGCGGCCTGTATATGCAGGGAATTTTGATCGTGAGCCGGCTGGACCATGGAACGTAAAGGGCAAACGGCCGGTCTCTCCGCCGAGGAAGTACACGCGCGCTTCGACGTGCTCGTCACCACCGCGGCCAGCGGCATCGTCGTCGCCGATGCGGCCGGGCGCGTACAGCTCTTCAATCCCATGTGCGAACGCCAGTTCGGCTATAGCGCCGCCGAGGTCGTGGGGCAGAGCATCGCCGTTCTTCTCGACAATCCGCCGCCGCTTGCCGAGATCCTGCGTCCGGCGGCGGGCGGCACGGTGCTTCCCCGGGAAATGGTCGGGCGGCGCAAGGACGGCACCCTCTTTCCGATCCTGTTCTCGATGGGCGAGGGCGCGCTCGAGGGCAAAAGCCTCTTCGTCGGCTTCATCCAGGATATCACCGCACAGAAGGAAGCCGAGAACGCGATCCGCGAGCGCGAGGAGCGCTTGCGCAGTGTCTTCGAGACCGGCCCCGACGCCATCATCGTCATCGATGAGATGGGCCGCATCGAATCGCTGAACGCCGCCGCCGTCTGGTTGTTCGGGTACCTGGAGAGCGAGGTGCTCGGCCGGAACGTGAAGATGCTGATGCCCGCGCCCTACCGCGACCGCCATGACGGTTATCTTTCGCACTACCGCGCCACGGGCGAGAAACGCGTGATCGGCATCGGCCGCGTCGTCATGGGGTTGCGCCGCGACGGCTCGACCTTCCCGATGGAGCTGAACGTCGGCGAGATCCGGATCGGCGAGCGCCGCCTGTTCACCAGCTTCATCCGCGACATCACCGAAAGAGAAGGAGCCGCCCGGCGTCTTCAGGATTTGCAGGCCGAGCTCGTCCACGTCTCGCGTCTTACGGCCATGGGGCAGATGAGTTCGGCCCTTGCCCATGAACTCAACCAGCCGCTGACGGCCGCCGCCAATTACGTGAAGGCCGCGCGCCGCACGCTCGACCACGGCCTCGAGCAGACCCGCCCTAAGGTGCAGGAACTGCTCGACAAGGCCGCCGGCCAGACCTTGCGCGCGGGTCAGATCATCCGCCGCTTGCGGGATTTCGTCGAAAAGCGCGAAGACAACAGGGCGCGCGAGGATGTCAACAACGTGGTCGAGGAGGCCATGGCCCTGGCCTTCGTGGGCGCCGCGGATTCGGGTGTCACGGTCACCGCCAGGCTCGACGAAAATCTACCGCAGGTGCTGATCGACAAGATCCAGATCCAGCAGATCGTTCTCAACCTGGTGCGCAACGCGCTCGAAGCCATGGCGGGGCGTGAGCGGCGTGAGCTGTCTCTTTCCACGTCGCTCGAAAACGACGCCTTCGTGCGGGTGGCCGTGTCCGATACCGGTCCGGGGCTCTCGGAAGAGGTCGCTGCGAATCTGTTTCAGCCCTTCGTGACCACCAAGAGCGACGGAATGGGCATTGGCCTATCCATCTGCCGTTCTATAGTTGAAGCTCATGGGGGAAGGATGACGGCCGCGCCGAACCAGGACGGCGGAGTGACGTTCAGTTTTCAGTTACCCGTCGCGCGCGACGGGGATGAGGAAGAGGCCGCGTGATGAGCCAGGGCGCCGGGAAAGGTTCGATCTTTGTCGTGGACGACGACGCGGCGGTGCGCGATTCCCTCGCCGCGCTGCTGGAAGCGGAAGGGTTCGCCGCCGCGCCTTTCGAGTCGGCGAAAGCTTTCCTCGACGGCTTCAAACCGGCGGGCGCCTGCTGCGTTATCGCGGACATCCGCATGCCCGACATGGACGGGCTTGAACTCCAGGAGGAGATCATCCGGCGCGGCTGGGGTCTGCCGGTCATCATCATCACCGGTCACGGCGACGTACCCCTCGCGGTCCGCGCGATGAAAGCCGGCGCCGTGGACTTCATCGAGAAGCCTTTCGACGACGAAGTCCTGCGCGGCAGCATCGAGCGCGGGCTCGCGCAGAGCCGCCGGACCCGCGGCGAAAGCGCGCTCGCCCAGGAGGCCGAAACGCGCATCGCGCAATTGACCGCGCGCGAACGCGAGGTGATGGAGCATCTGGTGGCCGGGCGTCCCAACAAGATCATCGCCCATCGCATGGAGATCTCGCCGCGGACCGTGGAAGTACACCGGGGCCGCGTCATGGAGAAAATGCAGGCCCGCAGCCTCTCCGACCTCGTGCGCATGGCCCTGGCCGCCAAGATCGAGATTCCCGCCGCCTCCCCAAAACTCTAAGGACTACTACGTATATTCGGGCGCCCACCCGCTCGCGTAGTGTTCCGGCCATGACTGTCGCATTTGAGTGTTACATGGCTGCGCGTGAACCGTCCGTTTTTGTGGTTGATGACGACGAACCGGTCAGGGACTCCACCACCGCCCTGCTCGAATCCCACGGGCTGCCGGTGAATGCCTTTGCCTCCGCGGCGGCCCTGCTGGACGCCGATGTCATTCGGCACGGCGATTGCCTCATCCTGGACAATCACATGCCGGGCATGACCGGCGTCGAGCTTGTCGAAACCTTGCGGGCCCGCGATATCAGGATTCCGGTGATCATGTTTACCGGCCGCGCCGACGCGGCGCTCAAGCAGCGCGCGCTCCGCGCCGGCGTGCTGATCATCCTGGACAAGCCGGTGAACGAAGAGCACCTGCTCCAGGCCATAGCGATCGCGCGCCTCTCGGCGAACGACATCCATTGATTTTCAAGGTTTGTTATTCGGGTTCAGAGCGGAATGGTGACCGTCGCGCGCAGCCCGCCGAGAGGGCTGTCGCCCAGGGTCACTTCCCCGCCCATGCCGCGCACGATGTCGCGGGTGATCGTCAAACCCAGGCCGATGCCCCCGGTTTCAAGGTTGCGCGAAGGTTCCAGGCGGTGGAAGGCGCGGAACACCTCCTCGCGCTTGTCGGCGGGAATGCCGGGACCGTCGTCGTCCACGTCGATGTGGATCGAGCCGTCGATGCGCCGGGCATGCACTTCGACCCGGGTGCCGTAGCGCACCGCGTTGCCGATGAGGTTGCCCAGCGAGCGTTCGAACGCCACGGCCTTTAGGGCCATCTGTTTGGGAAGCCCGGTCATCGCGAGGCCAATGCCTTTTCCGTCGCGGCGGAAGCGGCTCACCACATCTTCGATCAACGCCGCGATGTCGGCCGGCGCGGCTTCCTCGGCGCCATCCCCGCGCGCGAAAGCCAGGTAGGCTTCCAGCATGCGTTCCATTTCGGCGACATCTTCGCGAAGGTCGGCGACGTCCTCCGCGCGGTTCTCCATCATCGCCAGTTGAAGCTTGAGCCGCGTCAACGGCGTGCGCAGGTCGTGCGAGACGCCCGCCAGCATCTCGGTGCGCTGCGCGATCTGCCTTTGAATGCGCGCACGCATCAGGTTGAAGGCGCGCGCGGCCTGGCGGACTTCATAGGGCCCGTCGCTGGGGAAGTCGGGCGCCTCGCGGCCCTTGCCAAAATTCTCGGCCGCGCGCGCGAGGCGGCGCACGATCGCGACCTGGCTGCGCAGATACACCGTCGCCACGCCGAACAGGAGCATGGACGAGCCCACCATCCAGATCACGAAGACCAGGGTACTGTTGGAGAAGATGCGGCGGCGCGGCGCGAGGACGGTGATGACCCCGTCCCCGGTCTGCACGCGGATGGCGACCAGGCGGTCGGTGCGGAAGGCAAAACGGTCGATGGAGAAGGGCTGACGCAGCACGCCGCGTAAGGCTTCCCGGAACAGCGCTAGATCCTCGGGCTCGCTCACCGCGTCGACACGTTCCAGCTTCGCGCCGGCCGTGAAGCTGATGTCGAGTTCCATGGTCTGCCTGGCGTTGGCCGCCACCCATTCGCGCTGTTTGGGATCCTGGAACTCGACCATGAGGGCCGAGACCGAGGCGATGTCGCCCGCTAGGTCCTGGGTCATGCGCCGGCTCATGGTGTCCCAGTGGTTGTCGTAGAACACGTAGGTCGAGATGAGCTGCACCAGGATCAGGGGCACGACGATGGTCAGGCTCACGCGCGCCATCAAGGTGCGCGGCATGATGCGCTCGAGCGCCGCCGGCTCCGGCCATTTCAGCCAGGAGGCCTGCGGTGCATGCGCGCCCGGCTCGCCGTTTTTGTCCAGCGGAGTCATGGATCGGTCCTGAGCATGTACCCTGTGCCGCGCACCGTCTGAAGATAGCGCGGTTGCCGCGGGTCCGGCTCGATCTTGCGCCGCAGCCGCGTGATCTGCACGTCGATCGTGCGCGGATTGAAGCCGGCTTCCTCCGTCACGCCGAGGTCCGAGCGTTCGATGGCTTCATTGGCCTTCTGCGCCAGGGTGTGCAGAAGCTCGTTTTCGGCCACGGTGAGGTGAACCGGTTCGCCGCCCTGCGTCAGCTGCTTGCGCGCCACGTCGTAGCGGCAGGCGCCGAACTTGAGCTCGGTTCTTGAAACGGCCTGCGCCGGGGGCGGCGCGCGGCGCAGGATCGAACCGATGCGGAGGACGAGTTCCTTCGGCTCGAACGGCTTGGCCATGTAATCGTCGACGCCGAGTTCGAGACCCTTGATGCGGTTCGTCGCCTCGCCCATCGCGGTCAACATCAGGATCGGCACATTGCTTTGCGCGCGAATGGTCTTGGTCAGGGCGTAACCGTCTTCGCCGGGCATCATCACGTCGACGACCAGAAGATCGAACGTCAGCGAACTCATCTGGCGCCGCGCCTCGGCGGCGTTGGCGGCCGCGCTCACCATGTAGCCGCTCTCGCCCAGGAACTTCTTGAGCAGAGTCCTCAGGCGTGTGTCGTCGTCCACCACCAGGATGTGCGGCGGATAAGGCTCGCTGATCTTGGCGGGGATGGATGTGTTCATATTTCGAAGGGGCTGAGGAAGCGCTTGCGGGCTTTCGCGTCCATGATGCCCAGCATCACCTTGCGGAAGCCCTCGACGGCGACGGCGCCCGCGTCCTTGTAGGCGGCGGCGAAGCGCATGCGTTGTTCGCTGGTCAATTCGCGCTCCAAGGTCTTGCCCTTGTCCGTGAGGTACAAGAGCCGCTGGCGGCGGTCGCGGGTGCCCGGCTTCTGCAACACATATTCCTCGCGCACGAGTTGGCTCAGCACGCGCGACAAACTCTGCTTTGTGATGTTGAGGATGTCGAGAAGGTCGCCCACCGGGATGCCCGGATAGCGGCCGACGAAATACAGGATGCGGTGATGGGCCCGGCCGAAGTGCTGCCGCGCCAGGATGGCGTCGCCTCGCGCGGTGAAGTCGCGGTAGGCGAAAAACAACAGTTCGATGGCCTGGCGAAGGTCGTCCTCGCGCAGGAACAGCGGATTGACGATGGTTTTTGGTTCGGCCATGGTCGCGCACTTTCTCGAAAGCTTCACCCAGAGCATAGCGTGTGGGACGATTATGTCAGCACTGTTGACATAAATCGCTCCATTTGTTACCGATATTGACGTGAAGACGTTTCGAATGTTACCAATTTAACGTCTCTTTGAGTAATAAAATTACGCGCCACGGAAGAGCCGAGGCGCGTCCGCGCGTTAGGAGGTCTCCATGGGCGCTTCGTTTGACGATCGTGACGGCTTTATCTGGATGAATGGCCAGCTGGTTCCCTGGCGGGACGCCAAGGTCCACGTCCTGACCCATGCCCTTCATTACGCCTCTTCGGTCTTCGAAGGCGAGCGCGCCTACAGCGGCAAGGTGTTCAAGCTCGAAGAGCACACCGACCGCCTGTTCTTTTCGGCGAAGATGCTCGACATGACGATCCCCTTCACGGCGAAGCAGATCAACGACGCCACCTATGAAACACTGAAGGCCAACAACCAGACCGACGCCTACGTGCGCCCGGTGGTGTGGCGCGGCAGCGAGATGATGGGTGTAGGAGCGCAGGACACGCGCATCAACGTCGCGATCACCAGTTGGCAGTGGGCGCAGTACTTCAGCCTGGAAGCGCGTCTCAAGGGCGTGAGACTCCAGTGGTCCGACTGGAAGCGTCCGTCGGCGGAAACCGAACCTGTGAAGGCGAAGGCCTCGGGCCTCTACATGATTTGCACCATCAGCAAGCATAAGGCCGAGCGCGAAGGCTACGACGACGCCATGTTCCTGGACTATCGCGGCCGGGTGGCGGAAGCCACAGGCGCCAACGTGTTCTTTGTGTTCGACGGCGAAATCCACACGCCGACGCCGGACTGCTTCCTCGATGGGATCACGCGCCGCGCGGTCATGGAGTTGGCCCGCAAGCGCGGCTATAAGGTCGTCGAACGCGCGATCCTGCCGGAGGAACTCGCGAAGGCCACGGAATGTTTCCTCACCGGCACGGCCGCGGAAGTCACGCCGGTGCGCGAGATCGGCCAATATAAGTTCACGCCGGGCGACATCTGCCGCAACCTGATGTCGGACTTCGACATCGCCGTGGGCAAACCCGCGATCTCGACCGCCGCTTAGGTCTTCCTTTCGGTCATTCTGGGCAGAAGGTCCAGAATCCAGGGGGGGTCCGTTTTCTGATTTATCAAACCGCCGCAGTTTATCTGCGGCGGTTTTGTTTTGCGCTTCACTATGAATGTTTGTTCGGCGAGTTCTTGCTCAACCATTCGCGCAATGCTGCGTCAATTCGAGTCTGCCAGCCGCTGCCGGTCTTGCGAAAGGGTTCCAAGGTATCGTGCGACAAGAACGCGTGCGCGTGGCGCGGCGTTGCATGAATCCCTGCAACCACAGCGTTTGCGCACGCCGTGACTGTAACGGGAATTCGGAGGTTTTCGGGCTGTTCTAGGCTTTATCCCAGCGCGCGGCGCGTACGTCATCCGCGGCGGTTGCATCGACCCACGCTGCGCCTTTGCCGGTTGTCTCTTTCTTCCAGAACGGCGCTTTGGTCTTCAGCCAGTCGATGAGGAACGTGCAGGCTTCCAGCGCGTCCGCCCGGTGCGCGGAGGCCGCCGCGACGAATACAATCGGATCGGCGGGCGCGAGATTGCCCGCGCGGTGGATGACGCGCACGTTGTCGAGCTTCCAGCGGGCGCGGGCGTCATCGATCAAGGCGCCGAGTTCTTTCTCCGCCATGCCGGGATAATGTTCGAGGGTCATGGCGCTGACCGGTTCGCCGCTCGCGCGGTCCGCGCCTTTGAAGTCGCGCATTTGGCCGATGAACACGGCGATGCCGCCCGCGTGCGGCGTTTCTTTCAGGAACGCGTTGAGCTCCGCACCGGGGTCGAACGGGGCGCTTTGAACGCGCACGGTCGTCATCCCCCGGTGACCGGCGGAAAGAAGGCGACTTCGCGCGCGCCGGCAACCGGTGCGGAGGCGGGCACATGGGTCTGATCCACCGCGCTCTTGATCATGCTCCGGCTGGTGAACGCTTCGGCATGCCTGGAGCTGCGGGTGGACAGCCAGTCCATGAGATCGCCGACCGTCGCGATGCTCGGCGGCGGATCGATTTGTTCCTCGGAAAGGCCGACCTTCTCCTTCACCGAGGCGAAGTACAGGACGGTCATCACGCTTTCGC
>JAYSFT010000072.1:0-13617 GCA_041913245.1 Rhodospirillaceae bacterium | reverse complement strand
TTCGATATCGCCATGGCGCGCAAGTGCGTCGACTGGCTGCGCAAGAACCGCGCCGACCGCGTCTCCATCGCCGTGAATATTTCCGGCATGTCTGTCGGCAACGATCAGTATTCAAAAGAACTCCACGCGATGCTCGACGCCGATACGTGGCTCAGGAATTTTCTCGTGTTCGAGATCACCGAATCCGCGCGCGTCGCCGATCTCACCCAGGCCAACAATTTCGTGCAGGCCCTGCGTAAGAAGGGTTTCCATGTGTGCCTGGACGACTTCGGCGCCGGCGCCGCCAGTTTCCAATATCTCTCGGTGCTTGAAGTCGACGTCGTGAAGCTCGACGGCAGCGCCGTGAAGAACGCGCAGTCCGCCCCCAAGGGCCGCGCCTTCCTGAAAGCGCTCACCACGCTCTGCAAGACCATGGACGTCGAAACCATCGCCGAGATGGTCGACAGCAAGGAAGGCCTGGAATTCGTGCGCGATTGCGGCGTCGAATACGTGCAGGGCTTCCTGTTCGGCAAGCCCGACGCCGATCCCTGGAGCTTCATCAAGAAGCTCGACCGCAGGCTGTTCGCCTAGTCTCTCAGAACCAGACCAGCTTTCCCGTCAGGTCGCGGTGGTCGAAGCTCGCGATGCACGACAGCGTTCCCAGCGTTCCGGCCGCCAGCGCCAGCGCGCCGACGCCCCATGACGGCAGCACCATGCCGCGCGCGACGACGTCCGCGCCGATCACGGCGATGAACGGCATGGCGGCGAAAGAATAGGCGCGGCACTTCCACCGCAGGACGGCGGCCTTCAGCGCCGCGATCGAATCAGTCATCTCGAAATCCCCACAACGCCGGTCACCCCGCGCTTGTGATAATTCGGCGCGCCGTGGGGGCCAAGTGACAAACGCGACGGAAGGGCTTTCACGCGTTTCGCGCGTAAGTCTTTATCTTCTCCACCATGGACACCAATCCGTTGCGGCGGCTGGGACTGAGATGCTGATCGAGGCCAAGCGCTTGAAAAGCCGTCTCGGTATCGGTGGCGCCGATGTCCTGGGGCGTTTTTCCCGAGAACAGGATGCCCAGCACCGCGATCAGTCCTTTGACGATATGCGCGTCGCTGTCGGCGGCGAAAGCGAATCGGCTTGTGTCGTCCTTGAGGTGACCCGGCACCATCCACACCTGGCTCATGCAGCCGCGCACCTTGTTCGCCTCGGTCCTCAAGGCGTCGGGAAACGCCGGCAGCTTGCGTCCCAGGTCGATCAGGTAGCGGTAGCGGTCTTCCCAGTCGTCAAATAAGGCAAAGTTCTCGGTGAGCTCCGCGAAGCTCATCTCGGGCGCGATCATGGTGGGGGAGGGTGCGTCGCTCATGCGGGCCGTAAGTTCATCAAGGCTACGTTTTTCCGAAGGCGCCGGTATACTACACGTAGAGCGGGTTCGGGGCGTTCGTCATTCGCTCCCGATCGGCATGGTGGTGGGGGCGGGATGCCTGACGGTCGGAGCGGCGTTCTGGAGAACTTGGACGGCGGCGTCAACGCCGTCAGTCTGCCGTTGACCGCGCCCATTGCGGTGATGCCGCAATTCGAGCGCCCGTCCTACGTGCCGGAGGACTATAAGTGGGGCAGCGCCGCGGTCGGCACTTCCGGCGGAACGATCTCCTGGGCGGTGGTCTCCGCCGGCCAGACCTACCCCTCGGGTGAATTCACGTCTCAGGCGCAAGCGATCGGTTCGGTGTTCATGCCGACCATCCGCGCGGCTTTCTCGCGCTGGGACGAGGTCGGCAACTTCACCTTTGTTGAATCCTCGAGCCCGACGACGGCCGACATCGTTATCATGTTCGACGAGTTGTCGGGCGAAGGGGCCAGCACCATCGGTCTGGCGCACACCTATTACAGCGCCGGCTCAGCGCGCGATTCCTATATCTCCTTCGACATCGGGCGCCGCTACCGTCTTACCGACGGTTCGGTGCAGATCGTCGGCTCGCCCACATCTTCGAGCACGTCGGATTTTTATACGCTGGTGCTGCATGAAGTCGGCCACGCGCTCGGCCTTGATCATGAGGATGACTTTCCCACCGTGATGGGAAGCTTCCAGAATTCCAGCATTACCGATCTCACCAGCGACGAGATCAACGGGATTCGTTACCTGTATGGCACGCCCGGCGGCGTTGGTACGGACGATTGGGCCGGCTCGACCGCCACGACGGGCGCGATCATCGTCGGTGCGTCCGTCATCGGGACGATCGAAACCGCCGGGGACAGCGACTGGTTCCGCGTGACGCTCACCGCGGGTGTTTCGTATCAGTTCGACATGGTCGGCGGCGGTTCTCTCGCCGATCCGTTTTTAAATCTTCGCAACTCAAGCGGAGTGGTCGTCGCAAGCGACGATGACTCCGGCGACGGCCTCAATGCGCGCGTGGTCTACACGCCCACGAGCAGCGGCACATATTATGTGGATGCAAGATCCGCCTCGGCGTCCGGGACCGGCGTCTACGGCGTCCTTGTCACGCAATCCAGTTCCAATAATCCCAATCCCAACGACGACTACGCGGGCAGCACATCGACGACCGGCGCTATCGCCGTTGGAGGAAGCGTCTCGGGCAACATCGAGGTCGGTGACGACCGTGACTGGTTCCGCGTCACGCTCACCGCCGGCGTGACGTACCGCGTCGACCTCAACGGTAATTCGCTCGCGGACCCGCTCCTCTATATACGCAACTCCAGCGGCACGAGTGTCGCCAGCGATGACGATTCCGGCCAGGGCCTCAACGCGACCCTCAGCTATACGCCGACCACCACGGGCACCTATTACATCGATGCCCAAGGTGCGACGCTCTCCGGTACGGGTACCTACACGCTGAGCCTGACGCAGACCGGCGGCGGAAGTGGCGGGCCCGATGACTTCGGTCAGACAGCGAACACCGCCGGCATCATTTCTGTCGGGCAAATCCGTACGGGAACATTCGAGAACAATCAGGATCAGGATTGGTTCGCCGCGACCTTGACCGGAGGAACCACCTACCAAATCCAGGTTCGTGGACGCGATACCGGCGGCGGGACGATGGTCGATCCGTCGTTGTCGATCTACACCTCCACGGGCCTTATTCGCTTTGATTCGGATTCCGGATTCGGCGCCGACGCGTTTCTCAGTTTCACCCCAAGCTCTACGGGCATCTACTATATCGCTCCGGAAGCGCTCCTCGCAGGAACGGGGACCTATACCGTTCAGCTTGTCGAAGCCGTTAATGGCGACGACGCTTGGAACTCCGGTTTTTCATCCGTGGTGCTGCCGGTCGGTCTGACGTTCGCCGGAAATATCGGCAGCGGATTCGACACGGACTACATCCACGTCGATATGGTCGCGGGAACGACCTACCAGATCGACGTGCGCGGCGCGGCCTCCGGGGTCGGGACGCTTTCCGATCCCTACCTGTCCATCCTGAAGCCCAATACGTCGAGCGCCGATAGGGTCGATAACGACAGCGGCACGGGCACCGATGCTCAGCTTGTTTATACGGCGACGGTGACAGGGCGGCACGATCTGGCTGTGGAAGCCATCGGCGGCGCCCTGGGTTCCTATGTCGTGTCGGTGACGCAGTCGACCGCTCCGCAGGGCGACGATTATCCATCCACCCTCGCGACCACCGGCGTCGTCAACGTGGGAAGCGCGCGCACGGGCGCCATCGAGCAGGGCGCCGACGTCGACTGGATTCGCGTCTCCTTAACGGCGGGAACGCTCTATCGGTTCGACGCGCGCGGTGTCGGCTCTTCCGGCGGCACGCTGGCCGACCCCACTCTCTCGCTTGTTAACGCCGAAGGCACGGTGATCCGTGCGGACAATGACAGCGGCAGAGGGACGGATTCGCGGATTCTTTTCACACCGACATTGTCCGGAAACTATTATCTCGCGGTGCGCTCCACGTCATCGACGGCCACCGGCTCCTATACCGTCGCCGCCACCGCCAATCCCGACGACTACGCCGCCAACACGGGGACCTCGGGCACGATAGCGGTCGGCGCCACCGTCGAAGGCCTCGTCGAAGTCGCCGGCGACCGCGATTGGTTCCGCGCCACGCTCACGGCGAACACGACCTACACCATCAGGCTTTCCGGGACCGCCACCGGAAACGCTCTGCGTTGGACCGAATCGCAGTTTTATGTCCGCAACGGGAGTGGCTTTCAGCTCGCGACGGCTTCGAGCAGCGGTCTCGGCGCGTCCGCGGTTCTCACCTACACCCCGTCGACGACGGGCACCTTCATTATCGACGCACAGGCCTACAGCGCCGGCGTCGGCAGCTATACTCTCTCGGTGACAACGGGCAGCGCGCAGCAATCCGATCCCGCGCCCACGATCGTCCAAGAGACGGCGCTTTCACCCGCCGATCTCGCCGCCGTCACGGCGCCGCCGGCCATTGCTCTGGACACACCGCCCGTGCAAATGGCCCGTTCAATCACGGTGCTGGTGGAAGACCGCTTGAGCGCGCTTTTGACGCCGCCGCCGTCGGACCTGTTCCCGCCGCCCGCCGAGCAGCAGAACTCTTTCTTGGCCAACACGCCGTTCGATCAATTATTCCAGCAGCAGTCCGGCAACACTTACACGCTGCTGCCGTTCTAAAACGCATGATTCAAGTCACACCGAACCTTTTCCTCGACGACGGCGAAGTCGAACTCTCCTTCATCCGTTCCAGCGGACCCGGCGGCCAGAACGTCAACAAGGTCGCGACCGCCGTTCAACTGCGCTTCGATGCGCGCCGTTCCCCGTCCCTGCCCAACGATGTCGCGATCCGGCTGCTGGCGCTGGCGGGCAAGCGCGCGACCACGGATGGCGTGATCGTCATCACCGCCAACCGTCACCGCACCCAGGAGATGAACCGCAAAGACGCCTTCGATCGCCTGGTGGAGATGATCGAAAAGGCGACCCATGTGCCCAAGCGCCGTGTCGCGACCAGGGTCAGCAAGGGCCAGAAGAAACAGCGCCTTGAAGGCAAACGCAAACGCAGCGGCGTGAAAAGCTCCCGGCGCGTCGGCGCCGGCGACTGGGATTAGGCCCCTTGATTCGGTTTCCGGTCATCCTCGCGGCCTGGCGGCTGCAAGGATGGCCCGTATGACGGCCCCCGACTCGTCCCGTGCACGCGTGTCGCGCGGTGTCGCGTGAAAAAACAATAGCGCATGGCTTAGGCGCCGCCGCCGTCTGCGGTGAATTGCAACGCCGCGACTCGCGCATACAATGGATTGCTCGCGATGAGCTGCTCGTGGCGGCCCGTGGCTACCAGGCGGCCGTCGTCGATGACCGCAATGCGGTCCGCATCCACGACCGTTGCAAGGCGATGCGCGATCACCATGGTGGTCCGCCCCACCATCAGGCGTTCGAGGGCCGTCTGCACCAGGCGCTCGTTCTCCGCATCGAGCGCGCTCGTGGCCTCATCCAGCAGCAGAAGCGCCGGATCGCGCAGGATGGCGCGGGCGATGGCGATGCGCTGTTTCTGCCCGCCGGACAGGCGTACGCCGCGCTCGCCCAGGAAGCTTTTCATGCCGTCCGGCAGCTTGCGGATGAATTCCATCGCCGCCGCGGCCTCCGCCGCCGCGTGCACTTCCTCGTCGGTGGCATCGGGCCGGCCGTAGCGGATATTCTCCATGGCGTCGGCGGCGAAGATCACCGGGTCCTGGGCCACGAGGCCGATCCGTGAACGCACCGCCTGCGGATCGGCTTCCTTGAGGTCGATCCCGTCGATGCGCACGAGGCCCGCCTGCGGGTCGTAGAATCGCAGCAGCAGTTGGAACACCGTGGTCTTGCCCGCGCCCGACGGGCCGACCAGGGCCACATGTTCACCCGGCGCTACATTCAGGGTCAGACCCTTCAAGGCCGCGGTCTGCGGGCGCGAGGGATAGTGGAAGGTCACATTCTCGAAATCAACGGCGCCGCGCGCGGGCAACGGCAAGGCTTTCGGTTGCGCGGGCGCGGTGATTTCCGGTTCGGTTTCCAGAAGCTCGATCAGGCGTTCCGTCGCTCCCGCCGCGCGTTGCAGATCGCCCATCACCTCGGTCATGGCGCCGGTCGAGGCGGCCACGGTCACCGAATAGAAAATGAAGGCCGTCAGATCGCCCGGAGTGACGGTGCCGGCGATGACGCCGTGACCGCCCGCCCACACCACGATGGCGATGGCGGCGAACACCAGCAGAATGACGATCGCGCCCAGCAGGGCGCGCGCCTTGATGCGGCGCATGGCGGTGACGAAGGCGTCTTCGACATTGCGCGCGAAGAAGGCGCGGTCGCGGTCTTCATGAACGAAGGCCTGCACGGTGCGGATGGCGTTCAGGTTCTCTTCGGCGTAGGAGCCCACGTCGGCCACGCGGTCCTGGCTCTCGCGCGAGAGTTTACGCACTTTGCGCCCGTACCAGATAATCGGCACGATCACCGCCGGCAAAACCAGCGCGACGAGGCCCGTGAGTTTCGCGTTGGTGACGATCAGCATCGTCACGCCGCCGATCAGCGCCACCGAATTACGCAGCGCGATGGACAGGGACGATCCGACCACCTGCTGAAGAAGCGATGTGTCGGTTGTCAGGCGCGAAAGGATCTCGCCGGTCTTGGTGGTCTCGAAGAAGCCCGGCGAAAGCTTGAGGATGTGGTTGAACACGGCGGCGCGGATATCGGCCACCACGCGCTCGCCGATCCACGAGATGTAATAGAACCGCGTGAAGGTGCCCACCGCGATCACGACGATGATCCCGATCAGCGCCAGCAGGCCCTGGTCGAGCATCTCGCGGCTCCCGGCGGAAAGCCCGCGGTCGATCACGAACTTCAGTCCCAGGCCGATGCTCAGGGTCGCCGCCGAGGTGACGGCCAGGGCGATACAGAAAATGACCAATTGGCCCTTGTACGGACGCATGAATTCGTAGGTCCGCCGCAGGTGGGCGTAATTCTTGCTCCGGGGCCGGTCGGGCATGTTCCAGCGTGAGGGGCCGGAAGACCGTTCGCTCATGGGAAATCCTGTGTTGAGAAGGTCTTCACTTGGGGCTTTCTTTCTCCTAAGTCAACGCGCAGCATTGTGAAGCAAATGTCTGCCCCCGACCGCATCATCGCCCTCTGCCGTGACTGCCTCGCCGAATATGAATCGGACGAGCCGTCGTGTGCGCGCTGCGGGTCGGACCGCGTGATCCGCCACGCGGAACTGGGCCGCCTGTCCATCGCCCATATCGACTGCGATGCCTTCTACGCCACCATCGAGAAGCGCGACGACCCCAGCCTCGCCGACAAGCCGGTCCTGGTCGGCGGCGAAAAGCGCGGCGTAGTCTCAACCGCCTGTTATATCGCCCGCACGTACGGCCCGCGCTCGGCCATGCCCATGTTCAAGGCTTTGCAATTGTGCCCGCATGCCGTGGTCATCAAGCCGAACATGGCCAAGTATAAAGAAGTCAGCCGGCAGGTGCATAAGGTGTTCGAGACCGCCACGCCGATGATCGAGGCGCTTTCGCTCGACGAGGCCTTTCTCGATCTCTCCGGCACCGTGAAGCTGTTCAACCGCTCGGCCGCCGCGTCGCTCGCCCACATCGCCCGTGAGATCGAGCGCGAGATCGGCATCACTGTCTCCATCGGCCTCAGCTACAACAAGTTCCTGGCCAAGCTCGCCTCCGATCTCGACAAGCCGCGCGGCTTCGCCGTCATCGGACGCGGCGACGCGGTCTCGGTGCTGCATGACCTTCCGATCACGCGCCTTCCCGGTGTCGGGCCGGCGCTCGGCGACCGCCTCAAGGTCGGCGGTCTGTTCACGGTCGGCGATGTCCAGCGCCGCTCGCACGAGGAGATGGCGCTTCTCTACGGCGAGACCGGCGCTTATGTCGCCCGCCTCGCGCAAGGCATCGACGAGCGTCATGTGAATACCGACCGCGAGGCCAAGAGCGTGTCGGCGGAAACCACCTTCAACGAGGACATCCGCGATCCGGCCAGGCTGCGCCGCATTTTATGGACGCTCACCGAGCGCGTGTCGGAACGCCTGAAAGCCAAGAACATCGCCGGGCGCACGGTGGTGCTGAAACTGAAGACTTCGCGCTTCAAGACGGTCACCCGCAATCGCAGGCTGTCCGCGCCCACGCAACTTGCCGAGACGATCTTCCGCGAGGCCGAAGCCATGCTATTGAAAGAAGCCACCGGCCCGCTGTTCCGCCTGATCGGCGTCGGGGTGGATCAGTTGTCCGCGCCGACGGGCGCCGACCCGCGGGATCTCTTCTCCGGGGTGAGCGCGTCCGGCGCGCGCACCGCCGAGGTCGAGAAAGCCATGGATACGGTGCGCGCCAAGTTCGGCCGCGCCGCGATCCGCAAAGGCCGCGCCGATCTGTAAGAGGTTAAGTAAGATGGATATGACCGGCGATTATCTCATTCCCGCGCCGCGCCAGGCGGTGTGGGACGCCCTCAACGATCTCGCGGTGCTGAAAGAAGCCATCCCCGGCTGCGAGTCGATTGAATGGACCTCGCCCACCGAGATCGACGCCGTCGTGACCGCCAAGATCGGTCCCGTGAAAGCCTCGTTCAAAGGCGTCATCACGCTGTCCGATCTCGATCCGCCGCAGGCCTACACCATTCGCGGCGAGGGCAAGGGCGGCGCAGCCGGTTTCGCCAGGGGCGGCGCCAAGGTGCGGCTTCAGGAAGAAGCCGAAGGCACACGGCTGATCTACACCGTGGACGCTTCCGTCGGCGGCAAGATCGCCCAGGTCGGCGGTCGGCTCATCACCTCGGCGGCCAAGAAACTCGCCGATGAATTTTTCGCGCGCCTCGGCGCCATCGCCGCGGCCCGCGCGGTATGAGTTTCTGATCTTATTCTTTGGTCATACTGGGTCATCGCCCAGGGTGACGTCCTGCGTTTAGGAGCGGCCTTGTGAAAATCTCTCTCACCGTCAACGGAACCGCGCACGAGGTCGAGATCGAGCCGCGCACCCTGCTGGTCGATGTGCTGCGTGAACGGCTTCGCCTCACCGGCGCCCACGTCGGCTGCGATACCAGCCAGTGCGGGACCTGTACGGTGCATGTCGCCGGCAGGCCGGTGAAAGCCTGCTCCATGCTCGCCGCGCAGGCGGACGGCGCGCGGGTCACGACGATCGAAGGGGTCGCGCGGGACGGCGTTCTCCATCCGATGCAGGCGGCCTTCCGCGAGCACCACGCGCTTCAATGCGGGTTCTGCACGCCCGGCATGATCATGACCGCCCTCGCCATGGTCGAACGCCACAAGGATGAAGCGCTCACCGACGATGTCGTGCGCAAGGAGCTTGAGGGGAATTTCTGCCGCTGCACCGGTTACCAACCCATCGTCACGGCGATCCTCGCCGCTTCGAAAGCCATGGCCTGATGCATAACTTCAATTATCACCGGCCCGCGACCCTGTCCGAAGCGCGCGCGATCTTCTTGGGCGCCGAAGACGCCGTATATCTCGCCGGCGGGCAGACCCTCATCCCGACGTTGAAACAGCGCCTTCGCGCGCCGTCCGATGTGATCGATCTTTCGCGGATCAAGGAGCTGCGGGGCATCGCCGCGGAAAAAGACGCCGTCGTCATCGGCGCCATGACCCCTCACGCGGATGTCGCCGCGTCGGCCGACGTACGCCGCCTGATCCCGGCGCTCGCGCATCTGGCCGGCGAGGTCGGCGATCCGCAGGTGCGCAATCTCGGCACCCTCGGCGGGTCCCTGGCCAACAGCGACCCGGCGGCGGACTATCCCGCCGCGGTGCTGGCGCTCGGCGCCGTGATCCGCACGCCCGCGCGCGCCATCGCCGCCGATGACTTTTTCACCGGGCTGTTTGAAACCGCGCTCGAACCCGGCGAGATGATCCTCAACGTGTCGTTCCCGGTCCCGAAGCGCGCGGCCTACATGAAGTTCCGCAACCCGGCGTCGCGTTATGCCGTCGTGGGCGTCTGCGTGGCAGAAACAGTCGCCGGCATCCGCGTGGCGGTCACCGGCGCGGGGCCCAACGCGTTCCGTCAGACGGAAATGGAAACGGCCCTATCCGGATCTTTCACGCCCGCGGCGCTTGCCGGGATCGCCGTCTCCGACGAAGATTTGAACAGCGATCTTCACGCCACCGCGGCGTACCGGGCGCATCTCGTCGGCGTCATGGCCCGCCGCGCGGTGGAGGCTATGATCTAACGCCATCATTTCGCGAGGGGACGATGTCCGCGCCGATCCGCTTCTACTTCGATCTGGTCTCGACCTATTCCTATCTCGCCATCGGGCGCATCGACGACATCGCCGCCCGTCATGGCCGCGAAGTCGATTGGATCGCGGTTTCGCTCGGCCACATCTTCCAGTCCCTCGGCGTCACGCCGCCGCCGTTCATTCCGGCGCGTCTCAAGTACAATACCGTCGATCTCCTGCGCAGCGCGGAGTTCGCGGGCCTCCCCTTCAGGATTCCCGAGGTCTTTCCGTTTGACGCCAAGGTCTCCCGCTACGCCTTCTGGAGCCTGAAGGCGCGTGACGCGAAGCTGGCGCGCGATTTCGCCGTCGCTGTCATGACCCGGGCCTTCGGTGAGGGGCGCGGCGTCGCCACGCCGGCGGAAGTCGCCGACGCCTGCGGGCACCTTGGCCTTTCGCTCGCCGATATCGAGGCCGCGGCGGCGAATCCTGCGGCGAAACGCGCGGTCGTCGAAGCGATGGACAGCGCGCGCGCCGACGGTATGATCGGCGCCCCGTTCATGGTCCTGGACGGAGAACCGTTTTGGGGCGCGGACCGGCTTGAGCAACTCGAACGCCGCCTCGAAGAGAAGCGTTGAGATTCGGAGCTACAGTTGAAAATCGCACTTGTCGGTAATGGCGCGATCGCCCGCCTTGTCACCTCGTTCTGCGCCGAGCGCCCCCAGACCTTTTCCATCGTCGGCGCGCTCGGTCTTCCCGCCGACACCGTGTCCGTCGGCGCCCACAAGATCGTCTATTCGGTCGATGAGCTTCTGGCCCTGAAGCCCGACCTCGTCGTCGAGTGCGCCGGGCATGGCGCGGTGCGCGCCGTCTGCGGACCTGTCCTTGGCGCCGGGATCGATCTCGTCATCGTCTCCACCGGCAGCCTCGCCGATCCGGCGCTCTGGGAGGAGCTCACCGCGGCCGCCGCGCGTTCATCGGCTCAAGTCAAGCTGGTGGCGGGCGCGCTGCCCGGCGTCGATGCGCTGGCCTCGGCGAAGATCGCCGGCCTTGAAAGCGTGACCTTGACCTCGAGCAAGCCGCCGCTCGCCTGGAAGGGCACGCCGGCCGAACAGTCCCACGATCTCGCCAGGATCACCGCGCGCGCGGTCATCTATTCCGGCAACGCCCGGGACGCCGCGCTCACCTTTCCGAAGAACGCCAACGTGGCCGCGACCGCGGCTCTCGCGGGCATCGGATTCGAGGACACCAGGATCATGCTGGTCGCCGATCCGGCGGTGACACAGAATGTTCATCGCCTCGAGGCCGCGGGCAAATTCGGGCGCATGGCTCTGGAAATTCACGCCAACCCGTCGCCGGACAATCCAAAAACCTCGCATATGGCCGCGCTTTCCATCATGCGTGTTCTTGAAAATGAAGCCGCGGCGATCGTAATTTAAAGGCAACTCAGCCCGGGGTTGGGATGTCCGGCGAAAGACGCTGATTTCGTGGGATTGCTGAGCTAGTTTTCAGATATGGCGGCGGACGGACATAAGTCTTCGGTTCGGATGTTGGACTCGGCATCGGTTCTGATCGTTGAAGATCAGAACTTCGTGCGCGACCTCCTCGGCCGCTTGTTGGCCAGCCTGTCCATTCCCAGGGTTTCGAGCGCCCGTTCGGCCGAGGACGCGCTCACGACTCTCGAAAGCCGGCCCGATCTCGCCAACGTGCTGATCGTGGACTTCGAACTGCCCGGCATGAACGGCGTGAAGTTCATCGAGAAACTGCGCGCGTCCGCGCATACCCAGCTCAAGGAAATGCCGGTGGTCATGCTGACCGGCCACAACGATATGAGCCTCTACCGGGACGCCGCCCGTCTCGGCATCTCGGCGTTCCTTGTGAAGCCCGCCGGGCCCGGCACCCTCAAGACGGCGCTGGAAGAAGCGCTCGCGGGCCGGCGCGTCGCGGTGCCGCGCCTGGCCCCCGAAGCGGATAGAGAGGCGCAATAGAGGTTTATTTCTTGAGGCAGTCGGCCAGTTCGCCCAGGCGGGCCGCGCGCCCCTGCAGGATTTCCGACCGCCGCTGCACATAAGGGCCCGGGTTCGACGCCGACCAGCGTAAGGGACTCGGCAAGACGGCCGCGAGCCGCGCCGCTTCGGCGGTGTTGAGGGCCGCCGCCGTTTTTCCGAAGTGATGCCGCGCGGCCGCTTCGGCGCCGTACACGCCGCGGCCCCATTCCACCACGTTCAGATAGACTTCCATGATCCGCTGTTTGGGCCACAAGGCTTCGATGTAGATCGTCAGCCACGCCTCCAGGCCTTTTCGCAGCCAGTCGCGGCCCGGCCACAGCAACAGATTCTTCGCGGTCTGCTGGCTGATGGTCGAGCCGCCGCGCAAGGTCCCGCCGTCGTCCTCGAGATAATCTTCCCAGGCTTTCTGCAAGGCCTTGGTGTCGAAGCCGTGATGCGTGCAGAAGGATTCGTCTTCCGCCGTCAGGGCCGATCTTGCGAGGGACGGCGCGATGCGGTCCATGGACCGCCATGTGTAATTCCATCCCGCGCCCTGCACGGCCCGCAGCATCATCAGCGGCGTGCCGGGCACGGGCACGAAACGATAAAGAAGGATAAGAGCGGCCGGCGCGAGCAAGGCGATCAGAAGAGTCACGAAGACGGCGCGGCCAATGCGAAAGCCGCGTGACCGTCGTGGCATCTCTCTTGCGTCCGCCCGAAGTGTCTCTTCCGTCACGCCCGCTCCGGCTATTCCTTCGCGTTCTCGAGTGTACGATAGATTTCGCTGCCGCCTGACTTAAAAGCGGTGGACATGTCGGCCATGCCCTTCTCGGCGAATTCACGCACTTCCTGCGAGATTTTCATCGAACAGAACTTCGGGCCGCACATGGAGCAGAAGTGCGCGACCTTCGCGCCCTCGGCCGGCAGGGTCTGGTCGTGGAAATCCTCGGCGGTTTCCGGGTCCAGGCTGAGGTTGAACTGATCGCGCCAACGGAACTCGAAGCGGGCCTTGGACAGCGCGTCGTCGCGCGCGCTCGCGCCGGGGTGCCCCTTGGCGAGATCGGCGGCGTGGGCCGCGATCTTGTAGGTGATCACGCCGGCTTTCACGTCGTTGCGGTTCGGCAGGCCTAAATGCTCCTTAGGCGTGACGTAACAGAGCATCGCGGTGCCGAACCAGCCGATCATGGCCGCGCCGATGGCCGAGGTGATGTGATCGTAACCCGGCGCGATATCGGTGGTGAGGGGGCCGAGGGTGTAGAACGGCGCCTCGCCGCAGGACTTCAGCTGCTTGTCCATGTTCTCCTTGATCTTGTGCATGGGCACATGGCCCGGGCCCTCGATCATCACCTGCACGTCGTGCTTCCAGGCGATTTGCGTGAGTTCGCCCAGGGTCTCGAGTTCGGCGAACTGCGCGGCGTCGTTGGCGTCGGCGCCCGAACCCGGGCGCAAACCGTCACCCAAGGAGAAGGAAACGTCATAGGCCTTCATGATCTCGCAGATCTCTTCGAAGTGCGTGTAGAGGAAGTTTTCCTTGT
>JAYSFT010000071.1:0-13687 GCA_041913245.1 Rhodospirillaceae bacterium | reverse complement strand
CCATCCACCATGCTGATCCAGGACGCCGACACGCAGACCCGCTGGTACTTTCGCTTGAAACGCGAGTTCCTGACCGCGCAGGCCGAGGGTCGCGCGGCGCGCAACCCTCTCATGCCCGTGCTGCTGCGCTGGCGGAGCTAGCGGATTCGCGTCCTTGACGCCTTCCGGACCCCTCCTTAGATTCGGGTCCATCTCTCCCTTCGGGCTCTAGGCCCAAACCCAAGGATTTCCCCGAAATGAAAGACGTTTCCGATACTTCGTTCGAAACCGACGTGCTGAAGGCCGAAGGCCCGGTGCTGGTGGACTTCTGGGCGGAATGGTGCGGCCCGTGCAAGCAGATCGCTCCGTCCCTGGAGAAGCTGGACAAGGAACTGTCGGACAAGCTGACGTTCACCAAGATCAACATCGACAACAACCCGAACACCCCGACCCAGTTCGGCGTGCGCGGCATCCCGACGCTGATGATCTTCAAGAACGGCCAGGTGGCGGCGACCAAGGTGGGCGCCCTGCCGGAGAGCAAGCTGAAAGAGTGGATCCAGCAGTCGCTGTAACCGCCGATATTGGCGAAAAATTAAGGGCCTCAGCCGACAAACGGCTGGGGCCTTTTGCTTTTTCAGCCTGTGGCCCTTAAAAAAGACCGCGAAGAGGGGCCTATGACATCAACGACCGGCGGCTATGTGACCGACACGGCCTACGTGGCCGAGTTCTATGGCGATCACGCGCCCGCCCATATGAACCTGATCGCGGCCTCGAACGGCTATCGCCCGCGCCCCTTGGACGGCGGCTTCACCTGGTGCGACTACGGCTGCGGCAACGGCATCACCGCGAACGTGCTCGCGGGCTGTTTCCCGGACGCGAAATTCTACGGCGTCGATTTCCTGCCCGCGCACACCCGCACGGCCGAACTCCTGTCCTTGCGCGGCGGCCTCCAGAACACGACCTTCATCCAGAAGAGCTTCACCGAGCTCGGCCCCGACGAAATTCCGCCGCTCGACTTCGCGGTGATGCACGGCGTGCTGTCGTGGATCGACGATCCGACACGCGACGCCGTGCTCGACGACGCCGCGCGGCGCCTGAAGCCGGGCGGGCTTCTGCTCACCGGCACGAACGCGATGCCCGGCTGGGCGGCGAAGCTGCCGATGCGCAACATGGTCTACTCGCTGTCCCGCGACGGACAGAACTCGCTCGAACGCGCGCAGACCGGCCTCGACTGGCTGAAGAAGCTGAAAGACGCGAAGGTCAAATATTTCCGCGATAACCCCGCGCTCGCCGAAGCGGTCGAGGAGTTGGAGCGGCTCGACCTGCGCTACATGGCGCACGAGTATTTCAACGAACATCTGCGCGCCTTCTATTTCGCCGAACTGAAGGCGATGATGGAAGCCAAAGGGCTTCGTTTTGCCGGTTGCGCGCGCTTGTTCCTGAACATGGTGGACCTTTCCGTCCCCCAGGCGCTGCAAGATGAATTCCGCGCGGTGAAGACGCGCGGCGAACTGGAAGCCAAGCGCGACTTCATCCGCAACGAGACCTTCCGCCGCGACGTGTGGATCAAGGGCGAACCCTTGAAGAGCGAAGAGGAATGGCTGGCGGTCAATCAAGAGCAGGTGTTCGGCACCGTCGACCCGCCGGCGGCGATCGACCGCACCGTGGCCTTCGGGGACATCCAGCTCAGCTACGAGAGCGAACCCTTCGCCGGGCTTTTGAAGCTGGTGGCCGCGCGCGGGCTTTCCATCCGCGAGATGGAAAACGACCGCGCCCTGGCGGGACTGTCGCCGTGGACGCGCTTCGAAGCCGCGCGCCTCCTGGCCGCCGGCGGCCAGGTGCTGGCGTTCCCCGCGTCCACGACGCCGGTGAAAGTGGCCAAGGACGCCCGCCTGTCCATGCCCGCCATCAACAGGGGCATGATCAAGGAACTGGGGCTGTCCATGCCGAAAGTCGCCCTCGCCGCCCCCTCCGCGGGAACGGGCGTGGAAATCGGAAATATCGACGCCATCCTCCTGCTCGCGCGCTGCGAAAAAGGCCGGGACGGAGCGGTCAAACACGCCGCCAAGGTGCTCGGCGGCGACGTGGGCGACATCGTGATCGGCAATAAGACGTTGACGCCGCACGAGACCGAGGATTTGCTGAAGCAGCGTTTCGCCATCCTGGAGACGACGATGCTCGACAAGCTTGCGGAGATCGGCGTCATCGGCGTGGAAGGCTGACGCGGGGCGCGCAGCTGCGCGTTCACCGCGCCCGAGAAGCAGAACGAGCTTATTTGGCGATCCAGATAATCTGCTCCGGTCCGCGGCTGCCGTTGATGACCTTTTCCGGCACGCCGACGACGCGCAGCGGCCGGCTGAACATCGCCAGCGCCGCGAACAGGGCGACTTGATCGATCCCCCAGGAGAGCCGGCCCTCGCCGTAATAATGCGCGATGTAGCCCGCCGCGCCGCGCAGGTAATCGCGCGCGGCCGGCGTATTGGCGGCGCCGATGCAGGACGCCACCACCTTGTTGCGCACCTCGAAGCGCCCCGGCATCAGATACAGGGCGACGTCGCGGCCGGCGAGGACCTCGAACATGAAGCCGACGTCGGCCTTGAAGATCGTGTCGGCGTCGACCATCCAGATCGCCGCCGAAGACCCGAGCAGAAGCTGCCAGTACCTGATGAAGCGAACCGCGTGATAGTAGCCGCGCGCTTTCGCCGTCTCGCCGCCGCGAAGTCCGGTCCATTCGCCGGAGAGACTCCAGGCGAGGGCCGGATAGCCGGCGAGACGCCGGACCACCGCGGAGCGCTCTTCGGGCGTCATGTCGAAGACGTGCAACGCGAGGCAAACGTCCGGACCGTTGTGCGCGGCGAAAGACTCCACGAGATCCCAGCCGAATTCCTGGAAGTAGAAATAGTCCGCGCACGTCAGGACGGCGCGTTCGGCGCCCGGCGGGATCTCGCGCGTCACCAGGACCGGCGGAAGTTTCATCGCCGCCTGCTGCACCGCGTCGGGCAGGCCGGCGTGGAACGCGGGATCGAGGTTGGTGACACAGGACGGATGTTCGCCGCTCGCCCGGCGGAGCTGCATGAAGACCTTTTCAGCCTCGCCGAGCGCGCCGAACGCGACATAAGCGTCAGCGAGAAGCACGGCGGACGCGAAAGACTG
Organism: Rhodospirillaceae bacterium; assembly: GCA_041913245.1. Classification (GTDB taxonomy): domain Bacteria; phylum Pseudomonadota; class Alphaproteobacteria; order Rhodospirillales; family Rhodospirillaceae; genus SHVO01. The sequence goes on along the minus strand of JAYSFT010000071.1, from coordinate 10,555 downwards.
CCGGTCACGCCGCAGAACGGACCTGGCCTCGTGGATCAACGCGGTGAGTTCGTCCTTCGCAAAACGAAGGTTGAGGTCGGCGACGCGGGCGCCGTTCGTCAAGGAGAGGCCAGCGGCGGTGCGGCCGCGCTTGTCCCGATAGCGCGCCAGCATATGCAGGTCATGGAGGCGCATGACCGCGCCCGCCGGCATTGTCCGCAGGCGCTGCTCCAGCAGCGCGATCATTTCGTCCTCGAACGCTTCCCCTGCCGCCGCGCAACAGGCGTAGAGCAAATCGGGATCGTGCGGCGACCGGGCGAGCCGCTCGCAAGCGTCTTGGAAGTCGAGGCGGGTCATATGAAGGACGGGGCGGACTCAGTCTTCCATCAAGGCTTTGTTGGTGCGGTCGGTCATCAGCAGCGTCGCGACGAAACTGATGGCGCAGCACACGGCCATATAAAAGGCGATGGCGTAGCCGGTCTTGTACTGGGCCAGGAGCGCGGTGGCAATAAGCGGCGCCGGGCCGCCGGCGAACACGGAGGCGAGCTGATAGCCCATGGACGAACCGGAATAGCGCAAGCGCCCCTTGAAGCTTTCGGCGATCAGCGCCGCTTGCGGGCCGAACATGATGTCGTGGGGGATGAGCGAGACCGCGATGGCGAGGAAGGCCCAGGACGGAACCAGCGTATCGAGCGCGGCGAAGTAGAGGAATCCGAAGGCTCCGTTGACCACGCAGCCGATCAAATAGGTGCGTTTGCGTCCCCACCGGTCGGAGAGCCAGCCGAACAGCGGGATCGTGAAACACGACAGCGCGGCGCAAACCATCACCGCCTGCAGGAGGAAGTCGCGCTCCATGCCCAGCTGTGCGGTGCCGTAGGAGAAGATGAAGGCGGTGAAGATGTAGAACGGCGCCTGCTGGCCGGTGCGTGCGAACGCCGACAGCAAAATCTCGCGCGGATGTTCCTTCACCGCCTGGATGAAGGGTTGCCGCTCGATCTTGTTCTCGGCGGCGAGCTTGCGGAAGGTCGGGGTCTCGAGGATGCCGAGACGGATGTAGAGCCCGACGCCCACCAGAAGAATGCTGATCAGGAACGGCACGCGCCAGCCCCAATCGAAGAAAGCATCCGCCGAGTAGGCGCTGAAGGCGAGGACGGCGAGGTTGGCGGTGAACACGCCCATGGGCACGCCCCATTGCGGCCAGGAGGTGATGAAACCGCGATGCTTGTCGCTCTTGGCCCATTCCATGGCCAAGAGGACCGCGCCGCCCCATTCGCCGCCCACGCCGATGCCTTGGATAAAGCGCAACAAGGTGAGGATGACGGCGCCCCAAATGCCGATGCTTTCGTAGGTCGGCACGAGGCCGACCGCGAAGGTCGCGAGGCCCATCAGGAGAAGGGTCGCAACCAGCGTCCCCTTGCGGCCGATGCGATCGCCATAGTGACCGAAGATCGCCGCGCCCAGAGGCCGCGACAGGAAGCCGACGAAATAGACGGAGAAGGCCTGGAGGGTCGCGGTCACCGGTTCGGACTGCGGGAAGAACAGTTTCCCGAACACCAGCCCCGTCACCGTCGAATAAAGGAAGAAGTCGTACCATTCGATGGTGCTGCCGATGGCGCTGGCGACGACCGCGCGGTTGAGCTGCTTTCGGTGATCCGCCTCGGACAGCTCGGAAAACGCGGCATCGGTCATCAGCGATACTCCACTTCCGAATCAATATCCTGGCCGGTCCTGTCCTTCAGCATCAGCGTGGCGACGACGCTGACGGCGCAGCAAACCGCGAGATAGACGGCGATCGCATAGCCGCTGCCGGTTTCCCGCAGGAGGTAAGCCGCGACGATCGGCGCGGGGCCGCCGGCGACGATGGCGGTCAGTTGGTAGCCGATGGACGAGCCCGAGTAGCGCAGCTTGCCGGTGAAACTTTCCGCGATAAGCGCGGCCTGCGGTCCGTACATCATCCCCCAGACGAAAAGCGAGAGAGCGATGGCGAAATAGGTCGCCGCCGGCGACGACCCCATGACGGCGAAATAGATGAATCCGACAATGGCCGTGCTCACCACGCCCGTCAGGTAGACCTTGCGGCGGCCGATGCGATCGGAGAGATAACCCGCCAGCGGGATCCACACAAAACCGAGGAGCGCGGCGGCCAGCAGCGCCTCGAGCAGCACCTCGCGTTCATACTTCAGGGTCTGCGTGCCGTAGGTGAGTACGAAGGTAGTGAATATATAGAACGAGGCGTTCTCGCCCACGCGGGCCAGGGCCGAGAGGAGAATTTCGCGCGGATGGCGCCTGATGACTTCGAGCATCGGGGCCTCGGCGATCTCGTTGTTCTCCTGAAGCCTGCGGAAGGTCGGCGTTTCCACCACGCCGAGGCGTATATACATCCCGACGCCGACGAGCAGGAGCGACAAGAAGAAGGGAATGCGCCAACCGTAGGTGAAGAAGTCGTCGCCGGTCGCCAGACTGACGCCCAGCACCACGAAGTTGGCGAGCGCGAGACCCAGCGGCACGCCGAACTGCGGCCAGGACGCCGCGAAACCGCGGTGCTTGTTGGTGCGCGTCCATTCCATGGACATGAGCACCGCGCCGCCCCATTCGCCGCCGACGCCGATGCCCTGGATGATGCGCAGAAGCGCGAGGATCACCGCGCCCCAGATGCCGATGCTGTCATAGGTCGGCACAAGGGCCACGGCGAAGGTGGCGATTCCCATCAGCATGAGGGTGGCGACCAGGCTGGCCTTGCGCCCGATCCGGTCGCCGTAGTGACCGAAGATCGCCGCGCCCACGGGCCGCGCGACGAAACCGACCGCAAAAGTGATCAACGCGCCGATGGTGGCGGAGAACGGATCGGCCTGCGGAAAGAACAGTTTTGGAAGGACTAGTCCCGCGGCGATGCCGTAGAGGAAAAAATCGTACCATTCGATGGCGGTGCCGACCGTGCTGGCGATCACGGCGCGGCGCAGATGCTTCTGGTGCGCCTCGTCGGACATCGGCTGCGCCGCAACGTCGGTCATCGACTTCCCCCCAAATAACCGCCCGGGCGGCCTTCTCCCCCAGCGGCCCGACGCCGTCATTGTCAATAAATCGCGAGGCCAGTCAAAGAATTTGCGGGGGCACGGAATATGACGTAGGCAGGGTTCATGGGAACGGAATATCTGCTGCTCGCGGGCGCGGCTTTCCTGGCGGGCGTGATGAACGCGCTGGCCGGCGGCGGCACCTTCATCACCTTTCCGGCGCTGGTGTTCACGGGGGTGCCCTCGGTGATCGCCAATGCGTCGAATGCCGTTGCCCTCGTGCCCGCCTCCTTCGCAAGCGCCTGGGCCTACCGGCGCGACTTCCAGAGCGTCGAGAATCTTTCCTTCAAGGCGATGGTGGCGGTGAGCCTGGTGGGCGGCGTCATCGGCGCGGTCCTGCTGGTATCGACGCCCGAGACCACCTTCGACGCCCTGGTGCCGTGGCTGCTGCTGGCGGCCACGCTGGTCTTCGCGTTCGGCCCCAAGTTCATCCCCAAGCTGCGCGAGCGCTTCCATATCGGCCCGACCGCCCTTCTGTTCCTGCAATTCTGCGTCGGGATCTACGGCGGCTATTTCGGCGGGGCGATGGGCATCGTCATGCTCGCCGTTTATAGCCTGTTCGGCCTCACCAACCTCAACGCCATGAACGCGATGAAAGCCATGATGGCCGGCTTCATCAACGGCGTATCGGTGTTCGTGTTCGTGTTCACCGGCAACGTGGTGTGGAAACAAACCCTGTTCATGATGGTCTTCGCCATCATCGGCGGCTATTTCGGCGCGCACTATGGGCGCAAGCTGAACCCGAAATACCTGCGGGCGCTGATCATCTTCATCAGCAGCGTCGTGACGATCGCCTTCTTCGTCCGGCTTTAGCCATTCTCTCCGAGAATCTCGCCCGCGAGATAGAGCGAGCCGCAGATCAGCACGCGCGCGCGCGTCTTGCCGTTCGCGATGATGGCTTGCAAGGCGTGCCCGGGCGTGTCCGCCGTGCCGGGCGCGGCGAAGCCCGCCGCGAGGGCCGCGGCGGCGAGGTCGCCCGGCCTATAGGCCATATCATTGTGAATCGGCACGGCCGTGAAGCTGGCGGCGCGGCGGCTCAAGGGCCGTAAATAATCGACAGCCGCCTTGGTGGACAGCATGCCGCAGACGAGATGGAGCGGCGCGTCGGACCATTGTTCGTCGGCAAGCGCGGCGATCGCCTCGCCCGCGCCCGCATTGTGTCCGCCGTCGAGCCACAGTTCCCACCCCGCGGGAAGCAGGCGCGTGAGCGGGCCTTCCTTGAGGCGTTGGGCCCGGGCCGGCCACGCGATATTGCGCAAACCGCTTTTGACCGCAAAAGCCGGAATGGGAAGGCGCGTCTGTTCAAGCGCGGCCAGCGCGAGACCGGCATTGTCGTACTGATGGCGCCCCGGGAGCGCGGGTGTCGGCGCTGACCACCGCACGCCCTCGCCTTCAAAGGAAAGGGACCCTTCGCGCGGACTCGAAATGCGCCAGTCGCGGTTCTGCAGCTTCAGCGGCGCGCCGGCGGCGCGCGCATATTGTTCGATAACCGCGAGCGCCTCGGGCTGCTGCGCCACGCTGACACAGGGCACGCCAGGTTTCATGATCGCCGCCTTCTCGCCGGCGATGGCCGCGAGGGTATCACCCAGGTACTGCGTGTGATCCATCGAGATGGAGGCGAGCACCGTGACCAGCGGATCGGCGATGACGTTTGTCGCATCGAAGCGCCCCCCCAGGCCCACTTCCAGCAAAGTCACATCGGCCGGGATGCGCGCGAAGGCCATGAAAGCCACCGCGGTCGTCACTTCGAAGAAGGTGATGGGCCGGCCCGCATTCACGTCCTCGACCTTCTCAAGGAGCGCGAGCAGCAGCGCTTCGTCGATGAGATCGCCCACCAGGCGGATGCGCTCATTGAAGCGCACGAGGTGCGGCGAGGTATAGACGTGGACCTTGTAGCCGGCGGCCTCGAGCACCGCTCTCATCGTCGCAACGGTCGAACCCTTGCCGTTGGTGCCGGCCACATGGATGACCGGCGGCATGCGCCGTTCAGGGTGATCCAAATCCGCGAGCAGCCGGTGCATGCGCTCGAGGGATAGATCGATCAGCTTCGGGAATAGATGCGTCAGCCGCTCAAGCGCGGCGTCGACGTCGTCGGAGGTGGCCATGGCGGCGCGGCTCACACGCGGACCGTTATCCTCGGCGAACGCCGAGGATCCAGGGTTGCGAGACTGGAGATGTGCGGCATGGCAAGCGCTTCATCACCCTGGATTCCGGATTTCGCGGCGCTTGTCCGGAATGACAAATAGAAACCTATTCCGCCGGGGGCGTATCCGACTCGTAGAGATCGGCGTCCGGCACGGCCGGATCGGGCGGCGCGAAACGGCCGTCATCCTCGTCGCGGCGCTTCTTACGGCGCGCGCTGGGCGGCAAGTTGACGACATCCGCCGCCGGATTGGTGTGCAGGAGCAGGCCGAGCAGCTGGACGAGCTGGGCGCGCAGTTCATGACGCGGCACCACGAGGTCCACCATGCCGTGCTCCATCAGATATTCGGAGCGCTGGAAGCCTTCGGGCAGTTTCTCGCGGATGGTCTGTTCGATCACGCGTGCGCCGGCGAAGCCGATGATGGCGCCGGGCTCGGCCACCGCGATGTCGCCGAGCATGGCGAAGGAGGCGGTGACGCCGCCCGTGGTCGGGTCGGTGAGAATGACGATGTACGGAAGCCCCTTCTCGCGCACCTTGTTCACGGCGACGGTGGTGCGCGCCATCTGCATCAGCGAGAGGATGCCCTCCTGCATGCGCGCGCCGCCGGACGACGGGATCACGATGAGCGGAGCTTCCTGGAGCACGGCGAGTTCGGCGGCCGCGACGATGGCTTCACCCACCGCGGCGCCCATGGAGCCGCCCATGAAATCGAATTCGAACGCGGCGATGACGACGCCGAGACCGCCCATGGCGCCGTGGCCGACGACCACGGCGTCCTTCAGGCCGGTCTTGGCCTGCGCCGCCTTGAGGCGATCGGCGTAGCGCTTGGTGTCCTTGAACTTCAGCGGATCGACGGTGACCGGCTGAAGCTCGATCTCGGTCCAGGCGCCGTTGTCGAACAGCATGCGCAGACGGTCGCGCACGGGCATGCGCAAGTGATGGCCGCAGTGCGTGCAGACCCTGAGATTCTTCTCCAGCTCGCGGTGGAACATCATCTCGCCGCACTTGGTGCACTGGAGCCAGAGGTTGTCGGGAACCTCCTTCATGGCGGCGGCGGCCGCGCTCGCGCCCTTCTTATTACGGAGCTTCTGGATCTTCGGACGGACGAAATTCGTCAACCAGTTCATGGAGATATCCTCGGTAAAATCTGGGCTAAGTGTACCACAACAAGGACCCCCACCCCATCCCTCCCCCTTTGTGGGGAGGGGGATTCTTTTTATTTAGGGCCAGGCGCCATGGACGCCGGTGGCCAGGCTTTTGACGAATTCCAGAACCTTAACGGACAGCCGGCGATCCACGGCGCCATCCCGATCCAGGCCCTGGGCGATGATGTCGACGATGGCCGAGCCCACGACCGCCGCGTCGCAATGCGCGCCGATGGCCCGCGCCTGCCCGGGCGTGCGGATGCCGAAACCAACCGCAACGGGCAGGTCGGTATGACGGCGAAGACGCGCCACGGCGTCCTTCACGGCGTTCTCGTCGGCGGTGGCCGTGCCGGTGACGCCCGTGATGGACACATAATAGACGAAGCCCGAGGCTTCTTTCAGGATCACCGGCAGGCGCTGGTCCGAAGACGTCGGCGCCGTCAGGAAGATCATGTGCATGTCGTTGGCGCGCAGATGCACCGTCAGTTCGCCGGCTTCCTCGGGCGGAAGATCGACGACGATCACGCCGTCGACACCGGCGGCGGCGGCATCCTGCGCGAATTCCTGCGCGCCGTAGTGATAGATCGGATTGTAGTAGCCCATGAGGATCACGGGCGTATCGATCTCGGTCTCGCGGAACGATTTCACCGCCGCGAGCACGTCGGCGATCCTGGTCTTGTGTTTCAGGGCTCTCTGGCTCGAAAGCTGGATCGCCGGGCCGTCGGCCATGGGATCGGAGAACGGGATGCCGATCTCGATCAGATCCGCACCCGCGGACGGCAGGCCTTCCAGGATTTCGCGGAAGACCTCGGGCGTGGGGTCGTTGGCGGTGACGAAGGTGACAAGGCCCGGCCGGTTCTTCTTTTTCAGAAGAGTAAAACGCGCGGCAATACGATCATTGATCTCGGCGTCGGAACTCACAGGCTTTCTCCGAGCGCGTGAGCGACCGTGAAGACATCCTTGTCGCCGCGGCCGGACATGTTCATGACCATGAGATGTTTCGCGGGCAGCGACGGCGCCGCGCGCATCACGTAAGCCAATGCATGAGCGGATTCGAGCGCGGGCAATATCCCTTCGAGTTTCGAACACAACTGGAAGGCTTCGAGCGCTTCATCGTCCGTCGCGAGCACATAGCTCACGCGGCCCTGGAAATGCAGCCACGCGTGCTCGGGGCCGATGCCCGGATAATCGAGGCCGGCGGAAATCGAGTGCGCATCCTGGATCTGGCCGCCTTCATCCTGGAGGAGATAAGTGCGGTTGCCGTGCAGCACGCCGGGCGATCCGCCGGTGATCGAGGCGGCGTGTTCGCCGGTGGCGAGGCCGCGGCCCGCGGCTTCGACGCCGTAGATTTTCACTTCGGCGTCGTCGAGGAACGGATGGAACAGGCCGATGGCGTTCGAGCCGCCGCCGACGGGGGCGACGATGGAATCCGGCAGGCGGCCTTCGGCGTCCTGAAGTTGGGCGCGCACTTCGTCGCCGATGATCGACTGGAAATCGCGCACCATGGTCGGGTACGGATGCGGGCCGGCGGCGGTGCCGATGAGATAGTAGGTATCGCGCACGTTGGCGACCCAGTCGCGCAGGGCCTCGTTCATGGCGTCCTTCAAGGTCGCCGCGCCCTTCTCGACCGCGCGCACTTCGGCGCCGAGCATGCGCATGCGGAACACGTTCGGCTTCTGACGCTCGATATCCTTCGCGCCCATGTAGATGACGCATTGCAGGCCGAAGCGCGCACAGACGGTCGCGGTGGCCACGCCGTGCTGGCCGGCGCCGGTCTCGGCGATGATGCGCTTCTTGCCCATGCGCATCGCGACCAGGATCTGGCCGAGGCAGTTGTTGATCTTGTGCGAGCCGGTGTGATTGAGCTCTTCGCGCTTGAAATAGACCTTCGCGCCGCCGAGGTGGGCGGTCATGCGCTCGGCGTAATACAAGGGGCTCGGACGGCCGGCGTAATGGGTATTGAGGTCTTTCAGCTGAGCCGCGAATTTCGGGTCTTCGCGGCAGGCGTTGTAGGCCCGCTCCACATCGAGGACGAGGGGCATCAGGGTCTCGGCCACATAGTGGCCGCCGAACAAGCCGAAGTGGCCGTTCTCGTCCGCGCCGGTCCTGTAGGTATTACGCGCTTCCGCCAAAGGTCCGTCTCAACTCAACGTCTAAAAAACGACCCCGCAACCAAACCAAGTGCGGGGCGGGCGTTTTATACCCCTATCCGGCCCACCTACAAAGTAAGAAGGGCACAAAGCCATAACAGCCCTATTTCCGGCCCGCCGCCGCGCGGGCGGTTTTAAGGAAAGCCCTGATTTTGGCGGGGCTTTTGACCCCCGGAGCGGTCTCGACCCCGGACGAAACATCGACGGCGCGCGCGCCCGAGGCTTTGACGGCCGCGGCGACATTCCCGCGCGTCAGGCCGCCCGCGAGCATCCAGGGCGTCTCGCCGGCATAGGCCTTGAGCAGCGGCCAATCGAAGGCGAGCGCATTGCCGCCGGGGCGGGTCGCGTCCGCCGGTGGCTTGGCGTCGAAGAGCAGCCAGTCGGCATGGTCCTCATAAATGGTGGCGGCATGCACGTCGCGCGCGGTGGCAACGCCGACGGCCTTGATGACGGGCAGTCCCGACAGCAGGCGGACCTTGTCCACGCGCGCGGGGGTCTCGTTGCCGTGAAGCTGGATCATGCCGAGGCGCGCGTGGCTAAGCACGGTCTCGAGTTCGGCGTCCGTGGGGTTCACGAAGAGACCAACGGGAGTCACGCCGCGCGGCGTTTCGCTGATCAGTGCGCCGGCGGCCTCGGCGGTGATGAAGCGCGGCGAGCGGCGGAAGAAGACGAAGCCGGCGTAAGCCGCGCCGCCTTCGACGGCGGCGGCAAGGCTGCGCGCATCCTTGAGGCCGCAAATCTTGACGCTGAACTTCATGCCGCCGGTCACGCCCCGGACGTGAGGAACGGGGCGATTTCGGCGGCGATGCGCGTGGCGGCGGCGGCCGGGTCGGCGGCGGCGGTGATCGGCCGGCCGATGACGAGATAATCGGCGCCGGCCTTGAGTGCGTCGGCGGGGCTCATGAAGCGCTTCTGATCGTTGGCGGCGGCCCACAGCGGACGCACGCCGGGGGTCACGAGCTTGAACCCGGGACCGAGGTCGGCACGCAGCATCTCCGCTTCAAGCGGCGAGCAGACAATGCCATCGAGCCCGGAGGTTTTCGCGAGTTCGGCCAGGCGGCGCACATGATCGCCGACCGGACTGTTCACGCCGGTGGCGGCCAAGTCGCCGTCATCCATGCTGGTGAGCACGGTGACGCCGATGATCATCGGGCGGGGTTTCGGGAACTCGTGCGCGGCGTCGGTCGCGGCCTTGGCGGCGGCTTCCATCATGGCGCGCCCGCCCGAGGTATGGATGGTCAGCATGGCGATGCCGAGCTGACAGGCGGCGCGCACGGCGCCCGCGACGGTGTTGGGGATGTCGTGGAATTTCTGGTCGAGGAAGATCGGAAGGCCCGAGGCCTTCTGGACCTGCTGCACGCCCTTGACGCCGTTGGCGGTGAAGAACTCGAGGCCGAGCTTCAGACCGCCGGCGCAGTCGCCGACCTTGGCGGCCAGACTGGTGGCGACCGAGACTTCCGTCGTGTCGATGGCGCAAAAGATCGGGTTGCGGAGTTTGGCGGTCATGTCGCTCGCGGTTTTGGAGACGGGCGCGGTTGTATCACAGCCGGGGAACTAGCGGGGAGGCTCTTTGGTCCCCGAAAGCGCGTTGGCCCGGGCCAGGCTGGCATGCAGGTCGCGCGCTTCCTTGCGCAAGGCCTTGAGTTCGCGCCGGCGTTTCGCGCCGGTAAACCACGCCGTGATCATGCCGGCGAGGAAACCGATGAAGACCGCGAGCAGGATGAGCGCGTAGAGGCCAAGTTCAAGCTGGTAAGGGAACGGCCAGATCTCCACCACGACGGGCGTCCGGTTGGAGACGGCAAAGAGCACGACCAGGACGGCGACGACGACGGCGAGGAGCGTGTTGAAAATGCGCAAGGATCGGCCGGGCGAGTGCGCCGGCTCAGACGTTCAGCTGGTCGCGCAGCTGCTTGCCCGTCTTGAAATAGGGCACGGCCTTTTCCGCCACCGACACCGAGGCGCCGGTGCGCGGGTTGCGCCCGACACGAGAGTCGCGGTGTTTGACCGAGAACGCGCCGAAGCCGCGCAGCTCGACGCGATCTCCGCGGCCCAAGGCCTTTGAGATTT
>JAYSFT010000070.1:0-13726 GCA_041913245.1 Rhodospirillaceae bacterium | reverse complement strand
TGACGACGTGGAAGATCGGCGCCACCTACAATCCGATCGACGACATCACCTTCCGCGTCACCCGCTCGCGTGACATCCGCGCCCCGAACATCGGCGAACTGTTTTCGGGCGGCACCACCGGAACGGGCACGGTCATCGACGTTTTCCGCGGCGAGACCTACGCCATTCTCACGAACACGGTGGGCAACCCGAACCTGAAACCTGAAAAGGCCGATACCACCGGGCTGGGCGTGGTCTTCCAGCCGACCTTCCTGCAAGGCTTCGGCGCGTCGGTTGACTACTACAACATCGACATCAAGGGCGCAGTCGCCACACTTGGCTCTCAGCGCATCGTCGACCGCTGCCGCGCAGGCGACGCCGAGCTCTGCACCTTGATCATCCGCGGGGTGCCGGCGGCGGGCCAGACCTTGGGCCTCATCACCCAGGTCAACAACCCGGGCCGCAACCTCGTCTCGCAACAGGCGCGCGGCATCGACTTCGAGGCCAGCTACAACATGCCGCTCTCGACCATCGACGACTCCTGGGCCGGCAATGTGCAGCTGCGCGGTTTGGCCACGAAGGTCCTGCGTCTGAACAGCATCGATCTCGACGGCGTCCTTCAGGAAGGCGCCGGCGTGCTCGGCAACGTTTCGACCGGCGCGCCGCTCACCACCGGCGACTTCAAGTACCTGGTCTCGCTGGGCTACACGCTGGATATGTTCTCGGGCACGCTCACCATGCGCGGTGAAGGGCCCGGCGTGTATCACAAGAACGCCACGGTCTGCACGACGGGCTGCCCGGTCTCGACGCCCAACGCGCCGACCTTCAGCATGAACCACATCGAAGGCCGCAAGACCTTCGATCTCAACCTGAACTACAAGTTCATGGACGGCGCGGTCACGACCTTCTTCGTCGTGGACAATCTGTTCAATGAACCGCTGGCGCTGCGCTACGGCCAGATCAGCAACGGCTACTACGAAAATACCAACGCCGACGAAGGCCGCATCTTCCGCCTGGGCGTGCGCTTCGAGATGTAGTCGGCTTCTCTACAAAAAAATCGAGGCCAGGACGCGAGTCCTGGCCTCTTTTTTATTCCCTACCCTGAAAGGGGAGGAACATCATGTCTCACTTCGTCATGCAGAAGGCGGCCAGCTTGTTGCCGTCGAGGTCGCGGAAATAGGCGGCGTAGAAGCCGTCGCTGCGTGCGCCCGGCGGGCCTTCGCAGGTGCCGCCGAGTTCCAGGCACTTCTTATGCAGCGCGTTGACCTGGTCCGGGTTGGCCGCCGCCAGCGCCACCATGTTGCCGTTGCCGACACTTGCTTTTTGTTTGTCGAACGGCGTCAGCACGGCGAACATCGGCTTGTCGGGCGCCGTGCCCCAGCCGATGCCGCGCTCGCTCTTGAATGCGACTTGCGCGCCCATCACGCCGAGCAATTCACCGTAGAAGGCGGTGGCCTTGTCCAGATTGTTGGTGCCGACGCAGGTATATCCGATCATGGGGTCCCCCTTTTGAGTGCTTCCGATTGAGCCGGCGTTGACGCTTTCCGGCGCTCCCGGCAATTGTAACAGCCGGAAATCGCGAAAGTCATCAACCCATAAAAAGGTATCGTTTCCGGCTGCGGTTACCCAAATTCATACTCCAGGCAGGGAGAACGTCTCGTCGCGCATCCTTGATTACCGGGGGGAATTCACATGTCTTTATCGATCCAGTCCATTGCCGTCATGCGGCCGACGGCCAAAAATTGGAAAAAACACGCGCTCGCTACGGTCAGCGCCCTCGCGCTGGCGGGCGGTTTCGGACTGCCCGCTTTCGCGCAGGCCGCCCAAAGCGCTCCGGTCGATGAGATTGTCGTCACCGGAACGCGCGTTGTGCGCGACGGTTACCAGGCGCCGACCCCGCTGACCGTGATGGATGCCGAGCAGATTCGCGCCGCGGCGCCCGCCAACGTCGCGGATTTCGTCAACGAGCTGCCGGCGCTCTCCGGCTCCACGGAGCCGCAGAACTCCAACGCGAGCATTTCCTCCGGCACCGCCGGCATCAATGCCCTGAACCTGCGCGGTCTTGGCGCATCGCGCACCCTCGTGCTTCTCGACGGACAGCGTTCGGTCGGCTCGACGGTCACCGGGAGCGTCGACGTCAATAACTTCCCGCAGATGCTGGTCAGCCGCGTCGACGTCGTGACCGGCGGCGCTTCGGCCGCCTACGGGTCCGATGCGCTCTCCGGTGTCGTCAACTTCGTTCTCGACAAGACCTTCACCGGACTCGCTGCCGAAATCGACGGGGGCATCACCACGTATGGCGACGACGCGAGCTGGAAAGTCGGCTTGGCCTACGGGACACCATTTGCCGGAGGGCGCGGCCATTTCCTGCTCAACGGCGAAGTCGCGAACAAGGAAGGCATTTTCGGGGTTCCCCGCGACTGGGCCAAGCAGGGCATCTACTACATCAACAATCCGGCCTATACGCCGACCAACGGGTTGCCCGAGCGCATCATCGTTTCCGGCGCGGGCGTCAGCACCGCCACCTATGGCGGCATCATTACAAACTCCTCTTTGGCCGGCATCGCCTTTGCCCCGGACGGGTCTCCCTACCGCTTCGCTTACGGCTCGCCGCGTCTTGATCCTTGGATGGTGGGCGGGCAGGCGATGGCCAACCAGGCCAACACCTACAACACGCTCGATCCGTCCGATGTGCGCCAGGGTGTCTTTACGCGCGCGAGTTACGGCGTCACCGACGCTATCGAAGTGTTTGTCCAGGGTTCGTGGAACTACAGCCACGGCAAATCGCTTTCCGGTCACCAGTATCATCTCGGCAATCTGCTGATCCGTTCGGACAATGCCTTCCTGCCGCAAAGCGTGCGCGATCTCGCCGTCGCGAACGGCGTATCGCAGTTCAACGTCGGCAAGTTCAACGGCGATATTCCAATCCGCGGCACCGACAACGACCGCATCACGCGCCGCGCCGTCGCTGGCGCCAACGGCTCCTTCGGCGCCTTCGGCAGCGATTGGACCTGGGACGCCTACTACCAATACGGCGAGACCCGGTCCTCGGAGAACCTTCCGGCGATCACCAACAACGCGCGTTACGCCCGTGCCATCGACGCGGTGCGCGCGGTGAACGGCGCCGTCGTTTGCCGCGTCAACGCCGACGCAAGCACGACGAACGATGATCCCGCCTGCGTGCCCTTCAATATCTTCGGTGAAAACGTGGCCAGCGAGGCGGCCAAGAATTATGTCCTCGGCCGTCCGCACCGGAACCAGAAGTTCACGCAGAACGTCCTGGCGGCGTCCTTTAGCGGCGAGCCGTTTTCGCTTCCCGCCGGGGCCGTCTCCCTGGCCTTTGGCGTCGAGCACCGTAAGGAAGCCGTCGCGGGCGCGGTTCCGCCGGAATATGAATCCGGGTGGTTCGTCGGCAACTACCGCGCCAACTTCGGCAGCTACACGGTGACGGAAGGCTTCGTCGAAACCGTCATCCCGCTCGCCGGCGGCGCGGCCTGGGCGGAATCTCTCGACCTCAATGCGGCCGTTCGTGCGACCGACTACTCCACGTCGGGCTTCGTTGCCACATGGAAAGCCGGTGCCACCTATGCGCCCGTCTCGGATGTGCGGTTCCGCGTCACCCGCTCGCGCGACATTCGTGCGCCGAACCTGTCGGAACTCTTCCAGGCCGGCGGCGCGAACACCAACAACGTGGTCGACCCGTTCAACAATAGAACGGTGACGCAGTACACCGGCCTTGCCACCGGCAACCTGAACCTGCAGCCGGAGAAGGCCGACACTTGGGGCCTCGGCGTCGTCGTCTCGCCGAGTTTCGTGCCGGGCTTCACCGCTTCGTTCGACTACTTCGACATCGACATCAAGGACGCCATCGGAACCGTCGGCGCGCAGGTGATCGTCGACCGCTGCTTCGAGGGCGATACGGCCTATTGTGCCGCGATCACCCGCGGCCCCAACGCCAGCGGTGTCACGGTGATCACTCAAATCCGCACCCAGCCGTTCAACCTGGTCAACCAGCTGAATCGCGGCTACGACATCGACCTCAGCTATCGTACGGCGCTCGATCAGATCGTGCAGGGGTGGGAAGGCAATCTCACCCTGCGCGCTCTCGCGACGCGTTACCTCACGAACTACCGCGATGACGGCATCGCTCCGCCGACGGAAAGCGCGGGCGACAACGAAACCGACGGTCCGCCGAAATGGCGGTACCGCCTTTCGGCCGGCTACAACCTCGATCCCGTGGGCGTCATTCTCACCGCCCGCGGGATCAGCGCCGGTGTGTACGACAATGAGTTCATCGAGTGTCAAAGCGGATGCCCCGCCTCGACGGCCACGAACCGCACGGTCTCCGAGAACGATATTCCCGGCGCGTGGTACCTCGATCTCAATCTGACTTACAAATTCCTCCAGGGCGACGGCGGCGACGAAGCCGAGGCGTTCCTCACGGTGAAGAACCTTTTCGACAAGGACCCCGCTCTGGTGGCGCAAGGGCCGGCCGGCACGTCGTTCCTGTCGCAGCCGGCGAATCCGACCCTCTATGACACCTTGGGCCGCACGTTCCGCGCGGGCGTCAGGTTCAAAATGTAGCCTGAAGCGCGAATGGCATTGTGTAACAAGCTGCGAAGGGGCCGTGGACCACTTTCTCGGTATATCCAAGACAGGTAACGTAGCGGCTGGAGGAGCATGACATGCGCATCTGGTCCGGCCGAGCCGTCGCCCGCTTCACCGCGCCTCTCGCGGCCGCAGCCCTTCTCCTTGTCCCGGCGGAGGCTGCGGCGGAAAGCCGCACCTTCGTCGTTTCCTTTTTCGCGCAGGCGACGACGTCCGCCGACGGCGATTGCTCAAAAGGCGTGAACCCGACGATCGAGGAGCAGTATCTGCTCAATCTCCGCGATCTCGGCTACTCGCAGGCGGAGATCGCCGAGTTGAAACGCAAAGACGATGAGGGCGGAGGATCCATCGGCCCGATCATGATGAGTCGTGGGCGCATTGACGGCCAGCCGGTCAATGCCTATGCGCATCCGACCGCGGTCATCGATCCGAAACTGAACGCGCTCGACGGCAAGCTCGCCTACGGGTTCGATATGGATGCCAAGGGCGCCAACGATCCCGACGGATTCGTCGATCCCGAAACCGGCCAGCGCGGCGTGGATCACCAGGCGTATCGCGCGCTCGGCTGTATGCGCACCTTCCGCGGTTCGCTCAAGGGGCGGCCGACATTCTGGGATTGGGCCTGGGGTCAGCTGCGCGATTCACAGCCGGCGTGGCTCATCACCATCGAAGGCGAAGATCTTTCCCGGGACGGCGAGGTCACCGTGACCTTCGACAGGGCGGTGGAGTTCGTCGCCTCCAACACGGACTCCTCGCCGCGCCGCGACGTGACATACCGGATCGACCCCGATCGGCGCTCGCACAATGTGTACAAGGCGCGCATCAAGGAGGGTGTCGTTCTTCTCGCCGCGCCGGGCACGGCGGATTTCCGAATGCTGCAAAATCCGCTGGTGACGCCCGAGCTCAAGATGAAGCGCCTGTATTTGCGCCTCAATCTGAACGCCGACGGCGGCATGAACGGAATGCTCGGCGGGTATCAGTCATGGCGCGAACTCTACTTCGGCATCGGCAGTAGCGGGACGCGAGAGGTCTGCATCACCGGCGATATCCCGGGGATCTTCTATCTGCTGCGCCGTCACGCCGACGGCGATCCCGATCGGCAGACCGGCGAGAATACGACGATCTCCGTGACCTATTACATCGAGGCCGTGCCCGCGTTCGCCGTGAGCGCGCGCGCGGCGCATTGAAAACCTTCGGCGCAAGGACGAGGCACATGTTCAAGATTTCGGGGGTATCGGCGGCCGCGGCTTTCGCGCTCATCGTCTCGGACCCGGCCTTGGCCGCACCGGATACGACGCCCGCCGGCATTACGATGCAGCCTCTCGGCAAGGACCAGGGCTACGATACGGGCAAGTCGACGGCTGGTTATCTCGCGCGCGAGCAAATCGCTTTCACCGATCCGCGCGGAATGACGCTGTATACCTATAAGAAAGACCCGCCGGGCAAATCCGTTTGCGTCGGCGAATGCGCCAAGACATGGCTTCCGGCCGCGGCGCCGGCCTATGCGGTTCCGGCGGGAGATTGGAGCGTCATCGTTCGCGAGGGTGGCGCGAAGCAGTGGGCGTACAAATCCCGTCCGCTTTACACCTATGTAAAGGATGTCGATCCCGGCTCCGTCTACGGCGCCAGTCCTGCCCGCTTCGGCGGGCGGCGCAAGAACGGCGCCGGCGAGTGGGTCGGCGGCGGCGTGCGCGGCAGCGGCCTCAACACTGCGGTGAAGGATGAGCCGTTGCCCGCTGATTGGGCGGTGGCGCTGGCTTATCCCGTCGATATGAAGATTCCCGCGGGCCTCGCGGTTCGCGAAGTTCCCGACGCCTTTGCTTTCGCGCTCGTCGACCACCGCGGTCATACGCTCTACAGCTTCACCGGCGAGGCGGGGAAGGGAAGCGGCGCGAGCGGCAAGTGGCGCCCGGCCGCGGCCCCGCAAATCATGCGCCCGGTCGGCGATTTCAGCGCGGTCGTGCGTGAGGACGGAATCCGTCAGTGGGTCTACCAGGGCAAACCTCTCTATGTATTCGATGGCGACATGGTCCCCGGAGACGCGTACGGCTGGAACATCGACAGGAATTTTACCGTCGCCGCGGTCGGCGCTTTTTACGTGCCGGCGGACGTCTCCGTGCAGTCGACCCCGGGACAGGGCAAGGTGTTGGCGACCGCGAAAGGCCAGACACTCTACCGCCGCGACGCCTACATCAATCAGTCCGGCGGCGGCCACAGCCTGCGCAACGGCCAGCCGGCGCGTCCCGCCGTCGGCCGCGATATCGGCATCGACATCAGGTGCGCCGATGCATGCGAAACCGCGTGGAAGCCGTTTCTTGCGCCGAAGGAAGCAAAGCATCACGGCTTCTGGGCCACGATCGCGCGTCCCGACGGCGCGCTTCAGTGGACCTACAAGGACTATGCGCTGTGGACATTCGCCGGCGACGCGCAGCCGGGGGAAATGAACGGCCACGACCACTACGATGTCTACTTCAACGATGAAAAAACGCCGACGCGCGTCATCGACATCGGAACGCCCCAGGACGGTATTCCCGCATTGCTGTGGGCGGTCGCGTTGCCCTGACGCGTCCGCGCCGCCCATTGACATTACTTTCTTGACAATAGTCCCTATTATAGATACTGTGGCGCCGGACTGTCTGGAGCCTGCGATGACTCGCGATGCGTCCCGTCTTTTGCCCCTGTTCGACACCGCCGCGGCGGCAAAAGTTAACAGATGTCGCATGATGTCGCATGATGTCGCACCGGCGGAAATTCCCCTAACTCACTGTAAGAAAACATGAATTCAGAAAATGTCGCATGTCGCTGATGTCGCACGGGCATGTGACGGCAACGCAAGGCTCCAAAGTCTTTCATGCATAAAGCGCAAGGCTTGTCAGGACCGGGCTTCAAGTCATACTGCCGGGCACATGGCATCGCCGGCTTCGTCCGGGCGAACGGTGAGGGATGGGCCGGATGCGCAGCGCGGTTAAGTTAGGGGCGGCTCTTCTTTTGGGAGCGGTGTCGATGACGGCCATGGCCGCCGACGCCGGGCGCACCGTTTTACCGGCCGAGCGCGAAGCCTATCTCCGCGTGCCGATGCCCGCGGGCTTCCGCGTCGAATACACCGAACTCGAAGGCCCGGTGTTCGCCGATTCAAAGGGCATGACCCTGTACACCTGGCCGCACGACACGCTGCGGAACGGCGTGACGGGCGATTCCAAGAATCAGTCCGACTGCACTTTCGAAAAGACAACCGTCACCGCCGGGCTCATGAGCCCCTATCCGCCCGGGCTCGCGCTTCCCGATCTCGCGTCGCGCAAATCCTGCGCCGAGGAATGGCCGCCGGCCTATGCCGCGGACGACGCGAAGCCCGTCGGCGATTTCACCGTCATCACGCGCAAGGACGGCAAAAAACAGTGGGCCTACGACGAGCACGCGCTCTACACCTCGCCGCTCGACAAGGTGCCCGGCGACGTGATGGCGGGGACCACGCGCGAAAGCGGCGGCGGCAACGACGGTCCGGCCACGCGCCGCCCGGCGCAGGCGCCCTCGGCGATCCCGCCGGGGTTCTCGGTGCTCACCACCACCACCGGCCGCCAGCTTCTCAACGACAAGTACTACGCGATCTATACGTCGGACCGCGACGGCCCGAACAAATCCAATTGCGATGAGCGCTGCGCGCGCGCATGGCCGCCGATGCTGGCGCCGGTGTCGGCAAAGAGTCAGGGTGACTGGTCGACCTTTGAACGTTCGCCCGGCGTCTATCAGTGGGCCTTCCGCAGGCGCCCGCTCTACACCTACGCGCTCGACTACGATATCCGCAGCCTGAAAGGCAGCGACGAAGCCGGTTGGCACAATGTCTATCTGCAGCTCGCGCCGGCGCCGCCGAAACAATTCACGCGGCAGGAGACCCTCGCGGGCATCGTGCTCGCCGACGAGAACGGCAGGACGATCTACACCTACAACTGCGGCGACGATTCCGCCGATCAATTGGCTTGCGATCATCCCGGCGCGCCGCAGCAGTACCGGCTCGCCATTTGCGGCGGCGGCGACGCCGCGCGCTGCCTCAAGACCTGGCCTTATGTGGTCGCGCATGAAGGCGCGAAGGCGGAAAACCGCAGCTGGAGCGTCATCACCGTCGATCCGATGACCGGACGTCTCGCGCCCGCGGGCACGCAGGGCGCCTTGCGGGTGTGGGCCTATCGCGACCGGCCGGTTTACACGTATGCCCGCGATCAGCAGCCCGGCGACACCTTCGGTGTCGCGCGCGGCGAGCATCGCGGACGGCGCAACGGCTTCACCGCCTTCTGGTTGCGCGACGATTTCTTCGGAAACACTTACTAGCTTCGCGGGAGAGAACGATGCTGCGTAAGGCTTATAAAATTTGTGCGGCCGCCGCGCTTGCCGCCGGGTTTGCAAACGGCGCTCTCGCCGACGACACGCTGCAAGGTCCGGTGCGCAACCGCACCATCAGCTATGCCACGGTGACCATGCACTGGTCCGTGTATCAGACCGCCGACGCCAAAGCCGAATGTCCGGACGGCCTCAACGACTACGGCCCGCGCGAGGTCTTCAAATCCTACTTCGGCGACGGCAAGGGCAAGTCGGTGGTCGACACCCAGCTCGCGCGCGAAGGCTTCAAATATTTTCCGCTCGATACCGAGGACAAGCTTCCCTACCGCCACGCCGGCGGAAAGATCTCCAACGGCATCGATCTCGACGGCAAGGTGAAAGACGGCGATTTCGTCAATCAGGACGGCGGGACGGGCGTCGACAACAACCTCTATCGGGTCATCGGCTGCGCGCGCATCTATCGCGGCCCGGACGGCGCCATCTTCTTCTTCGCCACCAAGCAGGTGCGCGATTACGCCTTCAACCGCACCATGATCGAGATCACCGAGGTCGACGATCTCGCCAACGATCCCGATGTGGCGGTCACCTTCTATCGCGGCATGGATCCCTTGATGCAGGACGCCTCGGGCGCGCTGGTCGTCGCGGGCGGCACGCAGCGCCCCGACATGAAGTTCGGCAAGCGGCTCATCCGCCGCGCCAAGGGCAAAATCGAGAACGGCATGCTGCTCACCGATCCGATCGAGTCCATGATGGTGCCGTGGGAAGTCTTTCCGCCGGTGCCGGACTATCTTCTGATGAAAGGTGCGCGCTTCAGCTTGCGTCTCACGCCCGAGCGCGCCGAGGGCGTGCTTGCCGGCTATGCCGACGTCGAGAAGATGTACGCGCATGCGACCACCTGGTCGACGCACCACTTCAGCTACGGCCAGCATGACGCGCCGCGCTTCTACCGCGAACTGAACAAGATGGCCGACGGTTATCCCGACAAGGACGGCAAGATGACCGCGATTTCCTCGGCCCTGCAGTTCAACATGATCCAGGTCTTCATCGATCATGGGGACGAGGCCAGGACCGCCCAGGCGGCACCTTTGAACCAATCAAAACCAGACGCCCGCGCCGGGCGCGAATAAACGTGAAGGTTTTGAATCAAAACGGATTTAGGGCTTAAAAGACACAGTGACCGGGAATAGGTTCGCGCCAAGGGCGTGGAGATGCCCTGTGCTTGAAATGCCTTTCCCGACCGGTCATTCTGCTAATCGCAGAGGCTGGGTCCGTGAGAGTGGCACGGGGGGTTCGGGCCACATGCGGGGGGAGAACTAACACCACAATTTTCTGCGAACGCCGGGCGCATGCGCGCACCGGCGCGATCGTTCTTAGACGGTAACGCGGCGGCGCGGGTGGCGCCTCCACGTCAATCATGGGGGAGTATGCATGACCACGTTTGTTCGCACCGGTTCGTCCCGTGCCCGTTCGGCGCTCTCGGTGCTGACGCTCGCATGTCTCGGTTCAACATGCCTCAGCGGCGCCGCCTTCGCGCAGGCGCAAGCGCCGGCGGCGGTCGACGAAATCGTCGTCACCGGCACGCGCGTCGTGCGTGACGGCTATGAAGCGCCGACCCCCGTGTCGGTCATCGGCATCGAACAGCTCGATAACGCCGCCACGTCGAACCTCGCGGACGCCATCAACCAACTTCCGACCCTCGTCAACAGCGCCTCGCCGCAATCCTCGGCGGCGAACACCACGTCCGGCCAGGCCGCCATCAACGGCCTCTCGCTGCGCGGCCTCGGCATCTCGCGCACCCTCGTGCTCCTCAACGGCCAGCGCACGGTGGGCTCGAATCTCACCGGCGCCGTCGATATCAGCGAACTCCCGCAGAGCCTGATCGAGCGCGTGGACGTGGTGACCGGCGGCGCGTCGGCCGCCTACGGCTCGGACGCGCTCTCGGGCGTCGTCCACGTCGTGCTCGATACGGACTTCACCGGCATGAAGGCCGAAGTGTCCGGCGGTCTCACTACCTATGGCGACGTGCCGAACTACAAAGTGAACGCCGCCTTCGGTACCCCGTTCGCCGGCGGCCGCGGTCACTTCCTCCTGTACGGCGAGCACGCCTGGGATGACGGCCTTATCGTCTATGACCGTCCGTGGACCCGCGAAGGCCACAGCTACATCAACAACCCGGCGTACACGGCCACGAACGGCCAGCCCGCCCTCTTGCGCACGACGCAAGTGTCCATCGGTAACGCCAGCTGGGGCGGCACCATCGTGTCGGGCCCGTTGAAAGGCACGTCGTTCGGTCCGGGCGGCAGCATCTATCAGCTTGCCTATGGCGACATCGTCGCGGGCGCGCTGATGCGCGGCGGCAGCTGGGACGCGCAGAACGTCGTCTCGGTACGCGGCGTCGCGGCGCAGCCGCAGCAGAACCGCCAGGACGTCTTCACCCGCGCGAGCTATGACATCAACGATAACATCAATGTCTACGCGCAAGCCGCCTGGGCTCACCTCTACTCCTACTCCTCGGGCGCGCCGAACTTCCGCCCGGGCAACCTCGTCCTCAACGTCGATAACGCCTTCCTGCCGGACTCCCTGCGTCCCACACTCGCGGCGGCGGGCTCGACCTTCACCATGGGCACCCTCAACTGGGATCTCGACAATTTCCACGCCGTGTACGACCGCCGCGTGCTGCGCTTCCTCAGTGGCGCCAACGGCAGCTTCACTGCCGCCGATACGGACTGGAAGTGGGACGCGTACTTCAGCGTCGGCCAGGCCTTCGGCGCGCTGAAGTCCATCGGGGCGATGGACACCACGCGCTATGCGCTCGCCATCGACGCCGTGCGCAGCCCGACAACCGGCGCGATCGTCTGCCGTTCGACTCTCGCCAACCCCGCCAACGGCTGCGTGCCCTACAATCCGTTCGGTCTCGGCGTGAACAGCCAGGCCACGGTCGATTATCTGCAAGGCCGTTACGGCTGGAACGTGCAGCGCCTCAATCAGAAGGTCGCGGCGCTCAGCTTCACCGGCGAGCCGGTCTCGACCTGGGCGGGCCCGGTCTCCCTGGCCTTCGGTTATGAATGGCGCCAGGAAAAAATGCGCCAGATCACGGACCCGGAAGAACAGGCAAACCCGACGATCTGGTTCCAGGCCGCCGGTCAACCCTACACCGGCGCATTCAAGGTGAACGACTTCTTCGCCGAAACCGTCGTGCCGCTGGCGAAGGACGAAAGCTGGGCCGCGGCCCTCGACCTCAACGCCGCCGTGCGCGCCACGCACTACTCCACCTACGGCTGGGTCGCCACATGGAAGGCCGGGGCCACCTACAATCCGTTCGACGACCTGCGCTTCCGCGTCACGCAGTCGCGCAACATCCGTTCGCCGACGCTGGTCGACCTCTATCAGGCCGGTTCGACCTCGCGCAGCACGCTGATCGATCCGTTCAACGGCAACGTCGCGGCCAATACCGAGTTCACGACCCGCGGCAATCCGAACCTTGGGCCTGAAAAGTCCAGCGACACGGGGATCGGCGTGGTCTATCAGCCGGGTTGGTTCCCGGGCTTCAGCGCCTCGGTCGATTACTACCGCATCAAGATCAAGGACGCGGTGAACCTCCCCGGTACGCAGGACATCATGAACCTGTGCTTCCAGGGCAACCAGACGGCCTGCCAGGCCTTCACGCGTGAAGGCAGCGGCGCCTCGGCGGTGATCAAGATCGCCGTTCAGCCGCAGAACTTCGCCACCGAAACCGCCAAGGGGATCGACTTCGAAGCCAGCTACACCATGCCGCTCTCGAACCTCTCCGCTGGTCTCGACGGCAATCTCGGCCTGCGCTTCCTCGCCACGCACTTCATCGATTACGTCGTCAACACCGGCATCCCGAACCAGCTCGTGTTCGATTATGCGGGCGTGAACGGCTCGGGCGGCGGTCTCGGCGGCGGCGGCAGCGGCGTGCCGAGCTGGCGCGTGAACTCGTCGATCCAGTACGCGCTCGACCCGATCAACGTCGGCTTGGCGTTCCGCTGGATCTCGTCGGGGATCAATCAGGTCACCAACGTCGAGTGTACGTCGGGCTGCCCGACCGGCCTCTCGCCGCAGCTCCTGACCGTCAGCGACAATAGCGTCAAGAGCGCGATGTATGTCGACTTCAACGCCGCCTATAAACTGGCGCTGACGGACAGCGCGGAGACCGAGCTGTTCCTCAACATCCGCAATATCGCCAACGCCGATCCGGCGATCGCGGTGCGCGGTCCGGGCGGTTCGAGCTTCGACTTCGCGCCGACGCCTGCGGGCGGCAACTACGACGTTCTCGGCCGTGTGTTCCGCGCGGGCGTGAAGTTCAAGATGTAACGGCTACAAGATTAAGTATGGGCGCCCGGGCCGAAACGCCCGGGCGCCCGTATAAGCACAAGGGAGAGAGTTTTCATGAATTCGGTTGGTCGTATTTCTCGTTCGCGTTCGGCGCTGTCGCTCCTGACGCTCGCGTGTCTCGGTTCAACGTGCCTCAGCGGCACGGCCTTCGCGCAGGCGCAACAGGCGCAGACGGAAGCCTCGGTGGATGAAATCGTCGTCACCGGCACGCGCGTCGTGCGCGACGGCTACGAAGCGCCGACGCCGGTGTCCGTCATCGGCATCGAGCAGCTCGATACCGCGGCCACGTCGAACCTCGCGGACGCCATCAACCAGCTTCCGGCGGTGATGAACAGCGCCTCGCCGCAGTCCTCGGCCACCAACACGACCTCCGGCCAATCGGCCATCAACGCGCTTTCGCTGCGCGGCCTCGGCATCTCGCGCACCCTGGTGCTCCTCAACGGCCAGCGCA
>JAYSFT010000069.1:0-13789 GCA_041913245.1 Rhodospirillaceae bacterium | reverse complement strand
CGTACAGGATGATCCTTGCGATTTTAAAGTCTTCTCGGAATCCCATTCCAATTTCGCACTGAAACAAGAATGTTTTCTTCATTTGTTCTTCATATTCGCGCTGAACTTGTTACCCAACAAGGCCCTTCTCGGCCGGAATCTTGCTGGTTCTGCTGTTACGCGAATCGAAAAAACATGTGCTCAACGGCCTCCGCAGTGGGCACCCACAATTCGCCGGGCGCAACCGAATTTCATTCAATTCATCTATACCTATCCTAAACTATGATAGACCGACCGGTCGATCAATAGACAGTGAGCGGGAAATCGCCGATCATCAAGCAAAGCTGGGTAACAGCTCCTCTTTGACGGGAAATTTCCTAAAATTCACTCGTCTGTAGCGCGTCGACCGCCGCGTGACCGCGGGCCTTACGGCATCTGGAAGCGACCGATCCGCGTTCCGCCGCCGATATTGGCCAGCCAGATCTCCTTGCCGACAATCGTTCCAGCCGTGGCGATATGCATTGCGGCGCTGTCCGGATTTGCGGTCACGACTTCGCGCGCCGTTTTCTTCACCGGATCGATGATGGCCGCGCTGGAACTGTTCTTCGAACAATCATTTTTCGAAAGACAGGTATTGAGCACATCTTCAACCGTTCCAGTCTGGCCGGCGACGATGAGCGTGCCGTCGGGCTGCCAACGCAGATTGTCCGGGTGGAAGTTCAGCTTCGCGATGACTTCCTTCACGGCCGGCTTGCCGGGCTCGCGGGTGAATTTCACGACCTGATTGACCGCCCACTCGCTGACATAGATGGCTTTGCCGTCCTTGCTGGCTTCGATGCCGTTGAGGCCGGAACCCTCGGAGCCGGGGATCTTCGACCAGCCCCCGGCCGGCGTCCATTCGAAGAGGCTGCTGACGTTCTCACCCGCCGAGAGCCTGGCGCGTGAATTCACGCCCTTATCGCCGCGGAAACCGCCCATGCTGGCGGGGAGGAAGTTGGTGGCCACGACGCCGTTGTTCGGCAGCACTCCCATGCTGTTGAAACCGGCGTCCTGCGGATAGGGAATGCATCCAACCCACGCGAGGGTGGGCGTTTTACCGGTCGCGTTGAGTTCGAATACTTCAACCGCGCGGCGCTCGCCGCCGTGAAGGAACCGGAGTTTATGGATGCCGCCCGCGCCCTCCTCGACATTGAGGCCGCCGGCGCGGATTTTCTTCTCGGCCGCTTCGGCGCCGCCGATGGGGCCGGGGCAGCCGGCGTAGGTCTTTTTGTCGAACTTATCCGCCGCCGGATAAAGGTCGATCTCGGAGTGATCCTTGGTGTTGATGGCGCGCAAGACGCCCGAAACGATCACCCAGTCAGACTTGGGCACATGTGCAATGTCCTCCGCGCCCTCGGACAGGCACACGAACTGCGCCTTGCCCACGGGATCGCATTTCTCCGCCGCCTGCGCCTGACCGGCCGATGCGGCCATCAAAAGAGCGATCGCGGAAAAGCCAAAAGCCAGCTCGCGCTTCATCGAATCTTCCCTCCCGAAGAAAAACCGTAGCCAACGTTACCATTCCGGCCCCGGCAAAACATTGCGGGAGTGACCTTTGCCCGCCGCCCGTGTGAAAATATCTGCCAACAAAGGGGGGATTTCGCGGTGATAGATGCGCAAGGTGCGGACGAACTCGCGGGAGCATTGCGAAAGGCGTCGATCCGCCTGCTTCCGTTCCTGGCGCTCCTTTACTTCCTTGCCTTCCTCGACCGCGTGAACGTGAGTTTCGCGGCCCTGTCGATGAACCAGGACTTGGGCCTCACCCCTTTCATCTACGGCCTTGGCGCCGGGATTTTCTTTCTGAGCTACGTCCTGTTCGAGGTGCCGAGCAACCTGATCCTGCACAGGGTCGGCGCGCGCAAATGGATCGCGCGCATCATGATTTCGTGGGGCCTCGTTTCGGCGGGCACGGCCTTCATCACGGGGCCCAACTCGTTCATCGCCGCGCGCCTGCTGCTCGGGCTCGCGGAAGCGGGCTTCTTCCCGGGGATCATCCTTTACCTCACCTACTGGTATCCGGCTGAGGTGCGCGGGAAGATCATCGGCGCCTTTATGCTGGCGATTCCGCTGTCGACCGTGGTCGGCGCACCGGTTTCGACGGCGCTTCTCGACATGTCCGTATTCGGTCTCAAGGGATGGCAGACGCTGTTCCTGCTGGAAGGCCTGCCCTCGGTTCTGATGGGCATTGTTACGTTCTTCTATCTCCCCGACCGTCCCGTCAATGCCGCGTGGCTGACCGGACGTGAGCGGGATGCCATCGCGTCGCGCCTGGCCGCCGAAGAACGGCACACGGAGCGCGAACACAGCCTGAGGGCTGTTCTGGCGACGCCGCGCCTGTGGCTGCTGGGCTTCTGGACGCCGTTGATGGTGAAGTCGCTGAGCGGGCTTTCGAACCAGGAGGTTGGTTGGCTCACCGCCGCGCCTAACCTGGTGGCCGCGATCGCGATGTATGTCTGGGGGCGCTGGTCGGATAAAACCGGAAAGCGGCGCACCTTCTTTTTGATTCCGTGCCTCGTCGGTGCGGCTGGTTTCGCGGTGAGCGTCCTGTTCCCCTCGCCCGTGAGCGGCATCATCGCCATCTACCTCGGAACGATCTGCGTTTACCTGTGTGCGCCGATCTTCTGGACGCTGCCGACCTCGATGCTGGCGGGCACGGCCGCCGCCGGCGGGATCGCGGTCATCAATTCCGTCGGCAATATCAGCGGCTATCTGGGCCCGTTCCTGCTGGGCGCGCTTCAGGAGAAAACCGGCAACTATGTCGGCGGCTTCATTTGCCTTGGCGCGTCGCTTCTTTTCGCCGGGGCTTTGGTGCTGGCGACGAAAAACCCCAAGAGCTAGGAGAGGATATGCCGATAGCGACGCTGGACTTTTCGAGCCGCGGCAGAGCGCTGCGCATGGAACTCGACCTCGATCGGGCGCGGTCCAACGAAAACTCGATCATCAAATTTCTCGAGCGCGGGCGGCACTATGAGCCGGACGTTTCCCTGATGATGTGCAAAATCGTCGGGGCCGGAGACATCGCCGTGGACGTCGGCGCCAACGCCGGCTTCTTCACGGTGCTGCTCGGCACGCTTGCCGGCGAAACCGGCCGCGTGGTGAGCTTCGAACCCGGCGACAACAACCTGCAGCGCCTCAAGAACAATATCGCGCTCAATGGACTGGCGAACATCGCCCTGATTGAAAAGGCCGCCAGCGACGCCGCCGGCGAGATCAAATTTTTCATCAACAGCGACGACAGCGGCGGCAATGCGCTGTGGGATGTCGGCACCTTCCCCGGAAACGTCAAAAGCGCCGCCGCGCCGCAAGCGGTGACGATTCAAGCCACGACGGTCGACGCGGAGTTCGAGCGCCTTGGGCTTCCCGCCCCCAAGCTGATCAAGATCGATACCGAGGGCGCGGAGCTTCAGGTGCTGAAAGGCTGCGAGAAGATGCTCGCCGGATGCAAAGTGCCCTTCGTGATCGCCGAATACCATCCGTTCGGACTGGCGAAGATGGGCACGGCGCCCGAAGCCCTGCGCGCTTTCATGGAGGGGCTGGGATACGCGACCTTCGCCATGTACTACGACGGAACCATGCCGAAGCTGATTCCGGCCGGCACGGAGATCGCCATTCCGTCGATCGTGAATCTCCTGTTCTCCACGCCGGAACATGTCGGCCGTATCTGGCCGACCTACTTTCACCACCCGGGCATGACGCACCCGCTGCCGCAGGCTTAGCGGCCGAGCGCGCGCTTCAGCTGCGTCAGCTTCGCATGCGCCGTCTCGAACTCGGTGCTGGGCGCCGCGGTGCGCAAATCACGCAATTTTTCCAGCGCCTTGATCAACACCGGCAGCGGCGGGCCGCTGGCGGTGATCTGCGCCATGTGCCGCTGTTCGAGTTCGCGCGACATCTTCACAATGAAGGTAGCGACCAGCCTGTCATGATGCTGGGCCGCCGCCTTTCCGTGCGCGGCGCAAACGTCGAGGAAGAGCGCCGCATTGGTCCGGAACCATTCACGTCCGGCGTACGTCTCGCATGCTTCCATGAACTCATCGAGCAGCGGCCGGGTGGCCAGGCTCGCGCGCAGGCGCGCCTGATCCTCGGGCGTCATGTAGAGCATTTTGTCGACGAGCAGTTGCGCATAGTACGGGTCGTTGCCGCGGCACAGGCCCAGCAACAAATCGATTTCATTGATCGCCGCGAAATCGCCGGCGTTCGCGCCGCGATATTCCTGGCGGCCGACGCGGTACGGCTTGAAGTAGGGCCTTACGCAGTAGAAGAAGCGCTCGGAATCCATCTTCTCGAACAAGATCTCATTGTACTTGAAAACATCATCGAGAGCCGCGCGCGCGTCGCCAAGCAGCAGCGTTGCGGCCGGGTTCGAAACGCCCAACGCTGGAATGCGCGACAACGCGTCACCCGCGCGCTGATAACACAGGATCGAGAACGTATTGTAATCGTTGAAGATCTTTTCATCTTGTAAGGACGTAAAGCTCTTCGGCCGGCCATCGACCGCGCGGTTGTGGTGGTTGAGATGGACGTTGGCGAAACGCGGCACGACACCAAGCGAGGCGGCCATGTGCATGCCGAGCGCCGAAGCCTCGTCAAACGGCGATTTGTGCTCGCGGGCCGGA
This sequence comes from Rhodospirillaceae bacterium, assembly GCA_041913245.1. GTDB lineage: Bacteria > Pseudomonadota > Alphaproteobacteria > Rhodospirillales > Rhodospirillaceae > SHVO01. The sequence goes on along the minus strand of JAYSFT010000069.1, from coordinate 9,158 downwards.
TTTGTCAGTTCGTGACGCCGCAGCGCCGCGAAGAACAGGCCGAGATTGCCGAGCGTGGCGAACGTCCGCTCAAACGCCTCATTGGTATTGCCCTCGACGACCAGCGGGCGAATAAATCCCAACCCTTCGTCGGCCAACGCTTTTTTAACGCCGTCGCCGACCCCTTCCACATTCGCGCGGTCGGTCTGCGCAAAGTAGAGTTCCTCGAGTTCCGTATTCATCTGACGGAAGGAAGAGCGGATCCAGGCGTCGAAATTCTCGCTGGCGGTGCTCATGGTTAAGCCGCCCCCGCGAAATAACGCGCCATTCGGTTCATGGCTTCCTCAATACGCTCATAGGGCTCCGCACCGAAGCAGACACGCAGATGCCCTTCCCCGCCCGCGCCATAGAACGTGCCGGCTTCCGTCACGACATGGCATTTCTCAAGGATCTCGTCGGCGACCCGCTGGCTGCTTTTGCCGGTCGCGGAGATATTCGGGAACGCGTAGATCGAACCTTCCGGCATTTCACACGTCACGCCGGACATCTGGTTCATACGCGACACCACGAGATCACGGTTCTTCTTATCGCTCGCGAGCATCTCTTCGACCTTCTCGCGCGGACCGGTCAAGGCCGCACGGGCGCCGTCCTGAATGAAGGTATTCACATGCGAGACGTCGTTCGCGGTGATCTTCAGGATCGCCGGGACAAAACGCTCGTGACAGGCGACATAGCCGATGCGCCAGCCGTCCATCGCGTAGGCCTTGGTGAAAGCGAACATGCTGAAGGTCCGCTCGAACATGCCGGGCAGCGAGGCGATGCTGATATGCCTGTTCTTGTCATAGACGATCTGCTCATAGACTTCGTCAGAGGCGACCAGGAGATCGTGCTTGATGCAAAGCGCGGCCAGGGCGCTCAATTCTTCGTGCGAGAACACGCGGCCCGTGGGATTGGCGGGGTTCACGAGTGAAATCATCCGGGTCTTGGGCGTAATCTTGGCTTCGATGGCCGCCGCGTCGATGGCGAAGCCTTTGGCCTTATCGAGCGGCGCGAGAACGACCTTGCCCCCCGCCATCTCGATCTTGTTCACATGCTGCGGATAGTAGGGTTCGAGCAGGATCACTTCGTCGCCGGGGTCGAGCGCGGCCATGAAGACCGCGTAGGACGCATGCGTGAGGCCATTGGTGACGACAACCTCGTTTTCCTTCACCTTGAGATCGTTGTGCGCCTTCAAGCGGTCAATGATCGCGCGGCGCAGTTCGATGGTGCCCGGAAACGCGCTGTAGTGGACCTTGCCTGCCTGCAGGCCGGCGATGGCGGCGTCCTTGATGTGCTGCGGCGTATCAAAACCCGGAAGGCCCACTTCCAGATGGATCAGGTCGGCGTCCGGGTACAACCGCATCGCTTTTTCATACATGCCGAAGCTCTTCGGGGAACTCGACGAAATCCGGTCCGCAGGCCATTTCACTGGAGATACTCCGCCGTGCCGCGGCCGCCGCAAGTGGCGGCCGAAAATTGTTTTAAGCTTATAATATTGTCCGGCGGGCGGCCACAGTAATCTTGGCCGAAGGAAAACGGCGGCCGGAGACCGGCCGCCGTCGGATCGGCCTCTGACGCGCGGTATTTAGCGGCTGATGCCGTTCTGCGAACCGGCTTGCGCGGTCGCTTTGGCCGGCCGGTCGACGAAGACCTGGGTAAAGCGGACATGCAGCGCGCTGGAGATGGCGGTGTTTTGGCCCGCGGCATCCGGATATCCATCGGCCAGGCGCTTCAGCGCCTTGTAGACCGTGGGCGAAGATTCCTGACCGTAGCTTTGATGGTGCGTGGAAATGCTTTCCTGGCGCTGTGCGTGCCAGGACTCGAGATCGACATAACCGCCCATATAGCCTTCCGCGCCGTCCTCGGTCAGGCGCAGATCGAACTTCACGCCGCGGAATAGCTGCGCCGAGATATTCGCGAGCGCCTGGTACGGCATCAGATAGTCGGCGGCCTCGGTCGTCAGCACGCCGCCGACAATCTTGCCCTTGAAGGCGGTGATGAAGTCCTTGCCGAAGCGCATATCCAGCTTCTGGGACGCGCCCGGCATATAACCGTTGCCGGTCGCATCGGGCAGCAGCGGCGAAAGACCGCGGTAAGTCGTGACCGTCACATCATCGTCATTCACCAGGTCGTCGACATTGGTGAGTTCGATCACGACGCGATTGAAGGCGTTATCCACCCGCCACTTGGTGACCATCAGCGCCGCGACGTCGCGATAGCTGCTGACACAGCCGATGACGCGGAAGAACTGATTGTCGATGCCTTTCACGCCGTCGGCATTGGTGAAGTCGTCCGCGTCGATCTTTCCGTCGAGATTGACGCCCGGAACCACGGGGCCCACCGCTTCCTTGAACGGCATGTTCTCTTTTTCCGGCTCGGGGAAATAGATCTGCGACTCACGGGCGAGCTGGGTGCCCACCACCGTGCGCTTCGGTCCATTTTCCGGAAACAAGACCTTGAATTGCTCGCGCGGGCCTTCGTTCATGCCGTTGGGGCACTCGGCCTTGGCGCCGGGTGTCTTATGCATCGCCCATTCTTCCATGGTCATCACATAGGCGATGGACCGGTCCCGAATAACGGCCTGGCCTTCCTGGGCATACGCCGCGAACGGCGCGAGCGTCAACACGACGCCGGAAGCGATCAACACACGTTGAAAATTGGATTTCATGGAATGATCTCCTGAAGAGGCCGCTTAGCCCGCGTTGCCCTTGAAGTCGTCGCGGATCGAGAACGCCTTGAAGCCGTTACGCATTCCGTGGAATTCGCCCCAGCCGTCGGCGCCCACCTGGCCCGGCTTCTTGTCGCCGGCGAAGGTGAATACCGGACGGCCGCGATAAGCCCAGACATGCAACGCGTCCGCTTGTCCCGGCGCCGCGTGGCGGCCGGTCTTCGGGTCGATCTGGATGGCCGTCCACGCGCGCGAGCCGCTCCGAGCGTCCTTGGCGGCAAGAACATAGGGGAACGTCGCGAGGCAACGCGCCGCGTCGCCGCCGCCGCACACGGCCAGGCGATAAGCCTGCGGAGCGCCGGGATGATCGCAGCTCTGCTGATCGAACGTGTCGTCGATGCAGTTGTAGATATAGATGGTGCGGCCCTGCGCGTCGGCGAGAACCTGGCCGGCGTAGGAATCCTGCACCTTGAAGCCCGCCGGATACGCCGGCTCCTTCTGGGTATAGACGTTGCTCCACCCCGCCTCGTCGGCACCTTCGAGGCTGCGCGCCGAATCATCGGCCAGGCGCGTATAGAGAAGCTTCTTGCGGAAGGCCCACTGCTTCACGCCCGGTTCGCGTTCGAGAATGGTCCAGTCGCCCTTGGCCGTGGCGGTTTCGCCCGCGAGCACCGGCGTCCACTCGCGCAGGCAAACGCCCGTGCAGTTGGACTTCGTGGCGGTATCCTTGTCATAGGAATAGACCGAGAACCCGCTCGACAGCGCCAGCAGGCGCCCGCTTCTGACGGAAAATATCCCGAACTGGGCCGGAATGTCGGTGGGCGGCGCCGCGACAATGCGCGGCGTGCCGCCATCGCCACCATTGCCGCCATTGCGGCCTCGGCGGCCGCCGCGCGTATCCCCCGGCATTTCATCGAGCACGGATGTGTAAAGCGCGTAGCCGTCGTAGGCCCATTGTTTCACGCCGTCCTTGCGGTCCACGATGGTCCACTTGCCGACAGGTTTCGCGTCGGCCGCGGCCAGGACCGGCGGCCAAACCTGAACGCAGGTCGGGCGCGTTGCGACTTCCGGAAGCTCGAGACCGGCCGGATACGGGCTCATGAGCCCGGCAGTCTCGGTATATTTCGTATCGTCGCAGGCCGGACGCCCCTGCTGCTCGCCGGCGTCTCCATTGCGCTGGCCGCCGCGCGGCCAAGTATAAAGCGTGCGGCCGCGGGCGTCCGCGAAGACGGGCCCTTCAAGCTCGGTGCCGATCACCTGAAAGCCGGCCGGCATCGGAACGCGCTCGTAGGTCTCGCGTTCGGCGGCGCGCTGAGCGACCGCCGGCTGTACAAAGGCCAGAACCGCAAGCGCCATGAGCGGCGCGAACTTCTGAAAACGTCGCATATGACACCCTAGGCGAGGATTTCGCCGTACTCTTTCGATGTGTTGTTGCTGCGCGTGCCCCACGACGGGATCTCGAGGCCCATGATGCGCTGAACGGTATAGCCCAGGCGCGCAACGGTGCTGCCTTCCGTCGCGATATGCAGCCCCGTTTTCACCTTGCCGCCGGCGCGGCCGGCGGTGAACGCCGGCATGCCGTCGAGCGAATGGATGCGCGCGTAGCCATGGTCGGTCACGGCATAGATCAGGACGTTGTCGATCAGGCGGCCGTCGCCTTCCTTCATGTCGCCGAAAGCCTTCACGAAGTAGGCCCATGATTCCATGGCGCGGCGGGTGAACCACGAACAGTTCTGCTGGTAGCCGAGGCGCTCGTCCACCGGTTCTTCATGCGTGGTGGTGTGATGGGGCTTCTCGTAGCCCGCCTTGATCGTGTTCGCCGAGGCGGCCGAGTAGTTCATGTTGAAGACGCGCGTCTGATCGCAAGCGACCGCCATCACCATCAGATTGGTCATCAGTTCATGGCGGGTCTTCACCAGTTCCGCATCACCGCCGGCGGCGGGTTCGCGGGTCAGCGCTTTCGGCGCGATGCAGGCCGCGCGCGGTTCGGGTTTGGTGAGTTGCTGCTGGAACTGCTGTTCGATGTGACGCAGGCCCGTGAAGTACTGATCAAGGCGCGCCTTATCCTCGCTGCCGACATCGCGCTCGAGGGCCTTCACGTCATCGAGCATGCCCGACAGCACGCTCTTACGGACCATGGTCTGCGGGTTCGGCTTGAATTCCGGCGCGTTCGGATCCTGGAAATCGGGTCCGAACAGGCGCGTGTAGAAGTTGATCGGCGAGAATTCTGAGGTCGACGGCGCGTTCAGGCCTTCATAGGAAACCGTCGAGCGCGGGTCGCCGGTCGCCGTAGCGTTGAGCGTCTTGAAGCGCGTGGTGCGGCCGATCTGATTCGCGACCGTCATGTCGATGGTTTCGGCGGGCGTATTCTGGCCGTTCTTCGGCGCGATGCCGGTCATGTTGATGACCCAGCCCGTGAAGTGGCACCGATTGGCTTCGGTATCGCGGAACGCCTGCTGGTTGGTGAACAGATTGATGTCTTTCTGCACCGGGGCAAGCATCGCGATTTCTTCCGGCAGGTCATAGTTGGCCCCGGTCTTCTTCGGTTCGAAGATATTGCGCGCCATGCCGAGGCCCCAGAACCAGGTGCCGAAACGCACCGGCATCGCGGCTCCATCGGCCATCGCGGTGGCGTTCCCGTTCAGGAAACAGTTGAGAAGCGGCAGCGCCACGGTCACAGCGCCGCCATTCAGCGCGCCTCGCAGCACTCGTCTCCGATTGAAATCAGCCATGTCGCTTCTCCCTTGTATTACTTGGCCGCGACGGTCGTCGCCGCCGGCGTCGCCGTGACTTGCGAAAAGGCTTTCGAAGTCACGACCGCGCGTAAAAGATCCGGAAAACGGTAGCCGCCGGCGGCGAACTGCTTGTCGAGCGCCTCCAGCGTTGCCTTGTCGCCCGCTCCCGTCGGCCCGCCAGTCCCATAGGCATAAGCGCGTTTCACAACGCAGCCCGGCAGCGCCGGATGGTCGTGCAGCGCCTGCGCGAGACCGGTGACGTCCGTGAACGACTTGCCGTCGAGGCTGCCGCTGGCATCGATCACCGTCCCGCGCTCGGTGGCGCGGTAGCGGCCGGCGCCATCGAAGTTCTCCAGCGCGAGGCCCATCGGGTCGGTGATCTTGTGGCAGCCGGCGCAGACCGGGTTTTCCAGGTGGAAATTCACGCGGTCACGCTGCGTACGGTGCTCGGCCTTCGGATTGTTGAGCGCCGAGAAGTCGACGTTCGCGGGCGGACGCGGCACCGGCTGGCACAGCAAGAGCTCGCGCAGCGCCTTGCCGCGCAAGGTCGCCGAACTGCGGCCCGGATGGGAGTGGCCGGCAAGGAAGCTGATCTGCGTCAGCATGCCCATGCGCGGGCTGTCGGCCGGAAACTCGTACGGCACCCAGCCGCCCGTCGTCGGCAGGCGATAAAGGGCCGCGAGCGACGGCGAAATGAAGGTTTCGCGGGTCGTGTAGAGATCGCGGTAGTCGCGTTTTTTCGTGAGCAGCTGATCGACGACGGTGCGCAGCGTCTGTTCACGCGCATCGAGGACGGTGGTGGCGGTGAACGTCGGATAGATCGAGCCGTCCTTCGCCAGCGTATCGAACAGATCGAACTGAAGCATATCGTCGAAGAACGCGCGCACGCCGTATTCGAGGCGCGGACTGGCCATCATCCGGTCGACGGATTTCGCGAACCCCTTCTGCGTATAAAGCTCGCCCTTCTCGGCCGCCTTCAGCAGAAGATCGTCCGGCGCCGCGTTCCACAGGAAGAAGCTGAGGCGCGTCGCGAGCGAATAGGAATCAAGGCGCGTCGCGCCCTTGTTGGCGGGATCGGCTTCAAGACGCTCGGAGATGAACAAGACCTGCGGATTGAACAGCATCCCTTCCAGCGCGGACCCGATGCCGGCGTAGAAATCCTTCAAACGGTCGGCGCCCGCGCCGGCTTCCTCGACCCACTGGGCGAGACGCTTTTCTTCAAGCGGGCGGCGATACAAAAGACGGCTGACCTTCGTCAGGAAAGCGCGTGCGCAAACATCGTCGCGCGCGGTATCCGCCTTCGGCGTGCACGGGATCAGGAATTTACGGTTTTCAGTATTCACGACCTGTCCGGCGACTTGCGCGGCGGTCTTTTGATAGACCTCCATCTGACTCGCGGTCACGCCGGCGATCGATGTGCCGACCCCGAGCAGGCCATCGGTTCTTTGCAAGGGCGCGAAGCGCACATCCGGCTTCACGTTGGGTCCGAAGACGTAGGCCAGCGTGTTGAGATACTGCTCGGATGTCATGAGGCGCAAACGGCGCTCGGAACTGCCGGCCGGCTGAGCCTCGGCCGAAACGGCCGGCGCGGCGGCTCCCTGCTGCGCGGCGGGCTGCGAGCAGGACGAAAGCGCAAGCGAAATGGCGACGGCCGCGCTGCCGCAAACGAGCGGCTGACGCACGCGAGCCAAAAAACGACCAAACACCATTCCGATCCTCTCCCAACGATCCAACGGCGCTGCCAAGCCAGCGCTCAAATTTGCTATATGTATAAAACATTTTCAACGCCCTTGTTGCCGCGGGCGCCCAAAACGAGCGTAACATGCGGCTTAACAACAATCTTGCGTCTTTGTGGGCGTTACCCGGAACCGCGCGCCGCGGGATCCGCCCGACTCGCGCTACCGGGACCCGGTAAAGGCCCCCATCCGCTCCCGCAGCGCAGCCGGAATCGAGGTGGCGGCGAGAGGCGACAACGAGACGCAGACCAGCACGAGGTCGGCGGCCAGGCGCTGCTCGCCGTCACAGTAACAGTCAATCTTGAGGGCCAGGGAGGAGCGCCCGATCTTCCGCACCTGGAGATCGAACGTCAGCACATCCCCCAGCCGGCTCGCCTTCAGGAAATCGACGGCGATATGGCGGGCGGGCATCCCGATCTTTTGAACGAGATGAAGGTCGCGAAAACCGACGCCAAGCCCTTCGTCGAACCAGCGTTCGACGGCCTCGTTGAGCATCTCGTAGTAGCGCGGATAAAAAACGATCCCCGCGGCGTCGACGTGGTTGAACCGGACGGTGATCTGGGCCGTGAAGACCATCAGCGGGCCGCGCGGGCGGCGGCGCGCGCGCGTTTCTTGGATTTCGCCGGATCTTCACCGCCGGACCGGCGCACGGCGTCCTTGGTCCGCGCGAGCAGGCCCATCATCAATTCGACGTCTTCGGGCGAAATCTCGGCGAACAATTCATTGATCCACTGTTCATGGATGTTGGCCATTTCGCGGAAGAGAAGCTGGCCCTTGCGGCTGAGGCGCACCACGAAGGCGCGGCGGTCGGCCTTGGACGTCTGGCGGTCGACGAGTTTCTCCGCGATCAGGCGCTTCACGATTCCGGTGACGTTTCCGTTCGAGACCATGAGGCGTTCGCTGAGACCGCTCATCGTCAGGCCGTCCGGAACGCGGTCGAGCTGCGCCATGAGATCGAACTGCGGCAGGGTCACGCCGAACTGCTGTTCGAGGCGTCCGCGGATCTTGGTTTCGATCAGCATGGTGCAGGTCAGGAGCCGCAGCCAGAAACGCAGGTTTTCGTGCCGGCCGGAGCCGACTTCCTCGTAATCGTGCACATGCGCGAGATTGCTGGCCGGCGCCATTCTGGGGTGTTCCGTGGATCAAAACCCGGCGGTGAAACGCCGATATCCTATTTTAACGATAAAGCGTAATCGAGGGAAACGATTACGGGGCCCTCAAACGAACGCGCCGGTATCGATCAACGATACCGGCGCGCCGTTTTCAAGCCGGCAAAGCGGCCGCTCTACATGCGGAAGCGCACGCCCACGCGGTAGGCGCGGCCCTGAAGATCGTAGAGGGCGGAGTTGGATTCGTTGGTCGAGAACACCGAGGCGCCCGGACCGGACGGAACGATGCCGGGATCGCGGTTGGTGAGATTGCGCACGCTCATGAAGAGGTCCGCTTCGCTTTCACCGACCTCAACCTTGTAGGTCGCCGAGAAATCGAAATACAGGGCGCCGTCGAGGCGGTTGTCGTCGATGGTGATGTTGTTCGACGTCGAGGCCGGGCAACCGGTGGTGCACTGGATGTAGTTCGTGTTGAACACGCCGGAGGTGAAGCCGCGCATGTTGAAGCTCATGACGACTGGATCCAGCGCGTAGCTCAAACCGACATCCCAACGCCAGTCCGGCTTGGACGAGCTGAGCTGACCGGCCTGGTCGTTCGGGATCGAGCCGACGACGCCGCTGTCCAGCACGTCCTTGATGTAGTGCGTGGCAAGGCCGCGCAAGGTGAGTTCGCCGGCCCAGCCGGCGTTGATTTCGTCGAGCGGCTGGCGGTAGCTGGCCTCGATGTCGAAGCCGCTGGCCTTCTGCTTGGCGAAATTGAGCGGGCTGACCGTGAACAGGATGAGTTCCGAGCCCGCGTCAATGGTGCGGGTGAACTTGGCGCAGGCGTCCTGAACACCGGTGTAGCAAAGGTCGATCAGCTGCTGAGCGGAGAGGCTCTGGATCGCGTCCT
>JAYSFT010000068.1:0-13841 GCA_041913245.1 Rhodospirillaceae bacterium | reverse complement strand
CAGTGGCGTTTCTCTTTTGCTTGTAAGAGGACACAGCAAACATGAAATCGAGAGTTTCTTTGATCGCGTTGTCGCTCATGCTGGCGACGGGACTTGTCGGTGCGGACGCGATCATGGCGCCGCAAGCCGCCTTCGCGGCGGAAAAAGCGCCGAGCGTTAAGCCGGCAGTTGGCAAGCCGCTGCAGGCTGCCCAGGAATTTCTGAAGAAGAAGCAGTTCAAGGAAGCCGTGGCGAGCGCTGAAGAAGCAGCGGCCGTCAGCGGTAAGAGCGCGTACGAAACGTTCCTCGTGAACGAGATCCTCGCGGTTTCTTACTTCCAGAGCGGCAACTTCGCGAAGGGTACCGGCGCGTGGGAAGCTTCTCTCGCCACCGGGCAGATGACCCCGGAACAAGCGAAGGAACGCGTGAAGCAACTCGCGAGCGTGAACTATCAGGCCAAGAACTACCCGAAGGCCATCGAGTTCGCGAACCGCTATATGAAGGAAAACGGCGCGGACGGCGACATGCAGGTCCTCGTCGGTCAGAGCTATTACATCCAGAAGGATTACAAGCAGGCTGCGGAAAATATCCGTACAGCTGTTAAGGGCGCCGAGTCCGCTCGCCGTAATCCTGACAAGCAGTGGCTTGAGCTGCTGATGAGCGCCGATTACGAACTCGGCAACACCGATGCCGTCGCAGGCACGATGGAAAAGCTCATCACCCTGTATCCGGATCCGAAGTACTTCGCTCAGTTCGTGCAAATGTCCGAGCGTTCGCTCCGCGGCAATCCGCACGTCGAACTCGATGTCGCGCGTATCAAGTACGTCAGCGGCATCATGGCGACGGACCGCGAATATACCCAGATGGCGGAAATCGCCCTTCAGGAAGGCCTGCCGTGCGAAGGCAAGGCTGTGATCGAGAAGGGCACGAAGGCCGGCGTCATGGGCCAGGCGGCGAACAAGGAACGCGAAACGCGTCTGCTCGCCCTGGCGACCAAGCAGTGCGAAGCCGACACCAAGACCCTGCCGCAGGGGGTTGCTGAAGCCGGTAAGCAGGCTAAGGGCGACGCCACCGTGAAGTTCGGCGAAGCCTACTGGAGCATGGGCGACAACGATAAGGCGATCGAACTGATCACCGCTGGCCTCGCCAAGGGCGTGGACAATAAGGACGACGCGCAGCTTCGTCTCGGCATCGCGCACATCAGTGCCGGTCGCCGTGCGGAAGGCCTCGCCGCGTTCAAGTCGATCACCGCGGGTAGCCAGTCTGAAAAGGTGGCCAACCTGTGGAAGATCTACAGCGGCCAGCCGAAGAAGGCCTAAGTCTCTAGGCTTGCTTCAAGAAATGAAAGCGCCGGACCCTCGGGGTCCGGCGCTTTTTCTTTTTGGGGCCAAGCACGATATAATAGCCGAGGCCGCCATAGCCGTACTCGCGAGGTCAATCCATGCTCATTCGCCGCCGAAAGGCATCGGACGTTGCGTCTCATGAGATCACGCCCGAAAGCGCTTATCTCAACCGCCGTCAGCTCATAAAAACCACCGGCCTGATCGCCGGCAGTTTCGCCCTCGGCGGAACGTTCGCCGGAGGATCGGGTTCAGCGGCGGGCGCGGTATTGCCTACGGCGGGCGGTAAGTTCGCCGATCTCAAAAAAGGCTACGCCAAGCTGGGGGAGAACGACAAGCAGACGGCATTCGAGGACATCACCAACTACAATAATTTTTACGAGTTCGGTTTGGACAAGGGCGACCCCGCCGAATATGCCCATGCCTTCAAGCCGCTCCCGTGGACCGTCAAGGTCGACGGATTGTGCAATAAGCCCGGCACGATCGATTTCAACGATTTCATCAAGCCGCATGCGGTAGAGGAGCGCATCTATCGCATGCGCTGCGTCGAGGCCTGGTCCATGGTCATCCCCTGGGTGGGCATTTCGCTCGCCGAGGTGATCAAGCGGTTCGAGCCGCAGGGAAGCGCCAAGTTCGTGCGCTTCGAGACGGTGGTACGGCCCACCGAGATGCGCGGTCAGCGCAGCGCGAATCTTCCCTGGCCCTATATCGAAGGGTTGCGGATGGACGAGGCGATGAATCCACTCGCGATTCTCGCCGTCGGCCTTTACGGCCAGCCTCTGCTCGGGCAAAGCGGCGCGCCGCTGCGTCTTGTCGTGCCCTGGAAGTACGGTTTCAAGGGCGTCAAATCCATCGTACGCATCAGCTTCGTCGAGGAGCAGCCGCAGAACACTTGGAAGGTGATGAACGGCACCGAGTATGGTTTCTACGCCAACGTCAATCCGAAGGTCGATCATCCGCGTTGGTCGCAAGCAAGCGAACGGCGCATCGGCGATTTCCGCCGTCGGCCGACGCTGATGTTCAACGGCTACGAGGAAGAGGTCGCGGATTTGTACAAGGGCATGAACCTCACCCGTCTTTATTAGGACCGTTCGATCGCGTGCATGGCTGAGGTTGACGCTTCGCGCAATTTCGAGACGTTCTCGCGTCGCTGGCTGAAGCCGGCGGTGTTCGTTGTTTCGTTGCTGCCCTTCTTCTGGTGGGGGTACCGCGCGCTCGCGGGACAACTGGGCGCCAACCCCATCGAAGCGACCACGCGCTATTTTGGAGATTGGGCGCTACGCTTTCTGCTGATCGCGCTCGCGGTCACCCCGTTGCGGCTTTTGACCAAATGGAACGGTATCGCGCGCCTGCGGCGCATGCTCGGCCTATTTGCGTTCTTCTATGTGATGCTGCATGTGATGAGTTATGTGGGGCTTGATCTTTTCTTCGATATGCAACTTCTCGTGCAGGAGATCATCAAGCGCCGCTACATCACGGTCGGCATGTTTGCGCTTGTGATTCTGACCGCGTTGAGCGTCACCTCGACCGACGCGATGACGCGCAGGCTTGGCGGCCGGCGCTGGCGGCGTCTGCACAGCCTGGTTTACCCGGCGGCGATCGCCGGGGTGATCCACTACTACATGATGGTTCGGGCGGGTTTTATCGAACCGCTGACCTATGGTCTGATTCTGGCGGCTCTCTTTGCGGTCCGGATCGTCAAGAAAGCCTAAGGCGCGGCCGGTGCGCCGTGCGCCGTATTGAGGCGATTCACGACCTGCAGCCACATGGTGCAATGTTTCCACGCGGCGTCCTGCATGTGCTGACGGGTGGTCGCCAGGGCCACGTCGAGGGCTTTGAGGCCATGTTCACGCTGCAGGGCGGCTGCGAGGCCGTTCACATCGGGCTGGTATCTCGGATCTGCCATGGCACCCTCCAAAAAGACATGCACATAAATATAGAGCCGAAACCAATTCGCGGAAAAGTGATATTCCAGGGTATTTTCACAGGACCATTTGGGGCCGCTATGCATTTGACGGGGGGGCGTATAAACTACTTCGGGACGACGCAAGTCATTGTCAACCCAGGGTTATTTGTCCATTTGGATGAAAGCGTGTTTCACACCGTAAACAACCTAAAAGCGTAATGCCGAGAAAGCGTAAAACCGGTGTGAGGAAGCGCGTTGAGGCGCCCGCTAAAAAGGGCGAGAAGCCGCTTGCCCGGAACGCGCGCAAGTCGAAACAAACCGTGCCTGCGCCGCGCAAGAAACGCGCAGGCGTTAAAGCCGGGGCAACACGCGTGATCAAGCCGCAGGCCGCGTCGGCAAAAAAGGCGCCGTTCGTGTCGGTGGCTGCCGCAGCGCCGCCGGTGATCCTTCCGCCGTCGGACCTTTCGCGGATCTCCACAATGACCACACAAATCCTCGACGCCGCCTCCAACGGCATCATCGCGGTTGGCGCTGACGGCAAGGTCGCGTTCGCCAATTCTGCGGCCGGGGATCTCATGAACCGCGACGCCGCGGCCATGGCCGGCGTGAATGTCGAACGGCTGTTTGTTTTTGGGGCGGGGCATGTCAGCGCCGGTCAGCCCTTGCCGCTGCTCGCGCAGATCCGCAGCGGCCCGTATTACCTCGAGCGTGAGGCTCACCTCGCGCGCAGCGACGGCGAGAGCTTCGAGGCGGTGTATACCGTCGCGCCGTTTCGCGCGGGCCGCGAGATCGCCGGATATGTGATTACCTTCCGCGATGTCACCGAACGGCGCCGCGCTGAAGTTGAACTTCGCCTCGCCGGCGCGGTGTTCGAGCATAGCCCCGATGGTTTGATCGTCGCCGACGCGAATGGCCGCGTCACCAAAAGCAATCCGGCCTACCGCCGCATCACCAATCTCGAAGAACCGGAGATCGTCGGCCAGCCGCTGGCCGCGGCTCTCAATCACGGCGCCCAAGGCGCCGACGGCCCGCTGCCTGTCGAAGAAAGCGGCGAAAAGGCGCAGTGGGAGCAATGGTGCAAAAGCAAGAACGGACGCCGCTATGCGGCGCGCATCTCGCTGTCGGCCGTGCGTGACGCGAGCGGCGTGATCCAGCAGTACATCGCCATTGTTTCGGACGTGACCCAGCGCAAGCTGGACGAAGAAAAGATCATCTATCAGGCCAATTACGATCAACTCACCGGTCTTCCCAACCGCACGCTGTTCATGGATCGTCTCACGCGGCGCGTCCTGGAAGGCAAACGCGCGAAGACCAGTGTCGGCTTGATGTTCATCGACCTTGACGGCTTCAAGGCGATCAATGACACCATGGGCCACGACGCCGGCGACCTCCTACTGAAGTCGACGGCGCGCCGTCTTGAAAAAAGCGTTCGCGAAGCCGATACCGTGGCGCGCCTCGGCGGTGACGAGTTCACCGTCATCATGCCGCTCATCGACAACTTCGACGCGGCGGCGATCGTAGCGCACCGCATTATCAAGTCTCTGACCGAGCCGTTCGATCTTGGCGGGAGGGAAGGGCGTATTTCGGCCTCGATCGGCATTTCCCTGCTGCCGGCCCAGGCCGCGACCGCGAGCCAGCTTCTGCACAATGCAGACGTCGCGATGTATTTCGCCAAGCGGCAAGGCAAGGCGAACTACCAGCTTTACCGGCCCGATCTCGAAGACACGGTTCAAGTCCAGGAACGCGTGCTTTAGGCCGGTTTTTGGCCTGTTCCGCCCGGTCCCGGGGCGCTGGAATTCGCCCTTGCAAACTCTCCTTTGGTCCGTCACAAGCGTGCGACATGCCCGTGGGGGCGCTTTCGTATAACCAATTGAAAAGAATAGATTTTCGATGAAGGACGCTTCGACCGCCGCCGCTGCCGTAAGCCACGATTCGATGGCCAACGCGATCCGGTTCCTTTCCGCCGACGCCGTGCAGAAGGCGAACTCCGGTCACCCCGGCATGCCCATGGGTATGGCCGATGTCGCCACCGTCCTTTTCACCCGCTTCCTGAAGTACGACGCCGCGCAGCCGAAATGGGCCGATCGCGACCGCTTCATCCTCTCTGCGGGCCACGGCTCGATGCTGCTCTACAGCCTCATGTACCTGACCGGCTACCAGGACATGACCATCGAGCAGATCAAGAATTTCCGCCAGATGGGTGCCATCACCGCCGGCCATCCCGAACATGGGCATGCCTCGGCGGCCGAGACGACCACGGGCCCGCTCGGCCAGGGTATCGCCAACGCCGTCGGCATGGCGCTCGCCGAGCGCCTCCTCGCCGCGCGTTTCGGCAAGGACGTCGTCGACCACTATACCTACGTCATCGCCGGCGACGGCTGTCTGATGGAAGGCATCAGCCATGAGGCGATTTCGCTGGCCGGACACCTGAAGCTCAGCAAGCTCATCGTGCTGTTCGATGACAATTCCATCAGCATCGACGGCCCGACGAGCCTTACCGTCTCCGACGATCAGCGGAAGCGCTTTGAAGCCTCCGGCTGGAACACCTGGGCCGTGAACGGTCACGATCCGGAAGCGATCGCCGCGGCCATCAAGGCGGCGCAGGCAAGCGACAAGCCGGCGATGATCGCCTGCAAGACCACGATCGGTTACGGCGCGCCGACGCTCGCCGGCACCGCGAAGACCCATGGCTCGCCGCTTGGCGACGTCGAGATCAAAGGCGCGCGCGAGAAGCTTTCGTGGGCCCACGAACCGTTCGTCGTGCCCGCCGACACGCTCGCCGCCTGGCGCGCCGCAGGAGCCAAAGGCGCCGCCGCCGCCGCTGAATGGTTCAAGCGCCTTGGCGCGCTTGATGCCGCGCAGCGCAAGGAATTCGATCGTCTGATGTCGGGCAAGTTGCCCGAAGGTTGGATGCAGGCCATCAACGACTTGAAGAAGAAGACCTCGGCTGAAAAACCGAAGGTCGCCACGCGCCAGTCGTCGCAGACGGTGCTCGATGCGCTCGCCAAGGTCATTCCGGAAATGATCGGCGGCTCGGCCGATCTCACCGGCTCCAACAACACCAAGGCCGCCGGCATGGCGCCGATCTCGGCGTCGGATTTCTCCGGCCGTTATGTGTATTACGGCGTGCGTGAGCACGGTATGGCCGCGGCCATGAACGGTCTCGCGCTTCACGGCGGTATTATTCCGTTCGGTGGAACCTTCCTGGTGTTCACCGATTACTGCCGCCCGTCGATCCGCCTGTCCGCCCTGATGAGCCAGCGCGTTGTCTACGTGATGACGCACGATTCCATCGGCCTTGGCGAAGACGGCCCGACCCATCAGCCGGTCGAGCATCTGGCCGGCCTGCGCATCATTCCCAATCTTCTCACCATGCGCCCGTGCGATACGGTTGAAACCGCCGAGTGCTGGGCCATCGCCGTCGCCGCCGAAAAGCCGTCGGTGCTCGCCCTCACGCGTCAGGGCCTGCCGACGCTGCGCACGGCGCACACCGACGAAAATCTCTGCGCCAAAGGCGCTTACGTTCTTGCGGAAGCCGAGGGCAAGCGTCAGGTCACGATCATCGCCACGGGCTCCGAAGTCAGCTTGGCCATGGAAGCGCGCGAGAAGCTGAAGGCCGATGGAATTTCCGCGGCCGTCGTTTCGATGCCGTCGTGGGAGCTGTTCGACGCGCAGCCCGCGGCCTATCGCGCGAGCGTGTTGGGCGAGGGGACCGTGAAGATCGCGATCGAAGCGGCCAGCACATTCGGCTGGGAACGCTATGTCGGACCGGACGGCGCTGTGGTCGGCATGACCACGTTTGGCGCATCGGCTCCGGCGCCGGAACTCTATAAACACTTCGGCATCACGGCGGACGCGGTCGTCGCCGCGGCCAAGAATCGGGTTTAAAGATCACATGTCGGTCAAGATCGCGCCCAGCATCCTCTCGGCGGATTTCGCACGCCTCGGCGAGGAAGTGCGCGCGATCGACGAAGCGGGAGCCGATTACATCCACGTCGATGTGATGGACGGCCATTTTGTGCCGAACCTCACAATCGGGCCCGTCGTGGTCAAATCTCTGCGCCCGCACACCAAGAAGGTGCTCGACGTGCACCTTATGATCCAGCCGGTCGATCCTTACATCGCGGCTTTTGCCGAGGCCGGGTCGGATATCATCACGGTGCACGCCGAGGCCGGAGCCCATCTCGACCGCTCGCTGCAGCTTATCCGTTCGCTCGGCAAGAAGGCGGGTGTTTCGCTCAATCCCTCGACGCCCGAGAACGTGATCGAATACGTGCTCGACCGCCTCGACCTCATCCTGGTCATGAGCGTCAATCCCGGCTTTGGAGGGCAGTCCTTCATTCCGAGCCAACTCGAGAAACTCCGGCGCATCAAGACCATGATCGGCCGTCGCCCGATCGAGCTGGAAGTGGATGGGGGAATCACTCCGGCGACTGCCAGAAACGTGCGGGAGGCCGGGGCCACGGTTCTGGTGGCGGGAACGGCGGTTTTCGGCACCAAAGACTACCGCGGCAACATCTCCGCCCTCCGGGAATAAGATCTAAAAAGCGCTGTAAAATCAGCGCTTTATTTTTGCCCGAAAAAGGCTGCTGGGGAGCGGCCGACCTGTAATAAATCTTTCACAAATCTGTCAAAAAAGGTGTGGTCTTCGCCGCTATGGATGGCGTGTTTTTACAACCGCTTTCGTCCCGTGGAGACATCGATGCTCAAGAAATTCGGCGCCGTTTGTGCGCTCGCTGGCAGTTTCGCTGCCACCACCGTTTGGGCCGTCGAGGTCGACGCCTCGCTGAAGGACTATAAGAAGGCCGCGGGCGTCGAAGGCAGCCTGAAATCCATCGGCTCTGACACCCTCAACAACGTCATGACGCTATGGGCTGAAGGCTTCGCTAAGGAATATCCGAATGTGAAGGTCGAGATCGAAGGCAAGGGGTCGGGCACGGCCCCGCCGGCGCTGATCGCGGGCACCGCCCAGTTTGGCCCCATGTCGCGCCCGATGAAGGGCGCCGAAATGGACGACTTCGAAAAGAAGTACGGTTACAAGCCGACCGGTATGCGCGTCGCTGTCGACGCCCTCGCCGTGTTCGTCCACAAGGACAACCCGATCAAGTGCCTCAGCCTCGCGCAGGTTGACGCGATCTTCTCCAAGAGCCGTAAGCATGGCGGCAAGCAGGACCTCAAGACCTGGGGCCAACTCGGCATGACCGGCGAGTGGGCGGCGCGTCCGGTCTCCATGTATGGCCGCAATTCGGCTTCCGGCACTTATGGCTACTTCAAGGAAGTCGTGCTGGCCGAAGGTGACTATAAGGATAGCGTGAAGGAACAGCCCGGTTCGTCGGCCGTGGTTCAGGCGATTGCCTCGGATAAGTACGCCATCGGTTACTCGGGTGTCGGCTACAAGACGGCCGACGTGCGCTCCGTGCCGATTTCGGCCGCCGACGGTGGCGCTTGCTTCGATTCGACGGCGGAAAACGCCTACGCGGGAGAATATCCGATCACGCGCTTCCTCTATGTATATCTGAACAAGAAGCCGGGCACGAAGCTGGAACCGCTCCGCGCCGAGTTCGCGAAATTCGTGCTGTCGAAGCAAGGGCAGACCGGCGTGGTGAAGGACGGCTACTACCCGATCCCGTCCGCCGTGGTGGCCGAAGACCTGAAGGCGCTCGAGCTGAGCTACTAAGAGACCCGCGCTGCCGGTCAAAGCGCCGGCGCCGTCGTTTCCTGGATTGAGAGGTATGCGTGGCGGACGTTGAAATCAAAGGCGAAGCTCGGGCGAGCATGCCGCGTCAGCGCCGTTCCATGAAAACCGCGCGCTCGGTCATCATGATCGACAAAGCCGCCGACTGGATTATCAGGATCGGCGGCATTGGCGTCATTGTCGCCGTGTTCGGGATCATGGCCTTCCTTGCGCAAGTCGTCGTGCCGCTGTTTACCGGCGCGTCCGTTGAAAGCGCCGGTTCGGTCAAAATCGCGCCGGGACCTCGTGCGCTCATGGAAGTGATCGACGAGTACAAGGTCGTTTCCACTTCGGTCGATGCAGCCGGCAAAGTGCATGCGTTCCACATCGCGACCGGCGCTGAACTCGAAGCGCCCGCCTTCGATCTCGGCGGCAAGGAAGTCAGCGCGTTCAATCGCACGCTGAACGGGCGCGATCTCGCGTTTGGCTTTACGGACGGCACGCTGCGTCTTGGTACGCTGAAGATCGGCGGTGTCGTGGTCGATAATTCTCAGGTTCCGCAAGACCTGAAGCGCCTGAACGACACCGATTTCACCGACGGGAAGGCGATCTATACGGCCATCAGCCCCGAGCAGATGCGTGTCGTTTCCATCGCCGTCGAACTAGGCGCGGAGACACAAACCGCTCCCGCGGGAACCGCGATTGTCGCGATCGACTACCGTTTGGGCGGTACCGTCGAGCGTCCGACACGCTCGTTCATCACCGTGGACGCTGCGGGCATTGGCCGTCTTTCGCGCACGGAATCGCGCACAAATATGCTCACCGGTGCGACGACGACGACCATGACGTCCTCCGAGTTGCCCGGCCTGCCGGCCAGTGTGCACGTTCACGCCCTGCTGATGACCAACAACGCGGACCAGGTCTACGTCGCCGAGGAAACGGGGAATATCTATCGCTACGACACGCGCTCCTTCGCCAAGCCGGATTTGGCGGAAACTGTCGATCTCCTGCCTGGTGATGCGACGATCGGCGCCATCGGCTTCCTCATCGGCGAACAATCGCTGGTTATTGGCGGCAGCGACGGCTCGGTGAACGTTTATTTCCGTCTGCAGCGCGCCGACGCAAAGACCAGCGACGGCTATCAGCTTGTTCGCGCGCATATGCTGGAACCACATACCAAAGCGGTCGTGGCCATGGACGCCAGCCAGCGCGGCAAGCTGTTCGTGACCACCGATGCCGGCGGCGAGGTTTGGGTCCGCCATTCGACCAGCGAGCAGGTTGTCCTTAAGCTCGCGGCCAAAGATGCAAAAATTGACACCGTGGCGCTCGCGCCGCGTGAGAACGGCATTGTGGCGATCACCGGCGATGGCCAGGCACATAGCTGGAATGTCGCCGTACCCCACCCTGAAACGACACTCCAGACGATCTTTGGCAAGGTTTGGTACGAAGGGTATCCCGAACCGGATTTGACCTGGCAGTCGTCCTCAGGCACTGACGCCTTCGAACCCAAGCTCTCTCTCGTGCCGCTGATCTTCGGCACCTTGAAGGCAACCATTTACTCGCTGCTGTTCGCGATCCCGATCGCGCTCGGCGCCGCCATTTACACCTCCGAGTTCGTCGACCACCGCGTGCGCGCGGTGGTCAAGCCGACCATGGAACTGATGGCCTCTCTGCCGTCCGTTGTGCTTGGTTTTATTGCGGCGCTCATCCTGGCGCCTCTGGTCGAAACCTGGATCGCCGCGATCTTCTGCGCTTTTATCGTTGTTCCCGCCGGTCTTTTCGCGGGCGCCTATCTCTGGCAGCTCTTGCCGTCGAATATCGCGCTGCGCTACGGCGGCCTTCCGAAGTTCATCCTGATCTTCGCCGCGCTGATCGCCACCGGCGTCGTCGCGTTCGCGCTCGGACCTTGGTTCGAACGCCTCTTCTTCGCCGGCGACCTCCGGGCGTGGAGCACGGGTAGTCACGGTGAAAGCGCGCCATTCACCGCAATGCTCGTCTTCCCGTTCGTATTCATCGTTCTGTTCATGAGTACGCAAGGGCTGGTCGGCGAGCGCTTCGGTCATATCCTGCGCGGTGAGAACCGCACCTCGGCCGGCCTGACGGATCTCGGCCGGTGGGTCGCGACTCTCGTTGCGGCCGGTGTTCTGAGTTATCTTGCGGCGCTCGCGCTGGTCGTTGTCGGCGTGGACCCGCGCGGCGGCATCGTCGACACCTATGTTCAGCGCAATACGCTGGTTGTGGGCTTCGCCATGGGCTTCGCGGTCATTCCAATCATCTACACCATCTCGGAAGACGCACTGAACGCGGTGCCTGAGCACCTGCGCGCGGCCAGCCTCGGCTGCGGCGCGACCGATTGGCAGACGGCGATCTTCGTGATCCTGCCGACAGCGATGAGCGGGGTGTTCTCCGCGATCATGGTCGGCATGGGGCGCGCCGTCGGCGAAACCATGATCGTCGTTATGGCGGCCGGCAATACACCGCTGCTCGAGTGGAACATCTTCAGCGGCCTGCGCGCGCTGTCGGCCAATATCGCCGTGGAATTGCCGGAAGCGGTGCGTGATTCGACATTGTACCGCATGCTGTTCCTGGCGGCTCTGACTCTCTTCGTGATGACTTTCGCCGTGAATACGCTCGCCGAATTGATCCGGCAGCGGTTCCGCAAGCGGGCGGCGCAACTGTGAGCGTTGAGGACGCGGCCATGCGCGTGATCGCCGAGACCACGCAAGAAAATCAGTCGTCGCTTGAACGCGCGGCGATCCGCCGTACCGACATGCGTGCGCGCGGCGAGCCGGCCCTGTGGGTGCTGGGTGGCGCGCTCGCGCTGGGTATAGCGATGATAGCCGGTTTCCTGGCGCTGGTCGCCTGGAACGGCGTCATGACGTTCATTCCGAAGCCGATCGATGTTGTGACCGAGGCGGACGGTGCCGTGACCGCCGGCGAGCCTTTCCGCGAAGAGCTTTTCCGCCCGGCCACCGAAGCCCTCGCGGCCCTGACGCCGGAATGGCAACAACGGATCGCCGCGGCCGATGGATATGCTTCGCGTACGCTTTACCGTACCGGCAACTTCGACATTTACGGCGAGGACTTCCGCTGGATCCCCGACTTCAATGTGGTCAAGCGCGAGCGGCCCGCCAATTTCCTGTTTGTTGAACGTCTCGAGTGGGGCCCGTTCGTCGGGTCTATCAAGTCCGTGACGATCGACGGTGCCGAGCGTCAGATATCTTCTCTCGATGATTTCGCTTTCAAGGCGGCGCACCGCGTGTCCCGTGCGCGGTGGGAACAGGCCAACGAACTGGAAAAAGAAGAGATCGGCGCGATCAACCGCAAACTCGAAGCGGCGCGCCTCGATCTGCGCGGCATCGAACTTGATAGCGGCCGTGACAGCGCGGAATACCGTCGGGCGCTGGAACGCCTTGAAGCCGATGCGGTTGTCCAGCGCGCGAATTACGAAAAGCTCGCGGCGCGGGTTGAGGAGTTGCGGCGTCAAAACGCGGCCAATACGGTCACGTTCGTCGCCATCGGCGGAGAAGAGAAGACAGAGGAAATGGCGCATCTGGTGCGCCTCTATCCGGCGAACGACCTGTCGCCTGGCGGCAGACTCGCCGTCTACGTCTCGCGCTGGGCCGAGTTCCTCGGCGACGAGCCGCGCGAAGCCAATACGGAAGGCGGCGTGCTGCCCGCTATCTTCGGCACCGCGGCCATGACTCTTCTGATGGTGATCGCGGTGGCGCCCTTCGGTGTCATTACCGCGCTTTACCTGCGCGAGTACGCGAAACAAGGCCGTCTCGTCTCTATCGTCCGTATTTCCGTCAACAACCTGGCCGGCGTGCCGTCCATCGTCTACGGCGTGTTCGGTCTCGGCTTCTTCGCCTATGCGCTGGGCGGCTCGATCGACGCGCTATTCTACCCGGAACGCTTGCCGAACCCGACATTCGGTACCGGCGGTCTCCTGTGGTCGGCGCTGACCCTCGCGTTGCTCACGGTTCCCGTCGTGATCGTCGCGACCGAGGAAGCCTTGGCCGCCGTGCCGCGTTCCATGCGTGAGGGTTCGCTCGCATGCGGCGCCTCCAAGTGGCAGACCATCCGCAACATCGTTCTGCCGCGCGCGATGCCCGGCATCATGACCGGCATCATTCTCGCCATGGCGCGTGGCGCTGGCGAAGTGGCGCCGCTCATGCTGGTGGGCGTCGTGAAACTGGCGCCGGAACTGCCGGTCGACGGCCTCTTCCCCTTCGTGCACCTTGAACGCAGCTTCATGCATCTCGGATTTCACATCTATGACGTGGGTTTCCAGTCTCGTAACGCGGAAGCCGGGAAGCCCATGGTCTTTGTGACCACGATGCTGCTGATCAGCCTGATCTTCGTCATGAATGTCGTCGCTATCGTGATCCGCAATCGCTTGAGGCGGAAATTCGCGGGCAGTCAATTTTAGCAGTGAGCGCGGTCGTTTTATGAACATGGATATCGCTACATCGGTCCGGGAAGACACCGTGTACCACGTCAAACGCGGCGGCGCGGGCGAGGTCCTCGATATCGAAAACCTGAGCCTCTGGTATGGCCAGGCCCAGGCGTTGCACAACGTCACCATGCCGATGGAGAAGGGCTTGGTCACCGCGTTGATCGGTCCCAGCGGTTGCGGTAAGTCGACGTTGCTTCGGTGCATCAACCGTATGAACGATCTGGTTGATGGACTGTCCATCACCGGCTCGATCAAGCTGCACGGCGAAGACATCTACGCGCGCGACGCGGACGTGATCGCCCTGCGCAAGCGCATGGGCATGGTGTTCCAGAAACCCAATCCGTTCCCGATGTCGATCTTCCAGAATGTGATTTACCCGCTGAAGGTGGACGGCGTGCGCGACAAGGCCGTTCTCGAGGAAACGTGCGAGCGCGCGCTGCGCAGCGCCGCGCTGTGGAACGAGGTCAAGGATCGCCTGGATCA
>JAYSFT010000067.1:0-14083 GCA_041913245.1 Rhodospirillaceae bacterium | reverse complement strand
TGTCGGCGGAAGATGCGCCGCGCCTGCGCCCCTATATGAAACTCGCCGAGGAGCTCGGCAGTTTCGCCGGCCAGCTCGTCAGTTCGGGCCTCAAGGCGATCACCCTCGAATATGCCGGTCATGTCGCCGCGTTGAACACCCGGCCGCTGACCGCCGTCGCGCTCAAGGGGCTGCTCGGCCCGCTCATGGAAAGCGTCAACATGGTCAACGCCCCGATGATCGCGCGCGAGCGCAACATCAAGGTGACCGAGGTCAAGCGGGGCGAGCACGATCTCTATCACACCCTGATCACGCTCCAGGTCGTGACGGACAGCCAGACCTCGACCGTCTCGGGCACGCTCTTCGGCAGCATGCCGCGCCTGGTCGATCTCGATTCCATCCACATCGAGGCCGAGGTCGGTCCGCACATGCTGTTTGTCGCCAACAACGACAAGCCCGGCTTCATCGGCGCCCTCGGCACCGTGCTCGGCCAGGCCGGGATCAACATCGCGTCCTTCCACCTCGGCCGGACGCGTTCCGGCGGCGACGCCATCGCGCTCCTGAAGCTCGATCAGGCGGTCACGGACGACGTGCTGGCCAAGGTTAAAACCCTGCCACATGTACGCCAGGCCAGGAGTCTCGCCTTTTAGAAGCGAATTTTGGTCTTCCTTTTGGTGTCGGGCGGCGTGCTAGACTTTTCTCATGGTCACGCCGTCGCCCGCCCTCCGCGAAGAGCTCTTCCAACTGGAACTCCAGCAGATCGCGCTGAACGCGCGCATGCGCAACGGCGTGGTGTGGGCGTTCATCGGCATTTCCATCTGCCGGGGCATTTACGAATATTACCTGCACGGTCCCGACCAGCTTGAGGCGGCGCTGCTGTACGCCTTCCTGCCGGCGAGCCTCCTGGGTCTCATGGGCTTCCCCCTGGTGCGCTATTACGCCCGGAAAGCCGAGGAAAAGCTGCGTGCTAGATTCGCAGAGCAGCTCCGCAGGCGCGATCCGGAAAAGCGGTAACCGTTTTTCCGGAGAATCGCGCCGCGATTCAATAAAATAGCCTCATCCGGTCAGGGATCGGATGAGGCGCCGTGATCCCTACAAATAGCTTTCTTGGCGTCGGCTGGCAGGGCGCGTATAACCGCGCGGCCGTTCTAACGATTCGGAAATAAGCAGGATATCGAATGGGTAACGTCGCGGTTGTCGGCTCTCAGTGGGGCGACGAAGGCAAAGGCAAGATCGTCGACTGGCTGTCGGAGCGCGCCGACATGGTCGTGCGCTTCCAGGGCGGCCACAACGCCGGCCATACGCTCGTCATCGGCGACAACACCTACAAGCTGTCCCTGCTTCCGTCCGGCGTCGTGCGCGGCAAGCCGTCCATCATCGGCAACGGTGTCGTGGTCGATCCATGGGCGCTGCTCGACGAGATCAAGCGCGTCGGCGAACAGGGCCTGAAGATCACCCCCGATGTGCTGAAGCTCGCCGACAACGCCGTGCTCATCCTTCCTTTGCACCGCACCCTCGACCAGGCGCGCGAAGCCGCTGCCGGCGCGACGCAGATCGGCACGACGGGCAGGGGCATCGGTCCCGCCTACGAAGACAAGACCGCCCGCCGCGCGATCCGTGTGTGCGATCTGGCCGATCCGCCGGCGCTCGCCGCCAAGGTCGAACGCCTTCTCGTTCACCACAACGCGCTCCTGCGCGGCGTGGGCCACGCCGAGATCGACGGCGCCGAAGTGCTCGCGCAGCTCAAGGATGTCGCGCCCAAGATCCTGCCCTTCGCCGCGCCGGTGTGGGAGATCATGGCCGACGCCCGCCAGAACCGCGCCCGCGTGCTGTTCGAAGGCGCCCAGGGTGCCATGCTCGACGTCGATCATGGCACCTATCCCTACGTGACCTCCTCCAACACCGTTTCGGGCCAGGCCGCCGCCGGTTCGGGCATCGGCCCGGGCAGCGTCGGTTACGTGCTCGGCATCACCAAGGCCTACACCACCCGCGTCGGCTCCGGCCCGTTCCCGACCGAACTGACGGACAAGGTAGGCCAGTTGATCGGTGAGCGCGGCCGTGAATTCGGCACCGTCACCGGCCGTAAGCGCCGCTGCGGCTGGTTCGACGCCGTCATGGTCCGCCAGGCGATCAAGATCGGCGGTATCCACGGCATCGCCTTCACCAAGCTCGACGTGCTCGACACCCTCGCCGAACTGAAGATTTGCGTGGCCTACGAGCTGGACGGCCAGCGCCTCCGCCGACTCCCGTCCTCCGTGAGCGGGCAGGCGGCCGTGAAGCCCATCTATGAAACCCTGCCGGGCTGGCAAACCTCCACCCAGGGTGCCCGCAGCTGGGCCCAGCTGCCCGCGGACGCCATCAAGTACATCCGCCGGGTCGAGGAGCTGATCGAGGCGCCGGTGGCGCTCCTGTCCACCAGCCCCCAGCGCGAAGACACGATTCTGGTCCGCGACCCGTTCGCCGATTAGCACCGAGCCCGAACCTCACCCCCACTCCCACCCCACCCCTGTGCGAACGGGAGGGTGAGGGGTT
Organism: Rhodospirillaceae bacterium; assembly: GCA_041913245.1. Taxonomy (GTDB): domain Bacteria; phylum Pseudomonadota; class Alphaproteobacteria; order Rhodospirillales; family Rhodospirillaceae; genus SHVO01. The sequence continues at coordinate 11,572 of JAYSFT010000067.1, read as the reverse complement.
GTTAGTTGGGGGAGGGCCAGAAGCGTCCCTCTGCATAACCCCCCGTAAACCCTAGGTTTACCCGCCGCCTTGGGCGTTGTGTTGTCCTTCATACTTCCTTAAGATGGCCGTTCGGGTCGGCAGAAGCCGGTCCTAACGCTATTCGAGGATAGGGACCATGGCCGAAGCGGCTGCGGATCTCAGACCGGCGCCAGAAACGGCGCCACCGGCCGCGCCATCAGCGGCCCCGCCGCCGCCGCCTCCTGTTCCGGAGACGGTGGTCGCACCTTCATCTCCAAGCGGCAGCTACATCATCGTTCGGGATCGCTTCACGATCTTCTGCGATCGCCCGTTGCCCAGTCTCGATATGCCCAATGCGCTCGCCTACGAAGTGGCGGACCGCAAACAGGAAGGGCGTCCGCTCTATGCGCTGGTGTGCCGCCCCGACATGCCCGCGCGCGTGTCGGTCATGCGCACGCTCAAAGGGCTCGAAATTCCCGCCGTGCTTCACATGGTCGATTGGGGCATCGCCGAATGGCCGCTCCTCGAACGCAAGTGCGTGATCGTGATCTATCACCGGCCGCTCGGCGGCAAGGTGATGGATGCGCACTTCGGATCGGTGAAACGCATTCCCGACCACGTCTTCGCGCGCACCGTGATCAGGCCGATCGCCGAAGGCCTGATCGAACTCGGCCTGAAGGGTGTCACGCACCGCGCGATCAGACCCGACAACCTCTATTACATCGACGAGCAGAAAACCCGGATCGTGCTCGGCGACTGCGTCACCTCCGTGCCCGCGCACGATCAGCCGGTTCTGCTGGAGACGATCGAATCGGGCATGGCGCAGCCGTCGGGGCGCGGCGCCGGATCCTACGCCGACGACATGTACGCCTTCGGCGCCTCGGTGCTGATGATCGCGCTCGGGCGTAATCCCGTTGCCGGCATTCCCGATTGGGAACTCATCCGTCGCAAGATCCAGATCGGCTCTTACGCCGCGCTTGTCGGCGACGAACGCGTGCCCGTCGCGCTCATCGAATGTCTGCGCGGCATGCTCACCGACGACGCCGAGCAGCGGTGGCAGGCGAGCAACATCGATCTCTGGCTGAACGGCAAGCGCCTCACGCCGATCCAGGCGAGGTCTGAACCGCAGTCGCAGCGTCCGCTTCGCTTCGCGGACCTGGAGTTCCACTCCATCCGCCCCTTGTCCTACGCCATGTACAATAATTGGGACAAAGCGCTGTCGATCATCAGCGACGGCACGCTCGAGGTGTGGATCCGGCGCGGCCTGGAACTCAACGACCTCGCCGACAGCATCGCCAGCGCCATTAAGGGCACCGGCGCAGCGCTCGGCAAGGGCGAGGCGGACGACATGATCATCGCGCGCGTGCTGATGCTGCTCGATCCGCGCGCGCCGATCCGCTATCGCGACTTCCGGCTGTTCATCGAAGGCTTCGGGTCCTCGCTCGCGGTCGCGATGCTGCGTAAGCACAAACTGCAGACCTACACCGATTTCATCACGCGCGAGCTGTGGCGCTACTGGATCGTCGCGCAGAGCAAGTTCATCGCCGAGAACCAGCAGTACGAAGGCGTCTTCCGCGAACTGCGCAACTACCTCAAGGACCAGAATTCCGGGGGCGGCATCGAACGCTGCGTTTACGAACTGAACGAGTGGCAGCCGTGCATGAGCCCCTTGATCGCCGATCAGCATGTGATGGAAGTGAAGGGAGTCCTGCCGGCCCTCGATGCGGTGGCCAAGACGGCCAATACGAAAAGTTGGCCGGTGGACCGCCACATCGCGGCCTTCCTGCGCGCCCGTTATGCCAAGGGGACCGGCAGCCAGATCGATGCCATGAACGACCAGCGCCCCGAGCGCGCCACCATCGGCATGCTCTCGGTGCTCGCCATCGTCCAGTGGCGCCTCGGCCCCGAGGCGCTCTACGGTCTCGCGCAATGGGTGGGCGGCCTGATGGGCCCGGTGGTCAACAGCTACCAGAACCGCATCAAGCGCAAGGAAATCGAGAAAGAACTGCCGAAGCTCATCCGCAAGGGCAACCTCGCGGAGATGTTCAATTACCTCGATAACCCGGAAGAGCGGCAGAAGGACGCCGAGGGTTTTACGTGGGCCAAGGCCGAATTCGCCGCCGCTGAAAAACTCGTCTACGATCTTGAGCACGGCCAGGTCGACCGCCAGGAGTCCGCGATCCTCACCGGCCGCCAGGCGGGCGCCGCGGGCGCGGGTTTCATCATGTTCATGACCTACCTGATCATTTTCATGGGAAAGCTGTTCTGACGGTCATGAAGAAACGCAGCAACTTTTTCCTCTATGCCCTTATCGCGGTGCCGATCGGACTGCTGATCGTGCCGACGATGATCGTGCTCAGCGTCGCGCTGTTGCCGACGGGCGTCGCGTTCCTGCTCGAACGGCGCAAGGGTTTCTACGGCGGCCTCACCGTGGGCGCGATGAATCTCGCGGGCTGCGCGCCGTTCCTGGCCGATCTTTGGTTCGGCGGCCATACCGTTCCCGTCGCCGTCGGCATCATCACCGACGTCTTTGCCTGGATGTCCTTCTACGGCGCGGCGATGTTCGGCTGGGCCATCTATTCGACCACGCCGTCGGTGGTCAGCACCTTCATGGCCATGACCGCCGGGCGGCGCATCGCCGCGATGCGCGATCTGCAGAAGGAACTGGTCCAGAAGTGGGGACCGGACGTCGAGTCCGTGTACGAGCCCGAGCGGAAGCTCGGCGACGTCCCGGCGGGACCGCCGGACAGCTTGACCTACGGGCTAACCAAGGCCGTCTAGCGCGTCGATGAGCGCGCACATGTCGTCCGGCAGTTCGCTTTCGAAGCTCAACTTTCTTCCCGTGACGGGATGAATGAATCCCAGCGTCGAGGCGTGCAGCGCTTGGCGCCCGAAGTCGCGCGCCTCGCGCGGCGAGGGTCCTGCGTTTCGTCCGCGCCCGTAAACGGGATCGCCGATCAGAGGGTGGCCTTTGCTCGTCATATGGACGCGGATTTGATGCGTGCGCCCGGTCTTGAGCCGGCACTGCACATGCGCGGCGATGGTGCTGAAAGCGGCCACGGTATCGTAAGCCGTCTCGGCCGTTTTCCCGCCGCGCCGCACCACCGCCATCTTCTTGCGGTTGTGCGGACTGCGGCCGATGTTGCCGGTGATGACGCCGTGCGCGGGCCGCGGCACGCCCCACACCAGCGCGTCGTAGCGGCGCTCCACGTCGTGCGCCGAGAACTGTTCGGTCAGGCCGACATGGGTTCGCTCGTCCTTGGCGACAACGAGCAGCCCGCTCGTGTCCTTGTCGATCCGGTGGACGATGCCCGGGCGCCTGACGCCGCCGATGCCGGCCAGCGACGGCCCACAGTGCGCCAGGAGGGCGTTGACCAATGTGCGGTCGGGATTGCCGGCCGCCGGATGCACCACCAGCCCGGCCGGTTTGTCGACGACGATCAGATGTTCGTCCTCGAACACGACCGCGAGGTCCATCTGCTGGGCCTCGGGCAGGGCTGCGAGCGGCGCCGGGATCGCGACACGGATGATCTGCCCCGCCGTCACTTTCTGCGCGGGATCGCGCAGCGCCTTCGCGCCCGCGCTCACGGCGCCGTCTTCGATCAGCGCTTTCAGGCGTGAACGCGAAAGCTCGGGCAGCGCGCCCGCGAGCCACTTGTCGAGGCGCGCGCCGGCGGCGTCGGCGGGAACGGATACGGTTTTTTCGGAAGCGGACATGCGGGCGTTGGGATGAATGCGACGCGCACTCTACCCGGATCGTTCGCTTTCGTCCGCAGCGATCTAGAAGATGGCGGAGGCCCGGCGCGGCGACTTCTTCGGCGCCGCCGCCATTCCGGCGGGCGAGGACACCCACATCTCGTCGTGTTCGCCGGCCAGCGCGTACTTGGCGCGGAACATCTGCCACCACTGTGGGACGCCCATGGCCAGGGGCTCGCCGAGTTCATGGCGGAACAGAATCGCTCTCATCAGGTGCACGGTCTCCTCCGCCCGGTCGACGCCCAGCTTCTGCAGCAACGCTTTCACGACCTCGTCATGCGGCATCTTCTGTGTATCGGCGCTCGCCGCGTTTTCCACGCGGCCCATGATGAAGAACACCATGTCGGACACCAGGCGGTCCTTGCGCTCGGCCGCCGCGTCGACCGTCTCGCCGATCAGGCTCAGGAGTTCGCTCGCTTCGTCGGGTGCGAACAGGCGGCGGATCTTCGCCGCCTCCAGCGCGACGACGCCCGCGTAGTAGTAGTCGTCCAGCGGATGCGCATCGATCAGCGCATGCTGCACGTCATAAGGCAGCACGCACTCGTCGAAACCTTCGATGAGCTTCTTCTGCCACGCCGGGAAGGTCTTCTTGGCCGCCGCAGCCATATCCTTCAGGAAGCGCGCGACGGCGGCGTTCGCTTCGACCGCGGGCTTAACGGCGGTTGCACCAATAGACATTGTAACACCACATGTTGTGTTATACTTGCATCAGTAACGCTTGATAGGCGCGCCCGGTTGCTGTTGGCTGCGCGCCAAAAAGGGAATCGAAAAGTGACCGATACAATGCGTCGTCACCCGGATGTGATCCTGGTGGAAGTGCAGCCGGGCGAAGGCTTCGGCTTCACGTATCTGTCGGCCGAGGACTTCGACTACGCCGCCGACCACTTCCTTTTGCCGGCGCAGAAATACGCCGCGCTCGACCCCAACGACGCCGAACAGCGCCGCACGGTCGCCTACGACTTTTTGTGGCGTTATTTCAACAAGCCGCAATCAAAAGGATATTTCCGCGAAAATGTGCGCTGGATCGCCGCCGCGGCGGTGCGCGAGAAGTTCACCGCCGAGGCCGAGACGGGCGCGATGCCGCGCGTCATCTCCATTCAGCGCAAGTCGGGTGACGGCGGCATCGCCATCCGCCCCGGCGCCGAGTACCTCGACCATCCGGGCTATCCGCTCGCGATCATCATCGGCAAGCCGTCCGCCGGCGGCGGGCAGGCTCACTTCTTCACGAAGCGCGAGGATTACGAGCGCGCCGGCCGGAAAGCGCCCACCCAGGACGTGTGGCTGCCGCAGATCGTCTATCGTCTCTATTCGGAAACCCCGTCCGTCGTCATGGGCATGCCCAAGCAGGGCAAGGACGGCGACATGGCGGTCGAATGCCGCGCGCTCGCCTTCGGCCGGAAGGCGAAGCTGGTCGAACGCGCCTAGTTTTCTTCCAGGCTCACGCGCTCCAGCACGTCGGGCGCGGCGATCCCCTTCGCCAGCACCAACTTGATCACCTTGGCGTCGAAGCCCTCGTCGTCACCCGCGTCGATCGCGGCGTTGAAACGCGTTTCGCGCTCATGGCGCACCGCTTGCCCCCATTGCGCTTCCGTTTCGGCCGGTCCCAGGACGCAGAAGGAAATGAGCGCCGCGGCCTCGCGCATCAGCCCGTCGATCACGCCGTTCTCGGACATCGTGTTCTCGGCCGCGGTCCGCGCCCAGCGGAAAATGGCAAAGCGCATGCCGTCGTCGACATAGGCCGGATTTACTTCCAGCATCGCCAGCGTGCGGTCGAACAATTGCAGCGCCGAACGCCGCTTCGAGCCGCCGAAGAAGTCCACGATATCGATCATCAACGAGAACCGCGCAAAAAAGGCCAGGTTCGCGTAAGATAGGACGCGATCAAGGATTTCGCGAGGGGGCGATCCCGTGACGACCACTTCACCAAAAACATCCGGCGGCTCACCGCAACTCCCGCCCAAGCAAATCTGCGGCAAATGCGACGCCGAATTCCGCTGGGAACCCAGCGACCCGCGCGTGAAAGGCTCCCCGCTCGTCGCGCGCCTGTCCAAACCCTCCGACACCTGCGACTGCGGCTACGGCAGCCTGCCCCCAAGGCTGGAATAGTATGTTTTCTGGTGCTGGGCCTTCGCCCGGCATGACGAAAAACAAAACAGCGCGGGAAGGTGAGGGGCTATCCCTCGAACCGCTCCAGCCCCAGCCCGTTCATCTCGATTTCCGGTTCGCGGCCCGAGATCATGTCGGCGATCGCGCGGCCCGAGCCGCAGGCCATGGTCCAGCCCAGCGTGCCGTGGCCGGTGTTGAGGAACAGGTTGTCGAACTTCGTGGCGCCCAGGAGCGGCACGGAGTCCGGTGTCGCCGGACGCAGGCCGCACCAGGCGTTCAGCTCCTTGTAGGACGACGCGCGCGGGAACAGGCTCATGACGTTGTCGCGGAGCGGCGCGACGCGCACGGGATCGAGATGTGTGTTCCAGCCCGCGAGTTCCGCCGTGCCCGCCACGCGCAGGCGGTTTCCCAGGCGCGTGAACACCATGAAGCGCGTCTCATCGGTGACGCTCACCGTCGGCGCCGCGCTCGGGTCCTCGATCTCGGCGGTGACCGAATAGCCCTTCGCCGGATACACCGGCAGCTTGAGGCCAAGCTGTTTGGCCAGCAGCGGGCTGTAACTTCCCAGCGACAGCACCACGGCGTCGGGAGTCTCGTCGCCCCGGTCCGTGATGACGCGCGTGATGCGCCTGCCGTCATGTTCCAGTTTTTGGATGGAGACGCCGTAACGGAATTTCGCGCCGCGGGCCGCGGCCAGCTTCGCGAGTTCCTCGCTGAACCTGAGGGCGTCGCCGCTTTCGTCGTCGCAGCTCATCAGGCCGCCGACGACTTCGCCTTTGCGCACGGCATCCGAAAGCGCGGGCTCGACCTTCACGCAGTCTTCCGGCGTCAGCACATCTTGCGCGAGGCCGAGCGCCGCGAGCTGCGCGGCCGTGTGGCGTCCGTGTGCGAACTCCGGCTTGGTGCGGTAGATGTGCAGGATGCCGTTGAGCTGCTGGTCGTATTGGATGTTGGTCTTCTGCCGCAGCGCCCTCAGCACCTTGCGGCTGTACAATGCCACGCGCAGCGTACGGTCCATGTTGATGCGTTCGCGTTCGCCGGTGCAGTTGGCCAGGAACTTGAGGCCCCACGACCACAGCGCGGGATCGAAGCGCCACGGCTTGAACAGCAGCGGCGCGTCCGGTTGAAAGGTCCACAGGAACGTCTGCCACGGCACTTTCGGGCCCGCCCAGGGCTTGGCGTGGCAGGCCGAGATCTGCCCGCCGTTGGCGAAGCTGGTTTCCTGGCCCGCGCCGGGCTGGCGGTCGAGCACGACGACATCGTGCCCATCTTCCGCGAGGAAGTAGGCCGTGCTGGTTCCCACGACGCCCGCGCCGAGAACAACGACTTTCATGCCCGAACGCTCATTGGCTACGCTCATTCGCCTTGTGAAGCGCCGGATACTCGGCGCAGGATAGATTTATGACGCCTGCCGCCGATCCACCAGCCCCCATCCTGCATCGGATCCCTGACGCATGCGCGGTCCTGTCGGTGGCGGAGATGTATGCGGCCGACAAGGCCGCCGCGGCCGCGGGGACCGACCCGCTGGCGCTGATGGAGGCCGCGGGCCTTTGCGTCGTGCGTGCGATCGAGGCGCGCTGGCCGCGCCGCGCGGTCGCGGTCCTGTGCGGGCCCGGGAATAACGGCGGTGACGGTTTTGTCGTCGCGCGCCTGCTTGCCGGGAAGGGGTGGCCGGTGCGCCTCGGCCTGCTGGGCAGCGCGCAGGCGTTGACGGGCGAGGCGGCGGTCAACGCGCGGCGGTGGCTGAGCACCGGCGAAATACGTCCGCTTGCGCCCGATCTCCTGAATGATGCGCCGCTCGTGGTCGATGCGTTGTTCGGCGCGGGACTGTCGCGCGCTCTGGAAGGTCCCGCGCGCGCGGTGATCGCGACGGTCAACGACCGCGCGCTCGCCTGTATCGCGGTCGATGTGCCGAGCGGCGTTCAGGGCGATAGCGGCGAAGTCCTGGGCGGGCTCGCGCCGCGCTGCGCGGCCACCGTCACCTTCTTCCGGCCCAAGCCCGCGCATCTGCTTTATCCCGCGCGCGATCATTGCGGTGAGCTCACCGTCGCCGACATCGGGATTCCCGAGACGGTGCTGGGCGCCGTCGCGCCGCGCACCGCGCACAACACGCCGGCGCTGTGGGATCTGCCGCGCTGGACATGGCGCGATCATAAATACGATCACGGCTACGCGGTGGTGATCGGCGGAGGCGTCACGACCGGGGCCGCGCGGCTCGCCGCGCGCGCCGCGCGCAGGGCGGGGGCGGGCCTCCTGCGCCTCGCCGTGCCCGCGCGCGCCGTCGCGCTCTACGCCGCGGCCGAGCCCGGCGCATTCGTGCAGGCGCTGGACACGCCGGCCGAACTCTCCGAACTCCTGGCCGACAAGCGCCGCAACGGCGTGCTGATCGGACCGGGCGCGGGCGTCGGCGCGGCGACCCGCGCGCGCGTGCTGGGGATTCTTGAGGCGGGAAGGGCGACAGTGCTCGACGCCGACGCGCTCACCAGCTTCGCGGACGATCCCAAGGCGCTGTTCGCGGCCATCGGCGCGGCCAGGGGACCGGTGGTCCTCACGCCGCACGAGGGCGAGTTCGGCCGAATCTTCAAAACCTCGGCCGGATCCCGCCTGGCCCGGGCGCGGGCGGCGGCGGCCGAAAGCGGCGCGGTGGTCGTTCTCAAGGGGCCCGATAGCGTCGTCGCCGCGCCGGACGGGCGCGCATCTATTGCGTCGAATGCCCCGCCCTGGCTTGCAACCGGAGGTTCAGGCGATGTGCTGGCGGGCTTTGTTTTAGGCCTTTTGGTTCAAGGCATGGCGGGCTGGGAGGCGGCCGGCGCGGCGGTCTGGCTCCATGGCGAGGCGGGCCGCCGGATCGGCCGCGGATTGATCGCCGAGGACCTCCCGGAAGCCCTTCCCGGGATTTTGGCCGGGTTTTAGCCGGTTACAGGTCCGAAAGACTGGGTCATAAGGCTTGATCCAGCCGGGTGTTCTTGGCTATCTACCGCATCCTTTTTTCAGCGCTCAGTGGTGTTCTGGCTTCCGGCCATGTGGCCGCGGCCTCCTGGCCTCCGGCGGGTGTGGTGAAACTGGTAGACACGCCAGGTTTAGGTCCTGGTGTCCGTAACAGGACGTAGGGGTTCAAATCCCTTCACCCGCACCAAGTCGAAAGGCATTGGACGGCGAAAAGGATGACGAAACGGCGGCGCGACGCTCGCGCCAGAAGATAAAGATTCTAGACGGGATTGCGGATTCTCCATGCAAGTCATTGAAAAGCCGGCCGATGGCCTCAAGCGTGCGTTCAACGTCGTGGTTCCCACGGCCGCCATCGAGGAAAAGGTCAACGAGCGCCTGAACGAAGTCGGCCAGCAGGTGCGCCTGCCGGGCTTCCGCCCGGGCAAGGTGCCGATGAACCTGCTCAAGAAGCGTTTCGGCGAAGCCGTGCGCGGTGAAGTTCTCGAGAAGACCATCGACGAATCCACGCAGGCGGCGCTCAGCGAAAAGGCTTTGAAGCCGGCCCTGCAGCCGAAGGTCGAACTGGTGAAGTTCGAGGAAGGCCAGGATCTCGAATTCTCGGTGCAGATCGAAGTGCTGCCGGAAATCAGCTCCGAAGTCGGCGCGCTCGATCTCACCCGTCCGACCGCGCAGGTTTCCGACGAGGAGATGAGCAAGGCCCTCGAAGGCGTTCAGCGCACGAAGGCGACGGCCGAAAAGGTCGATCGCGCCGCCGGCAAGGGCGACGTCGTGTTCGCCGATTTCGTCGGCCGCGTGAACGGCGAGGTTTTCCAGGGCGGCACGATGCAGGACGCCCTGATCGAGATCGGCAGCAACAATTTCATCCCCGGCTTCGAAGACCAGCTCATCGGCGCCAAGGCCGGCGACAAGCGCACCGTGAAGGTGACTTTCCCGGCCGATTACGCCGGCGCGCCGCATCTCGCCGGCAAGGACGCCGAGTTCGAGGTCGACGTGAAGGAAATCCGCGAACTGAAGCTTCCGGCGCTCGACGACGAACTCGCCAAGAGCATCGGCGACGCCACCATCGACGCCCTCAAGGAACGTCTGCGCGCGTATCTCCAGCAAAACCACGACGGCGCCTCGCGCCAGCGCATGAAGCGTCAGCTGCTCGACAAGCTCGCCGAGGCGCACAAGTTCCAGGTTCCGCAGGGCCTCGTGGACATCGAATTCGAGTCCATTTGGCGCCAGATGGAGCAGGTCACCCGCGGCGGCCAGATCGATCCGGAAGACGTCGGCAAGTCGGAAGACGAGCTGAAGAAGGAGTACCGCGACATCGCCGAGCGCCGCGTGCGCCTGGGTCTGCTCCTGTCCGAAGTCGGCCAGAAGGCCGGCGTCGTGATCAGCCCGGAAGACCTCAAGTCGGCCATCGTTCAGGAAGCGATGCGTTATCCCGGTCAGGAAGCGCAGGTTGTCGATTACTACCAGCGCAACCCGCAGGCGCTCGAAGCGTTCCGCGCGCCGCTGTTCGAGGAGAAGGTCGTCGACCATCTCATCAGCAAGGCCAATGTGACCGACAAGCCGGTCACCATTGAAGAGCTGCTCAAGGAAGACGACGAGATCTAAGCGTCTCGCGCGTTAACCTTTTGACGTCTTAGGGGCTGCAAGGTGGGACCCGCCTTGCGGCCCTTATCTTTTTGCTTATGTTAGGCGGAATAATTCCCCGTACGCCTTTAGGTGATTCATGAAAGACCGCAGCCCCATCGAAGTGTTGGACAACCTCGTGCCGATGGTGGTCGAGCAGACCAATAGGGGCGAACGCGCGTACGACATCTATTCGCTGCTCCTGAAGCAGCGCGTCATCTTCCTCACCGGCGGCGTCAACGACCAGATCTCCTCGCTGATCTGCGCCCAGCTTCTGTTCCTTGAATCCGATAACCCGAACAAGGACATCTCGTTCTACATCAACTCGCCGGGCGGCGTGGTCACCTCGGGCCTGGCGATCTACGACACCATGAAATACATCCGCTGCGACGTTTCCACGCTGTGCATCGGCCAGGCGGCCTCCATGGGCTCGCTCCTGCTGGCCGGCGGCACCAAGGGCAAGCGTTACTCGCTGCCGAACTCGCGCATCATGATCCACCAGCCCTCGGGCGGCTTCCAGGGCCAGGCGGCGGACATCGAGATCCAGGCGCGCGAGATCCTGCAGCTGCGCGAGCGCCTGAACCAGATTTACGTCGAACATACCGGCCAGACCCTGAAGGCCGTCGAGAAGGCGATGGACCGCGACAACTACATGACCGCGGAAGACGCCAAGACCTTCGGCCTGATCGACACCGTCATCAAGGAGCGCCCCCGTCCGGCCGACAAGGATGGCGCCGGCGTCACTCCGCTGAAAACGGCCTGAACCGGTCGCGAACCGGACCGCCCTCGTTCAACCGTTGGCTTCACAAATCCGCGCGCGCGTGCGCTTTGTGCACGCCCGGTATGCAACTCTCGCGCTCGGTGAGCCTTAAGCTCGGGGCCGACGTTATTGAATATTAACGATTAAGGGCCAGTTACCGAACGGACACGCGCGCAACCGGCGTGAATTCTTACGATGGTTCTAGGTTGTACGGGGTGGAAAGCCTCGGTTAACATACGAGATATAGTATTGATGACCATGGCGGCTCCGGCTTCGGACGGCGGCCATCGGTGGAGAAAGTGATGACCAAGGCTTCGAGCGGAGATTCCAAGAACACCCTGTACTGCTCGTTCTGCGGAAAGAGCCAGCACGAGGTCCGCA
>JAYSFT010000066.1:0-14275 GCA_041913245.1 Rhodospirillaceae bacterium | reverse complement strand
TGCTCAAGCACGAGCAGATCACGACCACGCTGCCGAAGGCTAAGGACCTGCGCCCCTACGTCGAGCGCATGATCACCTTGGGCAAGAAGGGCACGCTCGCCCATCGCCGTCTGGCCGCCGGCCGTCTGCGCGATGAAGGCATCGTCCAGAAGTTGTTCAATGTCCTCGGTCCCCGCTACAAGGACCGCAACGGCGGTTACACCCGCGTGATCAAGGCGGGCTTCCGCCATGGTGACTCGGCGCCGATGGCTGTGATCGAGCTCGTCGACCGCGACATGGACGCGAAGGGACAGGACTCCGGTCCGCCGCAGAACGTCGCCGCCGCGGAAGAGCCGGCCGTATAAGCCGGCTCCTCTGAAAGACTTTCTCGAACGGCAGCCCCGGACTTCCGCGGCTGCCGTTCTTGTTTTTGACGTACGGCGGGGGATGAAAAGTCCCGCGAGGCGTCTTAGATTGGCCGCGATCAAACCTTAGCCTCTGCGCATAGTGTTTTGATTTTTATCAATAATTTGTCAGCTCATGTGCCGCATGAACCAACAAGCCTTTGTCGCCCTCGCATTCGCCGCTGTGTGTGCCTTCGCCCCGGTCGCGCAGGCCGCCGAAACGGTCGTTCCAACCTCCCGCCAGCAAGTCGCCCTGACCTTCGCGCCGATCGTGAAGAAGGCCTCCCCGGCGGTCGTCAACGTCTACACAAAACGCGTCCTGAAGCAGCAGGCCTCGCCGCTGTTCAATGATCCGTTCTTCCGCCAGTTCTTCGGCGATCAGTTCGCCGGCCCGCGGGAGCGGGTCGAGAGCTCCCTGGGCTCGGGGGTGATCGTGCGCGGCAACGGCGTGGTCGTCACCAACAATCACGTCGTCGGGGACGCCGACGAGATCACGGTGATCCTGAACGACCGCCGCGAGTTCGAGGCCAAGGTGGTCGGCAAGGATCCCCGCTCGGACCTCGCCGTGCTCCAGCTTCAGAACCTGGCCGACCCATTGCCGGCTCTGGACCTTGGCGACTCCGACGACCTGGACGTGGGGGACATGGTCCTGGCCATCGGCAACCCGTTCGGCGTCGGACAGACGGTGACGTCGGGCATCATCTCGGCCCTCGCGCGCACCACCGTCGGGATCACGGATTTCCGCTCGTTCATCCAGACCGACGCCGCCGTGAACCCGGGGAATTCGGGCGGCGCGCTGATCACGTCGGACGGCCGGCTGGTCGGAATCAATACCGCGATCTATTCCCGTGACGGCGGCAGCAATGGAATCGGATTTGCTATTCCGTCCAATATGGTAAAGACTGTTGTTACGAGTATACTTAAAGATGGAAAGGCGGTCCGCGCCTGGTTCGGCGCCTCCGGGAAGACCATCACCGCCGACCTTGCCAAGTCCTTGTCTCTGCCGCGGCCCATGGGCGTGCTGGTCGAGCGTGTCGCCGCCGCCAGCCCGGCGGCGAAGGGTGGTCTTCAGCCCGGCGACATCGTGCGCGCGGTGAACGGACGCGACGTGCAGGACCTCGAGGAGCTGCGCTACATGATCGCGACCCTTCCGGTCGGCGGCAGCGCGCGTCTCGGCGTCCAGCGCGACGGAAAAGAGCAAGCTATTCAAATCTCCCTGGTGGCGCCGCCGAACACGCCGGCCCGGCAGGAAACGGTCCTCGCCGGCCAGCAGCCGTTCTCGGGCGCCACGGTCGCGAACCTGAACCCGGCCCTGGCCGAGGAACTGGGCCGTGAGTACGAGGAGCCCGGGGTGATCGTCATGACCCTGTCCGGGAACTCCATCGCCGCCCGGCTTGGTCTCCGCCCGGGGGATATGATCCTTGGCGTGAACGACGTGACGGTCAAATCGGTCGCCGATCTCCAGCGCGCCCTCGGGGGATCGCCCCGCGGCTGGGCCGTGACCCTGAACCGGGACGGCCAGACCCTCAAATTCCAGGTGGGCGGATGAGCGACCTCTTCGCGGGGCATGAGCCCGCGCAGGAACGCGAGAGCGCCGGCGCGGGAAAGGGCCCGAAAGTCGGCCAGCCGCTGGCGGACCGGTTGCGGCCGGCGACGCTTGGCGACGTGGTCGGGCAGGAGCATCTTTTAGGTCCCGAAGGTCCCATCGGCCGCATGGTCGCCGCGCGGCGGGTGACCTCCATGGTTCTCTGGGGACCGCCGGGTGTAGGCAAGACCACCATCGCCCGGCTCCTGGCGAAGGGAACCGATCTCTACTTTCAGCCCCTGTCGGCGGTGTTCTCCGGGGTCGCCGACCTGCGCAAGATTTTCGACGCGGCCGCCAGGCGGCGGCAGATGGGGCAGGGCACGCTCCTGTTCGTCGACGAGATCCACCGCTTCAACCGGTCCCAGCAGGACGGTTTCCTTCCTTATATGGAGGACGGCACGATCATCCTGGTCGGCGCCACCACCGAGAACCCGTCCTTCGAACTGAACGCCGCGCTCATGTCGCGCAGCCAGGTCATGGTGCTGCGCCGCCTGGATGATGCGGCGCTCGACCGTCTGCTCGCCCGGGCTGAACAGGACGCCGGCCGGCCGCTCCCGATGACCGACGACGGCCGGGCGGCTTTGCGCGCCATGGCCGACGGTGACGGGCGGCACATCCTGACCCTGGCCGAGGACATCTTCGCGCTGACGCCGCCGCCGGCGCCGCTCGACGCGGCGGGTCTCGCCAAGGTCGTGCAGCGCCGGGCGCCGGTTTACGACAAGGACCGGGAAGGGCACTACAACCTCATCAGCGCGGTGCATAAGTCCCTGCGCGGGTCGGACCCGGATGCCGCACTCTATTGGGCGTGCCGCATGCTCGACGGCGGCGAGGATCCCATCTACCTCTTGCGACGCCTCACCCGTTTCGCGGCCGAGGATATCGGTATGGCCGATCCCCAGGCGCTCCAGATCGCGATCTCGGCCTGGGAGACCTACGATCGGCTCGGATCACCCGAGGGCGAACTCGCGATTGCCATGCTCATTATCTATTTGGGCACCGCCCCCAAATCGAACGCGGCTTATGTCGCCTACGGCGAAGCGCGGTCCGCCGCCAGGCAAACCGGCTCCCTCATGCCGCCGATGCACATCCTCAATGCGCCCACGCGCATGATGAAGGACCTGGGCTACGGCAAGGGCTATGCCTACGACCATGACCAGGACGAGGCCTTCTCCGGCCAGAATTATTTCCCCGACGGCATGGCGCGCGCTCAGTTCTATCGCCCGGTCGAACGCGGCTTCGAACGCGAGGTAGCCAAGCGCCTCGCATACTGGCAGAAGCTGCGCGACAATGGATCGGAGTGACGATGAGCGGCGTTCAGCAGATAGAAGTGGCGAGAGACGAGGGCGACACGCGCCTCGACCGGTGGCTCAAGCGCCGGTTCCCGGAACTGACTCAAGGCCGGATCGAGAAGCTGCTGCGCACCGGACAGATCCGTCTCGACGGCGCGCGCGTCAAATCCAGCCAGCGGGTGGAGGCGGGCCAGGTGATCCGCATCCCCCCGCTCGGCGCGTCGGTCCGGCAGAACAGCGAAGCGCCGCGCAAGAAGGCCGCCTTCGTCCCCTCCGCGCGCGACATCGCCGAAATCCGGAAGATGGTCCTTTATAAGGACGACGATCTCATCGCGCTCAACAAGCCGCCCGGCCTCGCGGTCCAGGGCGGCACCAAGACCGAGCGCCATATCGACGGCATGCTCGACGGCCTCACGTTCGACCGCGACGAGCGCCCGCGCCTGGTCCACCGGCTCGACCGCGACACCTCCGGCGTCCTGATCGTGGCCCGCACGGCCAAGGCCGCGACCGGCCTCGCGAACCTTTTCCGCAGCCGGGATATGGAGAAGCTCTATTGGGCGCTGGTGATCGGTCATCCGGAGCATGAAGCCGGAACGATCTCAGCGAAGCTCGCCAAGACCGGCGGCCGCGGCTTCGAGCGCATGGAATGGGATGACGAGGAAGGCCAGTCGGCCGTGACGGACTACCGTGTCGTCGCCACCGCCGCGCGCAAGATCAGCTGGCTGGAACTGATGCCGCAGACGGGCCGGACGCACCAGTTGCGCGCGCATTGCAAACTCATCGGCACGCCGATCGTCGGTGACGGGAAATATTCCATCACCAATCCCGACCCGTCGCAGCGCACCGACCTCAGCGACGGTTTGCTCTCCCATGTGGCGGACCGCATGTGCCTGCACGCGCGCGCGCTGACGATCCCGCGCCAGGGCCGCAAGCCGCTGACCATCACCGCGCCGCTGCCCAAGCACATGGCCGATGCGTTCGATGACCTGGGCTTCGACGAGAGCGAAGCGGAATGAACTCGCCGCTGCGTCTGGCGATCTTCGATCTCGACGGCACCATCGTCGACAGCAAGGCGAATATCGTGCGCGCGGTCCACGAGGCCGCCGTGAACATGAAGGTCGCGCCGCCGCCGCTTCACGAGATTCCGCGCGTGATCGGGCTTTCGCTGACCGAAGCGCTCGGCCGCCTGTTTCCCGCGCTGGAGCCGCCGCGGCTCATGGAACTGGATCGGGCCTACCGCGACTGTTTCAATCGTTTCCGCACCGAAACCGGGTTCAGCGAGCCCTTGTTCGACGGCACGCACGAAGTCCTCGATGCGCTCGACGCGCAAGGCGTGCTGCTCGGCATCGCGACCGGAAAAGCGATGCGCGGCGTGCGTCATGTGCTGGAACGCCATGGGCTCGCGCGGCGTTTCGTCACGATCCAGACCCCCGAACATGCGCCGGGCAAACCGCATCCGGAGATGATCTTCAGGGCCATGGCGGAGACGGGCGCCGCGCCCGCGCATACGGTCATGATCGGCGACACCAGCTACGACATCCTCATGGCGCGCGCGGCCGGCGTTTCGGCGCTGGGGGTCGCGTGGGGCAATCATCCGGCCGCGGAGCTGCAGGCCGCCGGCGCGCACCTCCTGGTTGATCGCCTGAGCGATCTCATGCACGCTATCTCGTCCTTGACCCTGCCCGCTTCGCCGCCCGACCTGGCCAGGAGTATGCGATGAAAATCCTCAAGATCGCCGCCGTCGTTTTGATCGTCATCGTTGTCGGCATCGCCGCGGTCCTGATGACCTTCAACGTCGATGAGTACAAAGGCGTCATCGAGGAGCAGGCGAAAGCCGCGACCGGGCGCGAGGTCACCATCGGCGATATCGATCTCGCGGTGTCGCTGACGCCGGCGATTGTGCTGAAGGACGTGACGCTCGCCAACGCCGCGTGGGGCAGCCGTCCGCAGATGGTCATCCTGCCGCGCGTCGAAGTGCACACGCAGTTGATCCCGCTTCTGTTCGGCGCCGTCAATCTCACCGGGATCACCGCCGAGAACCCGGACATCTTGTTGGAAATCGACAAGCAGGGGCGGGGCAACTGGGTGTTCGACGTCGCCTCGGAAGGGTCCTCGGCACCGCTGAATGTCGGCGGCGTTTCCGTGAACGGCCTCAAGCTCGGCTACCGCGACGCGCAGACGGGCCGCTCGGCCGATGTGACCGCGAGGGCCATCGCGGTCGATATCGACGGCGCGCTCCAGGACATGAACATTTCCGCCGTTACGGCGAAGGCCGTGGACGCGGCGTTCAAGAACGGCCAGGCCGCCGGCAAGCTGTCGGTGGGCGCGCTCGGCATGAAAGCCAAAGGCAGGATCGCCGATCTCGGCATCACCTCGCTCAATCTCGCCGATACGACCCTCAATTATAAGAGCGCGGGCGCGCCGCTCGATCTCGTGATCGGCGGACTGAGCGTCGCCGAGGACGGCAAGGTGAGTTTCGCGGGCAAGCTGTCCGGCGAGAACGTGACCGCGAACGGAACCCTCGCCCCCATCGCCGTCCTGGTCGCGATGAACAAGGCGTTTCCGGCGAAACTGGAAATGACGGGTTACGGCCTGACCGCCAGCTCGGACGTGACGGTGGAGATGGTGGAGGGCCGCCCCTTCGCCAAGGGCACGATCGCGATCCCGGAACTCGATGTCTCGAAGTTTGGCGGCGCGGCCCCGGCGACGAATGACGGCCGCATGTTCTCCGCCGACCCCTTGCCGTGGGACGGCCTCGGCGCGGCGGACGCGGACGTGACCTTGAAGATCGGCAGGATGACGAACGCGAGCGGCGTCGCATTCACCGACATTTCCGTTCCCGTGAAAGCCAGCCAAGGCCGCGTGACGGCCGCGCCCGTGACCATGGCCGTCGCGGGCGGCACGGTGTCCGCCGACGTGGGCTTGAACGCGAACGGCAAGACGGTGGCGCTCAAGGCCCAGGCCAAGGGTTTCAGCGCCGAAGCTCTCGCGAAGACGTTCAAGAAAAGCGAGGTCGTCACCCAAGGGCCGCTCGACATGGCGCTCGATGTGCGCGGGGCCGGCAATTCCATGCGCGACATCATGGCCTCGCTCGACGGATCGCTGGTCGCGGGCATGGGCGAAAGCCGCATCCGCAACGACGCACTGAACGTGCCCGGCGCCGGGGTGATCCTTCAGGTCCTGAACATGGCCAACCCGTTCGCGAACAAGGACCCTTACACGCTGGCGCGTTGCGGCGTGGTGAACTTCCAGATCGCCGGCGGCGTCGCGCAGTCCAACCAGAGCGTGGTGCTGGTGACGGATAAAATGTCCATCACCTCGACCGGCCGGATCGATCTGGGCAACGAGCGCCTGGACCTCAATGTCCGCACCCAAGGCGCGAGCGGCATCGCCGGCGGGATCAATCAACTGGCGCAGGCGGTGAAAGTCACGGGCACCCTGGCGTCGCCGAGCGTCGGCGTCGACCAGGCCGGTGTCGTGAAAGGCGTGGCCGGCCTCGGCTCCGCGCTCGCGAAGGGCGGCGGCAGCGGTCTGGGCAGCATCGGCGCGCTGTTCGGGATCGGATCGAAGTCCGGCGGCGCGGCGCAAGCCGCCGAGACCGGCGACCTTTGCGCGCGGGCGCGCGCCTACCGTAAGGGCTGACGGTAAAGACATATGGACAGACAAAAACCGCTCGAGATGCGGGTGCGCGAGACCGCGCCCCCCAAACCGCGCCGCGTTTACAGGACCGCCGCGTCGGCGGCGAGCGACGCGGGCCTGTTCGCCGTCCTGCTCGACGGCAAGCCGGCGCTGACCCCTCTCCGCAGGCCGCTTTCGTACAAAACAAAGCCTCTGGCGGACGCCGTCGCGGCGGAATGGGAGGCCCAGGATCCGCATGTGGACCCGGAGACCATGCCGCTCACGCGCCTGCTCGCGACCGAGATCGACCGCATCGCTCCGCAGCGGGATGCGGTCATCGACAGCCTGCTGGTTTTTGTCGATGCGGATTCGATTTGTTATCGCGCCGGCCACCCGGCGGAGTTGCGGGAACGCCAGCGCGCGGCCTGGCAGCCGGTCGCCGACTGGCTCCTGCGCGATCACGGCATCGCATTGACGTCCACGGACGGTTTGATGCCCGCGGCGCAGGCGCCCGGTACGGCGGCGAAGATGCGCGCGGTTTTGGAAAGACTGAGCGACAGCGAACTCACCGCCTTCCAGGCGGCGGCGTCGATCACCCACTCCCTGGCCTTGGCCTTCGCGCTCGTTCACAAAAAAGTGACCGCGGCGAATTGCTTCAACGCGGCCTTTCTGGACGAACTCTACCAGGCGGAGCAATGGGGCGAGGACGGCGAGGCGCACAACCGCCGGCGGCGCATCGCCGGCGATCTCTCCGCCATCGAACGTTATCTCGCCCTCTCGGTTTAGCGGCGGCCGCGCGCCATCGCCGGCCGCGCGATTTTCACGGTCGGCTTGCTTTTCGCCTTTGTTTTCAGGCTGGTCTTGACGGCTGCTTTTTTCGCGGCGGTCTTTTTCGCGGGCGCCTTGGCGCGCGCGGCGGATTTCTTGGCGGTCACGGACATTCCCCGGTGAACAATAAAATGGAACCGGACCTTCCGATCACAATCCCGGCGCGCGGCATTCAATAGACAAAGTCACGGACTGTCTAGCTTTTCGTCGCGCGCCGCCGCCTCGGGCAATTGATGTTTCAGCACGATGGGAATCATCGCGAAACTGAACGCGATGGTGAGCGGCATGACGCCGAACACCTTGAAGCTCACCCAGAAGTCCGTTGAAAAGTTGCGCCAGACGATTTCGTTGATCGCGGCCAGGAAAATGAAGAAGCCGATCCACGCCCAGGTGATGAGGCGCCAGCCGCGGTCGGTGAGCGTGAACGCGGCCTCAAGCACGAGCTTGATGAACAGGCGTCCGGTCAGGACACCGAACAGCAGGATCGCGGCGAACAAGAGGTTGATGATCGTCGGCTTCAACTTGATGAACAGATCGTCGGCCAGCCAGATCGTCAGGCCGCCGAAGATCAGCACGAAGAAGGCCGTGACCAGCGGCATCACCGGAACCGTGCGCATCAATATATAAGATGCGCCGAGCGCGACGACGGTGGCGGCCATGAAGGCGCCGGTCCCGATGAAAATGCCCGCCCGGTTGTTCACCAGGAAGAACACCAGAAGGGGGCCCATCTCGAGGACGAATTTGAGCAGTTGATTGACCGGAGGCTTGGCTGCGGGTTTCGCGGGGGGCTGTTCTGTCATGGTCCGGGTTATACGGGAGGAGAGGGGGCGCCCGCCAGCCCGTCGGACCGGCCGGACGGCCGGTCCCGCCGCTTGCAATTTTTTCGCTGAAATCCAGCGGTTTATGCGCAGTTTCTGCGCGTAGTTTTTATGAAAGTCCCGGGTTTCCTATGCTATGGCTTTCGGGCGTCCGGCGCCATCCTCGCCGGGCCGGTGATCCTCGCAACGCTCCAAAATCGGACATCACATGCACGAGATTATCCAGAAGCTTGAACAAAAACGCGCGGCCGCGCGCCTTGGCGGGGGCGCGAAGCGCATCGAGACCCAGCACGGCAAGGGCAAGCTTTCTGCGCGCGAGCGGATCGAACTCCTGTTCGACGAGGGTTCTTTCGAGGAATGGGACATGTTCGTCGAGCACCGCTGCGAGGACTTCGGCATGGGCGAGCAGCGCGTGCCCGGCGACGGCGTGGTGACCGGCTACGGCACCATCAACGGCCGCCCGATGTTCGTGTTCAGCCAGGACTTCACGGTGTTCGGCGGCTCCTTGTCCGAGAGCCACGCCAAGAAAATCCTGAAAGTGATGGAGAAGGCCGTTCAGGTGGGCGCGCCCGTGATCGGCCTCAATGATTCCGGCGGCGCGCGTATTCAGGAAGGCGTCGCTTCGCTGGCCGGTTATGCCGACGTGTTCCTTCAGAACGTGCTGGCCTCGGGCGTGGTGCCGCAGATCAGCCTCGTCATGGGCCCGTGCGCGGGCGGCGCGGTGTACTCGCCGGCCATGACCGACTTCATCTTCATGGTCAAAGATTCATCCTACATGTTCGTGACGGGCCCCGACGTGGTGAAGACCGTCACCCACGAAAACGTCACCCAGGAGCAGCTCGGCGGCGCGATGACCCACGCGCAGAAGTCCGGTGTCGCCGACGGCGCGTTCGAGAACGACGTGGACGCGCTTCTTCAGCTCCGCCGCCTGATGGACTTCCTGCCCCTCAGCAACCGCGAGAAGCCGCCGGTGTTCGCCGCCATCGATCCGCCGGACCGCGACGACTATTCCCTCGACACCCTGATCCCGGACAATCCCAACAAGCCCTACGACATGAAGGAACTGATCCTGAAGGTCGTGGACGAGGGCGACTTCTTCGAGATCGGCGAACATTTCGCCAAGAACATGATCGTCGGCTTCGGGCGCATGGAAGGTCAGACCGTGGGCGTGGTCGCCAACCAACCGATGGTGCTCGCCGGCTGTCTCGACATCGATTCCAGCCGCAAGGCGGCGCGCTTCGTGCGTTTCTGCGACTGTTTCAACATCCCCATCGTCACCTTCGTCGACGTGCCGGGCTTCCTGCCGGGCACCAACCAGGAATACAACGCCATCATCAAACACGGCGCGAAACTCCTGTTCGCCTACGCCGAAGCCACCGTTCCGAAGGTCACCGTCATCACCCGCAAGGCCTATGGCGGGGCCTACGACGTCATGAGCTCGAAGCATATCCGCGGCGACGTGAATTTCGCCTGGCCGACGGCCGAGATCGCCGTGATGGGCGCCAAGGGCGCGGTGGAGATCATCTTCCGCCAGGATATCGGCGATCCTGCCAAGATCGCCGAGCGCACCAAGGACTATGAATCGCGCTTCGCCAATCCGTTCCGCGCCGCCAACCTCGGATTCATCGACGACGTGATCATGCCGCACGGCACCCGCCGGCGCATCTGCCGCTCGCTCGCCATGCTCAAAACCAAGGACCTCAAGAATCCTTGGAAGAAGCACGACAACATTCCGCTTTAGGGATCACGCATATGTTCAAGAAGATCCTGATCGCGAACCGCGGCGAGATCGCCTGCCGCGTCATCAAGACCTGTAAGAAAATGGGCATCAAGACCGTCGCGGTCTATTCCGACGCCGACCGCAACGCGCTCCACGTCGAGATGGCCGACGAGGCCGTGCACATCGGCGAAAGCGCGACGGCCAAGAGCTATCTCGTCATCGAGCGCATCGTGGATGCCTGCAAGAAGACGGGGGCGGAGGCCGTGCATCCGGGTTACGGCTTCCTCTCCGAGAACAAGAAGTTCCAAGAGGCATTGGCGGCCGCGAAGATCACCTTCATCGGGCCGGACGCCTACGCCATCGAGGCCATGGGCGACAAGATCGAGTCCAAGAAGCTGGCCGACAAGGCCGGGGTCTCGACCGTGCCGGGCTTCCTCGGGGTCATCAAGGACGTTGCCCACGCCAAGAAGATCTCCGGCGAGATCGGCTATCCCGTCATGCTCAAGGCCTCGGCCGGCGGCGGCGGCAAGGGCATGCGCATCGCCCGCGACGAGTCCGAGGTCCAGGAAGGCTTCGAGCGCTCGCAGTCGGAAGCCAAGTCGTCCTTCGGCGACGATCGTATGTTCATCGAGAAGTACATCGAGCAGCCGCGCCACATCGAGATCCAGGTGATCGCCGACCGTCACGGCAACACGCTGTACCTGAACGAGCGCGAATGCTCGATTCAGCGAAGACACCAGAAAGTCATCGAGGAAGCCCCGAGCCCGTTCCTCGACGAGAAGACCCGCAAGGCCATGGGCGAGCAGGCTGTGGCTCTTGCGAAAGCGGTCAATTATGTCTCCGCCGGGACGGTCGAGTTCATCGTCGACACCAGGCGTAATTTCTACTTCCTGGAGATGAACACCCGCCTCCAGGTGGAGCATCCGGTCACGGAACTCATCACCGGCCTCGATCTCGTGGAACTCATGATCCGCGTGGCTTACGGCGAGAAACTGCCCGTCGCCCAGAAGGACGTGAAGATCAACGGCTGGGCGCTTGAGTCCCGCGTCTACGCCGAGGACCCGTACCGCAACTTCCTGCCCTCGACGGGGCGCCTGACGCGCTACATTCCGCCCGCGGAGAACAAGCATGTGCGCGTCGACACCGGCGTCTACGAAGGCGGCGAGATCAGCGTGTTCTACGACCCGATGATCGCCAAGCTGTGCAGTTACGGCAAGGACCGCAAGGAAGCCACCGCCCACATGCGCGCGGCCCTCGACGCCTATTACATCCGCGGCGTCTCGCACAACATTCCGTTCCTGGCCTCGGTGCTCGGCAAGAAGAAGTTCGAGAGCGGCGATCTCTCCACCAACTTCATCGCCGAGGAATATCCGCAAGGCTTCTCGGACAAGGACCTGCCCGCCGACGATCCCTCCAAACTCCTGGCGGTCGCCGCGCTGGTGCACAATAGCTACGCCCGACGCAGCGCCGGCATCTCCGGGCAGATCCCCGGCCACGGCCGCAAGGTGCCGTCCAACTGGGTGATCTTCACCAGGACCGCCGACAGCACGTTCACCGAGACGCCGGTCAACATCGAGGCCGAGGTTCCCGGCGCCGGCGGCACGGTCCGGGTCGGCGACAAGGCGGTGGACGTGACCACCGACTGGATCATGGGCCATCCGCTGTTCACGGCGATGATCGACGGCAAGCCCGCGACGATCCAGGTGGACCGCAAGGGCATCGGCTACCGCCTGTTCCACGCCGGCAGCCAGCTCGACGTGCTCGTGTACACCCGGCGCGAGGCCGAACTCGCGCGTCTGATGCCGAACAAGCCGCCGCCGGACCTGTCGAAGTACCTGCTCTCGCCGATGCCGGGCCTCTTGGTCTCGCTGGCGGTCACGGAAGGCCAGGACGTGAAGGCGGGCGAGACTCTCGCCATCGTCGAGGCCATGAAGATGGAGAACGTCCTCAAGGCCGAACGCGACGCCACCGTGAAGAAGATCCACGAGAAAGCCGGCGCGTCGCTCGCCGTCGATCAGATGATCCTCGAGTTCGGCTGACGCATGGCGGGGGAACCGGAACGCAAAACGGTTCGCCTGCGGATCTACGGGCGCGTCCAGGGCGTGGGCTACCGCGCCTGGACCGCCCAGAAAGCCAGAAAGCTCGGCCTCGCGGGCTGGGTGCGCAATCTCAACGACGGCACGGTCGAGGCCGAGGTGCAGGGCGCCCGGGAAGCCATCGAGGCCCTGGTCGCGGCCTGCCACGCCGGCCCGCCGATGGCCCGCGTCACCCAGGTGGACTCAGCCGATGTCACCGGCGCCGAAATCTATTCAGATTTCCGGCAGCGCCCGACCGCCGACCCCTAGATATGCGCGTGCGTATTCTGGTTGGGCCGCGAGATCGCGCTCAAGGCCTCGCCCGCTTCCGCGCGGGTGAGGCGCATCGTCGCCATGTCGCCCAGCGACAGGATTCCCACCAGGCGCTTTTCACGGTTGAGAACGGGCAGGCGCTTCACTTGAAGGCGCGCCATTTTCCGTGCCGCCTCGTCGCTGGAATCGTCCTCGAAGACATAGCTGACGTCCTTCGACATCACGTCGCGCACGGAGGTCTTGTCGGGCCTGCGGCCCCAGGCGACGGCGCGGGTCACGATGTCGCGGTCCGTCACGACGCCGACCAGGCGGTCGAATTCGGCCACCGGCAGCACGCCGAAATCCTCGTCCGCCATTTTCCGCGCGGCTTCCTGGATGGAATCCGAGGGCGATATGAGCTCCACGGAACGGGTCATGAGATCGCCGACTTGCATCACGCATCTCCTGTCCAAAGAGAAGCGGGAAAGGTAACGCCTTCCGGCGCGCTGTCTACAAAGCGGCGGTAGTTCATCGCGGGGCGGATCGCGCGGACCGGGATCATCGCCCCGGGATGAGAGCCGCGCCGAAGACGTCGGTGAAGGCGGCGCGCAGCGCGGTGTCGGCGTCCGCCATGCTTGTCGCGTGCCCCAGCTCGCGCAGCGACGTCACGCCGTGCCCCGAGATCCCGCAAGGCACGATGCCGGAGAAATGCTCGAGATCGGGCGCGACGTTGAGCGCGACGCCATGGAACGTGATCCAGTGGCGCACGCGGATCCCCAGCGCGGCGATTTTGTCCTCGCGCACGCCGCGGTTCACCCAGATGCCGATGCGCCCCGCGCGCCGTTCACCCGCGACGCCAAGTCTTTCGAGCGCGCGGATCAGCCACTCTTCCAGATTGTGCACGAAACGGCGCACGTCGGTGCCGCCGCCGCACCAATTCGCGCGGCCGAGGTCGAGCATCACATAGGCCACGCGCTGGCCGGGACCGTGATAGGTGTACTCGCCGCCGCGTCCCGCCGGGAAAACCGGGAAGCGGTTGGGCGCCAGGAGGTCGGCTGTCCTGGCGCTGGTGCCGGCGGTATAAAGCGGCGGATGCTCCAGGAACCAGACGCACTCACGGGCCGTCCCGGCGCGGATCCCCGCGATGCGCTCCTCCATGAAAGCCACCGCCTCCGGATACGGGACGGGGGCCTCGGAAATGCGCAGTTCCACCGGAAAAGACGGGTCCATGCGCCCAGTTAGGCCCATTGGCGGCCGTAAAACAAGGCGCGCAAAAATGAGCTTCGCGTTTCTTGCATGGCTCGAATCAATCTGGTATTCCACCGCCTCCTTTCCGGGGCGGCGCGATCCGCCCCACACGATGCGGTCGTGGCGGAATTGGTAGACGCGCAGCGTTGAGGTCGCTGTGGGGCAACCCGTGGAAGTTCGAGTCTTCTCGACCGCACCAGCCTACGCTCCCCCTCCGGGGGAGCTTCGGCTCGGCAAGCCAGCCGATACAAACCGATAGCTTCAGCTACGCTCCGAAGGGGGGGCGTAGGCTGTCGCGCCTCCTTTCGCTTGCCATCGTTTTACGCCCCTGGCACAAGGGCCGCGCGGTCCCGATCCGGGCCCGCAATCACACAATTCGCACTTTCTGGTGCCCCGCCGTGGCCAGCGCCGAAACGCCATCCTCGCCTCCGCCGCACGCGCGCGCCCGACGGCCTGTCG